>JADDQD010000257.1 GCA_016781555.1 Pseudomonadota bacterium | reverse complement strand
CGCCCTCTACACTTCTGCAGATCCCATCGAGTGAGGATGTCCTACCGCCCGTGCTCGATCTGTCACCCTTATGTGGATGTTTCATGCGCCACCGGATCCGAGCCTCGGCTTGCACTTGCCGAAAACCCCTTCGCGCAGCCGCTGCAAGGCGAGGTCTAGGGCAGTAGGGGCAGAGGGTTGAGCAGGAAGGCCGCTTGTTAGCTCACCCATAAGCACCTTGGCTTCCGCCTGGATTTTGCTTTTGGGCGAGTTAGTGCGACAAGCCTCTAGGAGGGCCACAGACGGCCGCGGAGCGCTGGCCGATGTGATGGGCCGGCGCGCGCGCCGATCGCCGCCACGGGCCGCCTGAGCCCGTCTGTTAGCTGCCTGGAAGGCCGGGGCATACTCGGCCCCGAACACAAACAGGATCGGCTTGCGGCGCAGGCCCTCCTCCGTCGCCTTGTAGCGGGAGCCGGAGGGCGGGATGGACCTTTCAAGGAACCCCACGGCCTCCAGGGTGCCGATCGCGCCTCTCACCCGTGCCTCGGTCAGCTCCAGGCTGTCATGATCGGCAAGCGCCCGGCGGTCGATCGGGAAGGCACTCGCCACACGGCTGGGAACGCTCCAGAACCGCGCCAGGAAAACCGCCAGGGCGAAGGCCGCATCCCGGTTGCGGAAGGGTGTCAGCGCCAGCGCAAGCCGGTCCCGCACGTCATGAGGGAGCCGGTACGGTATCCTCACATCTGAGGATGGCGAGAAGTTGCGGCGCACGGATCTCACCCGCGCTGCGAGCGGCCGGGCGAAGGCAAGCAGGTGTTGAACAGCGGGCATGGGTTCCCCTTCGGGTCGGTTGGACCCGCCACAGGCGCGCGCATGGCTCCGCCGTTGTGAGAAACGTCGTTTCCCACTTGACGGGAGGCCGGGTTGTCGGAGAGGATCATCGCCGCCAAGCAGATGATGTTTCCCCGGCTCCGGCCGGACATGAGCCCGCCCTAACAAGGCGGGTTTTGTGTTTCCTAGGCTCGACTCTCCTGCAAATCAGCCAGGCTGCATTCGGCCCTCAGTGGGCAGTGAAGTCAATCAAGCGCCACAGCGGGGGCAAGGCACTGGTACCAATGAGGCACATCTAACCCGCCCGCCTGAATGGCCACCACCCGCGCCGCTTCTCAAGTGATACGGCCTTGTCGGTGAGGTGCGCGATCTGTTGTTGGGCGGCTTCAACGGCGGCAGCCCATTTGTCCCGCTCAGCCTTCATCTCCTCAACACGGTGCCGCGCGTCCTCTGCCATCTGTCGAGTCTGATCAGCGCGCTGGCGCTCGGCCTCCTTCAACTCCTCTATGCGCTCACGCTCTGCGGCTAGAAGAGCTTCGAGACCCTCGACGCGAGCGGCCTGTGCGGTCAGCTCGGCGACGGTGGTATGAGCCGTCCTGAGGTCAGAGCGAGCTTCCCTCAGCTCCCCGCTCATCTCAGCAACACGAGCCTCAAGGAAAGCGATCAAGGCTCGGGCGTCCCCGGCTGCCTCCGTCTCAACGGCCGGGTGGTCGACCTCCGGCCGTCCGGGGTTCGACCGGTCGGCCGTCCGGGGTTCGACCGGCGGTCGCGGCGCGTCGAGGAACTCCATAGGGACGGCAACGCGGGCGCGCCCATCCTCATTGGAGATGATCCGACGCCAGCGACGACGCTTGGCGAGCTGCCGCGCGGCCTCTTCAGACCGGCCGAGGGCCTCCGCGAGTTCGGGGTACGTCAGCAGCCGGTCGTCCATGGTCGGGCCTCACGATCCGGCCGGAGGTCATACAGTGGTCGACCGGAGGTCAGCCACGTGGCCGACCGGGGCACGTACCCTCGGACAGAATTGGTTGATGATCAGTAAAATTTACGCGGGCCGCGCCAGGATGCGCCCAACCTGCACGGCCGTCCACTCGCCCCCGGGTACCGTTCGCAGATGATCGGCAGCACCAGCCTTGTCCGCAGCGGCACGCTCTATGTAGTCGCTCTCGCGAGAAGCCGCTTGGACCTCATCTCATGAGCCTGATAGACAATCAATCAAGAGCCTCCATCCGCGTTAGGATTACAATGAACTACAGCCCCATCATTGCTGCCATGTTTAGTGGCATCTTTGTAGCTATCCCCAGCGCCGCCCAGGAGCGACTTGGTGACACCTTCATAGCTAGGCCCACTGCCGCTCAGGAATGGCGGGACCGTCCGAAGTTGTTCCTCGCGCGTGATCCTAGATATCGGGATCTGCCTATTAAATTTGCCAAGCCATTCTCAAAAGAATCAAAGTTGGTGGATCAGCCTTGGCCGTTCAATGCAGATACGATTTTGATCGCTTGTGCAGCTTATGGAATGAATATTGTAAAGGTTAAAGATGTATATGGTGCCCTCAATGGCACCACATCGGCTTCATGGGAGCGCTATGGAGTTCAAGAATACTCTAATAATTCATTTGATATTGTGCGTGTTAACAATCATGATAACTTTCGAAATAATGGCATAGTTACAATGACAGCGACAGATCCAGCTATTGGTCATTGGATCTCCGCCCTTAACTCCATCTTGCTCCACGAGTGCAGCTAGCTCCTGAACTCGACTATTACACGATACGCTGCATAACCCGTATGACAGTCTGAGTATGCCATTGCTTGCCCTGAGGCGTTGGCACCCCCCGGCGGTTCAGTTCCGCTGCCATGCCCCGCGCCGACAGCCCTTGAGCCTGGAAGCCTCGCAGCACCGGTCGGAGGGCCTCGGCTCGTTCGACTGCCTCCTGCCGATTGGCCAAGGCCAGCCGCTCGGCACCATATCGGCCGAGACGGACACCACGGGTCTTCGCGGCCTGTAGGGCTGCCCTGGTGCGCTCCGCGATCATCTCCCGCTCGTGCTGCGCCACGGCAGCGAGAATGTGGATCGTCAGCTTGTTGGCGTGCGGGTTATCGACCGCGATGAACTCCACCCCCGCATCCATGAGCTGGGCGATGAAGGCCAGGTTGCGCGAGAGTCGATCCAGTTTGGCGATGACGAGCCGCGCCTTCCGCTTCCGGCAGAGCGCCAGCGCCTTCGCTAGCTCCGGCCGCGCATCTTTGCGCCCGCTCTCCGTTTCCGTGAACTCCCCCACGAGCTGCCATGCGCCGCCGTTGAGGTAGTCCTGCACGGCCTTCTGCTGCGCCTCCAGGCCAAGACCGCTCCGGCCCTGCCGATCAGTGCTGACCCGGTAGTAGGCGACGAAAGATCCTTGGGCCATGGCGCTCCGTCTCACACGTACCAACGTATGTGTGTGACATGCCTCGCCTAGCCCCCAGGAGCAACCTGGACAAACCGTGAACATAGACGTGCACTCAGATGCGCAATGGTATAAGCTCAAGGCCGGACTAGGTGGAATGCGCCCCCTCCCGGCTGTGAGAGCGGCTGGGCCCAGCTCCCCACCCCCCGAGTGCTCAATCCAGCTCACTCCAGGGGCTACCTATGTCCTGCGCAACGCTATCCCTGTCCGAGTTCGCCCAGATGGTCGGCGTCTCGAAGCGGTTGATCTACAAGCTGGTGGAGCAAGGTGACGCCCCACCGCTGATCAGGATCGGCCGCCGGGTTCTCATTCGACGCGAGGCAGCCGAGCGTTGGCTCGCAGAACGCGAGGCACAGACCTGCGGCTCAAGCTCTGGGAGCAGGGCATGACGGCCGAGGTGCTCCCCTTCCCGAGCCACCGCCGCAGCTCCTACATTGCGAGGCAAGCCGCCCGCATGCTTTCCGATCCCGAAGAGCGCAGTCGGCAACGGTGCTTGGCACATCAGCTGGAGGTCCAGGCAAAGACCATGGCCCGCAAGGGCATCACCTCTGACCGGGTGGCGCGCGATCTGGCAGGCCTCGCAGCCGCCATAGAGCTGGCAGTGACGCAGCTCCAGTCTCAGCAGGGAGATGTCGCATGAGCCGCAAGCGCAAGCGCAACAGCTTCAATGGGGCGTTCGTTGGCCACCTCCTTGAGATGCGCGAGTCCCCTGCCTGGGCGGCCTTGCCCGATAATGCTCGTCGTATCCTGGACCGGTTAGAGGTTGAGCACATGAGGCACGGAGGGACGCTCAATGGTGAACTCCCCTGCCCATACGGTGATTTTGAAAAAGCAGGGGTTCGACGCGCTTCGATACCTCGCGCCCTCCGCGAGTGCAAAGCGCTTGGCTTCATCGAGATTGTTCGCAAAGGCTACGTGACATCCACATTTCGGCAGCCTTCGCTCTATCGCCTCACCTATGTGACCGGCCGGGGGAAGAGTCCCGAGCCAACCCATGAGTGGAAGCGCATCACATCCCCTGAGCATGCAAACGCAGCTCTCCTTCACGCCTCAAAGCCACGGGAGGGTACTCGCCCAAAAGCTAACCCCGGGCGCGCTACCGCGCCTCCGCCAGGCGCGTTAGTGCGCCTTAGCCGAGCAGGTTCCTAGGCGCGCTACCGCGCCACCAGTCCTAGGCTCGCCAGTGAGCCTTCAATCTATATTTCGGGGTGAGGTGGTAGGTCTTGATTGAGGCCCCAGCCAAGGGCGGAGGGCATAACCATTACTGATGGCGGCCAGCCCGAGCCCTAAGGAGGCTCTCACGCAAAGCTTTGGGTCCTATTCCATGAACGGCCGTATGCGAATTACGGCGGCGCATTCGCGCACGTGCGAGGCAGGGATTGTTGTCCATGCTTAGCGCCCGGAACAATTACTGCCGGGATCTGGTTCATATTTGCTATGCCCTGCTACTACTTCGACATCCATGATGGCGCGGTGTTCACGACCGATGACACGGGCGTGGAGCTGGACGGGATCGAAGCGGTTCAGCAGGAGGCTGGCTGCGTCCTTGGCGAGATTGCCAAAGACCTCCTGCGCGATGGCAACCCGCATGAGGTCGTGATCGAGGTGAAGGACGAGGCCGGACAGCGGGTGCTGGTGGCGAAACTGTCCTCCATCTTCGAGCGGACAGAGTTACCCGGCCTCTCCCCTGTGGCGTAGGAGACAGCCCCGCCGTTTGGCCCTCAGCGGGGCTGATGCTCCAAGTTCAGGTAGACGGGATCGAACTGGGCGACCTCACACAGGCGCTCCCAGTCCTCGATCACCACGAGGTTCCCGCGCCATGTCAGCAATCCCTGACTCCGAAGCTCCTGGAGGGTGCGGTTCACATGAACCGTCGAGAGCCCGAGCGCGTCGCCCAACTCCGACTGAGTGATGGGCAGGCGGAAGCTGTAGTCCTCCGTCTCACCGACCACCTCCAGGCGCACGAACAGCTCGCAGAGGAGATGGGCGAGCTGGCCGAGCGCCGCCTGCCGCCCGAGATTGACGAGCGTCTGGCGGTGGATGGCTCCGTCTATGGTCGTGTTCAGCCACAGAAGCCGCGTGAGGTGGGGATGCTCCTCCGTGATCCGGTGCAGGACCTCGTGGGGCACGACGGCGACCTTGCACGGGCTCATCGCGAAGATGGCGTGATCCATCACCTTGAGCGTGAAGTTGTGTAGGTCCACGAAGTCGCCGGGGACGTGGATGCTCGTGATCTGGCGCTTGCCGTTGTGGAGGATCTTGTAGCGGGCCGCGAAGCCCTCGAGGAGGAGCTTGCTGTCGCTCGGGCGGTCGCCCTCCCGCACCATGTCCTCGTCGGCCTGGAAGGCGGTCGTGCGCACAATAGCGCCCTCCAGCACCCGCTTCTCCTCGTCGGAGAGGCGGTCGCGGCGTCCAAGTTTCAGGATCAAGGGGTTGGTCAGGACCGGGTCCTTTTGTGGAGGAGGCAGAGCACGATAGAGCCTTGCCCCCTCTACAACAACAGATCGCCGCCACAGGCCATTCTAGGCGGCTAGACGGGGCATCCCTTGGCCAAATTGCGGGGCCACCAGCCACCCTCCCTCACCCTCTCCCTTTAGGAACCTTATGCGAGGAGGGTGGGGTGCACGGGGGCGCGGCTGCGCGGGATCTCGCTGAAACTTTCAAATTACGAGGGGGGCAACCTTTACAAACGGCGATCCCTTAGGACACGGCCGGGGAATTGACGAACACTCTATCGACCTTAGCTGCCCCTGTGAGGATGTCGGAAGAGGTGCTGCGGAACCACTCCGGGGCGTCAGCTAAAACTGAGAAAAATTGACAGTGCTGTGGCCATAGCTCGGGTCAACTACCCCCGAAACCGAACAGGTCCGCCTGATCGGGATCTGCTGCAGCTGGAGTGAGCCCACCCTCACCCTCCAATGCTCCAGCGGCTCGGAGTGCCTCCCCCGTGAGGAGGGGACCAGCACAGATGCGGTCGAGCAGGTCGGCCTGACGCTCCTCCAGGGCCACAAGGCGGCCGAGGACATGGAGGAGATCGAGCAGGTCCGTGGTGTATTCGGTCAACCACCCCTCCGGCTGCACCCGATCAAGGGGTGATGGTGGACGACGGTCACCCATGACTGGGCGCGTGCGGTCGAGACGCCGATAGCTGAACCACTGCAGGATCACCTGCTTGCCGGACACCTCATAGGCCCACACTCGCAGGTCCACGTTGTCGATGAAGCCGCGACCTACGCGCAGGCGGCGCGTCGTGGCGTCGTATTCAATCTCGTCAGGCAGAGGCTCCGGTGCTGACGGGATGCCTCTTTCGGCTGAGATCGTTGGCCCCTCGCCCCTTGCCATCCGAGGAGATCGAGCGGGCCGCCCAGCGCCAGGGTCAACGAACCGCTCCCCGTAGCAGTGCAGCCAGACTACCTCGCGACCGAGTGCCACCGCCTCATCGAATAGACGAGCGTCTGCCGTGAGCGGTACCCGGAGACCTGGTTGAACGAGATCGGTCTCGAAGCGGCTGACGAAGGCCGGGTGGGCTAGAACAGCGGCGATGTAGGCCATCACATCCTCAGTCCCGACCGGGTGTCCGTAGACGAACCTCAGATGCGAGAGGAAGGCAGAACGGATGTTCGAGTGCTGACCGGCTGCATCTCGCCAGAGGGGATGCACACGGCCTCCGCGACCGTTGTAGTGGTGCAGGTCAGGTATCGCGGCGGAGAAGGTGATCGCCGGCCCTGACGAAGGCGCGCGATCCTCTGGGGCGGTTAGTAAGACCTGTCGGGCTGAATGCGTCTCCCATAACGTCGGGTTTGGCTGGTTGATGAGCCTAGCATCGGGAATGATCCACTGCCGGTCGAAAGACCGAAAGCCATACCGGGTCGGCTCCACGCAGGCTCCCCGATCGTCGATCACTGGGATCGCGCGGTGCGTATGGCCGGTCAGACCCTTTACGACCCTCTTGCGAATGTGCTTGTCGCCGGGCTGGCCATTCCGTAGGTGCGGGTAAAACAGCTCCTCCTTCTTCACAGGGTCGGTTTCCCTTACGAGCCGCGTCCAACGCTCCCGCAGCGAGGCCGCATCGGGTGCGATCACCCAGGTCCGGCCGGGCATGACCCCAGAGCCATCATAGATGAAGATGTCGGAGAGCAGCGGGAAGGTGGCCCAGGCTCCAGCTGCACCAGGTAGGAAGGGATCGCGCCACCCACTTGGCACATCCCGCCATCCCGCATTATCGAGCGAGAGATCCGCGAGCGCGGTGAATTTCCCCTCGCGGCGGCCTTCTGGCAGGGCACGAAATCGCACACGAGCTGGCGTTTCGGGGTCAGTTCTCCGGGTCCGTGCCGCAAGCACAATGCAGACAGGCTGCTGCACGCCTTGGAAGATCCGTGTCGGCACATCGGGCTGATGACCCTCGGGCGAGCAGTCAATCACCCAGATCTCGCTCGCAGAACGGCGGAGATCATCACGCATTCGCTCGAACCCCGGCCCGTTGAGGAAGCCGGATACTGTGATGAAGCAGACGATCCCCTCCTGATCCCTCTCCTCTAGTCCTGTTGATGCGTTGAGGCCGGAGCCGAAGACCTTCCAGGTCGCCCAGCGCCAGAAGTAGACGTAGAGGTTCCGCAGGTGCTTGGCGTGGGCGGAGACCCCCCACTCAGGCGGTGGCATCCAGCGATCCAGTGGAGCCTCTCGACCATCGGAGCCGTGTTCAACCCATCCACCACGCCCCCGTGCCTTCTCCTTGTAGGGCGGGTTGCCTAGGACGACGGTGATGGGTTGCGTGCGCTTCACCCGGTTCGCATCTCGCCGCGATTGTCCAATCGGCTGTAGAATTTGTGGAAGATGCGTCTCCTCAACAAAGGGGTCACCGAGGGTGTCGGTGATGAAGAGGCGCAGCGTTGGCGGGACCGTCCGATGCGTGAGCGCCTGCATCTCAGCAAGCAGTCGGAGCTGTGCCACGGCGAAGGGTCCAAACTGAAGCTCGAAACCGAACAGGCGCTCGGCAGCCGCGGCAATTGCTGGACCGATGGCACCCGCACCCTGATCTTCCTCCACGATCGAGGCGATGCGGCGCAGGACGCCCAGCAGGAAGGTGCCTGTGCCAACCGCAGGATCGGCAAGCGTCACGTCGGACGATGCAAGGCCAAGAGGGCGGTTGAACCGTGCTGGACTTGCCAAGGCCTCGTCCACAAGGCGCACCATGGCGCTGACGACCTCGGGGGGGGGGTGTAGTACGAGCCTGTCCGCCTGCGGAGGGTGTTGTCGTAGACGGCCAGGAACTCCTCGTAGAAGTAGAGCCAGGCATCAGGATCACCTCGGCTCACCGTTGCCCAATCCACCACATCGAGGACCCGCGTCAGGGTGGCGAGTGATGTTCGTAGAGCTTCCTGGTTCTGGCCATCAGTCAGGAGGAGAAGTGCGGTGCCGATCAACGAATTCGACTGGCGGAGGAGGTGGGCCGCACTTCCGATGCCACTGGCGAGGGAGATCCCACGCGCACGTGCCACGAGCAGACCGAACGTGACTGCCTGCGCATAACCATCGGCAAATTGGGCATCAGTCGCCTCGGGAAAGAGCAAGCTTCTCCAGTCAACTGCAAGATTGGCAAGATCGACGTTGCCGGCGGCGAGCTGCTCTGTGACCTCATCACGCAGAAGCCTGCATAAACGTGCAGACTGGTCAGCGAGCTGTCGCGCATTGCGTGCTGGTGTCGGGCTCCAGGTCAGGAAATCTGTGACAAGACCAAGAAGCTCTGTTGGTGCTGTCAGATCGGTCCCCGAGGTCTCGACATCGCCATCCATGGGGACGACGGAGACAAGATCACCATGACGCCACAGGCTGAAGCCATTGCCGTCCGTGTAGAGCAGGTTCGGCAGTGACTTGAGCTTCTCCCATTGTGCCCGGTCATGGGGGTCACGGAAGTGGCGAGGATCAGCTCCCTTGCCTGGGGCCTTCACCTCGATGAAGCCAATGAGTGTTCCTCGAATTGACACTGCGTAATCGGGCCGGGTGCCCAGACCGGAGAGGGTAGTCTCGCCAACCATGGTGACAGCGCCGCTCGGTGTTCCCCCAAGCTCTGCGAGGGAGAGCATCAAGGTCTCAAGGGGTGCGCGGAGCTGATCTTCTGGAGCCCCGGTTGCTCCTCCGCCCTTGAACTTCGCCTTGGTGGTTCGCCCGAATGTGGAGACCGCGTGCTGGAAAGCGTTGTGATCGTTCAAGGCACCATCCCTCACTCCCTGACCGAGCTTGGATCAACCCTAGCGGCAAGGGCGCACGGCATCCACAGCTGGGGATATGTAATTCACTGCAGGATTAACCTAAAAAACGCCTCCCGAAGGCTATGGTGATGTTATCCCTCAGCTTCTGTGAAAAGGGCGGAGTAATTTTGGAGCAGTGGGCGGAGGAAATC
>JADDQD010000193.1 GCA_016781555.1 Pseudomonadota bacterium | reverse complement strand
CCACCCTGGCTTGTGAGCGCATCGCGGGCCGGCTGAAACCAAAGATGCTGATTGGCGGGCTCGGGATGGGGTTTACCCTGCGCGCCGCGCTTGCCGCTTTGGGTAAGGACGCAAGCGTGACCGTGGCTGAGCTTGTCCCCGCGGTGGTCGCTTGGGGGCGCGGGCCAATGGCGCATCTTTTCGGCGACAGCCTCAGGGACCCGCGTGTCACCATCGTCGAGACGGATATCGGGGCCCTGATCGGTTCCGCGCGATCGGCGTATGACGCAATCCTTCTGGATGTCGACAACGGTCCGGAGGGGCTGACCCGCAAGGCCAATGATCGCCTTTACGACAGGAAGGGCCTCACCAACGCCAAGGCGGCGCTATGCTCCGGCGGTGTGCTCGCCGTCTGGTCGTCGGCTCCGGACCAGGGCTTTAGCCAGCGGCTCACCCGCGCTGGTCTGCGTGTCGAAGAGGTCGTGGTGCGGTCCAATGGGAGCCGGCGCGGCGCTCGGCACGTGATCTGGCTCGGGTCCAAGGTTTAACCGCTGATTTTGTGGCCTCGTTCTTGTATGTCGCCGCAGATGGAACACGACAAGCCGACTTTGATAAGCCGTCTGCGGTGGCTGTGGTGGCTGGTGGGCGTAACGGCGCTCGCCGCCTGGTTCGCCGTGCTCTGGCTTATGTTCGGCGATGTGCTTTAGAGCTCCGAGCTGAGCACCGGCTTGGTCCGCCCGGCGGTCCTGATCTTTCTTGATCCTTCAACGACATTCCTAATCCTTGAACTTGCTAACACCAAGCTTCCAAGCAGCGACAAGGGCGTCTGCCGTCCTGGTTCCTCCAAGGGAGCATAGCGCCAAACGCTATTGGGCCTTCTTCAGCCGTTCCTCGAATGCCGCCTCACGCTCTTGCTCCGCGGCACGCGCTTGCGCAATCGTCGCAGCATCCGCGTCGGCTTCGTTCGCTTCGAGCTGGCCAATGAAGCGGTCATAGGCCTGAGCCGTAGGTTTGGCGGGCTCAGGCTCCCCGCAGCTGGCCAGGAGCAGAAGAAAAGCGAGCGGGAACCGATTGCGAGCTTCTCGCTTCGTCTTGCTCCCGGCTGTGGCCCGGGCGCTCCGCCAATCCTGCTGAGGGAGCATCGACAGCATCAGCGCATCAACCCGGCGCTACGAAGCGCATCCTCGATGACCTTCTGAACGCCAGCCGCAGGCTCCGCGTCCGGCAGACGGATTGCGGGACGTGCTTGCGGCCGCGGCTTGGCTGCTTGGGGTTTCTTTGCAGGCCGCCTGTCATGCTCTGCGGGCTCCGGCGCGATGCCGAAGAAGCTTGCAATCCGGTCCGTCGAGCTCAGCCCCACGTCCAGCATATGCGCCATCGCTTCGCCCGATTGGCCCTCGTCCGTACCGGGCATCAGCGGAGTGCCGTGCGCCATCCCGGTGATGACATATTCCTCGATCACCGCTTCGCCTTGAGGCCCCGTCCAGGTACGCCGCGGGTACCCGCCGACGAGCTCGGAGCTGCTCGGTTCATCGCCCACACCATGAAGCTCGGCCCATTGCCGAATAACGGCTTGGCCGTTGCTTGGCGCTACCATCCGATCCTCGCTCCCGTGCCAAACGGAGACCCGCGGCCACGGACCTTGGTGCGACGATGCTCTTCGGACGCTTGCGGCCAGCTCCGCGCCCTGGGCGGGGAGACGCCCGGACATGCACTCGAATGCCTGGCCCAGGTTCGAGGCGCAGCCATAGGGGACCCCAGCAATCACCGCGCCGCCTGCGAACAGCTCGGGATATGTCGCGAGCATCACGCAAGTCATCGCGCCTCCTGCCGAAAGGCCGGTCACGAAGATCCGGGCAGGATCGATTGGATGAGTCTTGATCGTCGCTTCGATCATCGACCGGATCGAAGCCGCTTCGCCGATACCGCGCTGCGTGTCCTCGGGGCTGAACCAATTGAAGCACAAATTCTGGTTGTTCGACCGCTGCTGCTCCGGAAAGAGCACGGCAAATCCATGCCGTTCTGCCAGCCGCGACCACCCGGACCCCTGATCGTACCCTGCGGCATTCTGTGTACAACCATGAAGAACCACAACGAGCGGCGCGGGTCCGGTGAGCCCGTCGGGCACATAGAGAAAGCCGTGCAGATTGCCGGGATTGGGATAGAAGTCGGCAACCTCGGAAAGGCGAGACTGGCCTTCCGGTTCGCTGAGGTTCCGCTGAGCTTTGACGAGAGATGAAATCGTTTTGCCGAGGCGCATTTGAGTCCTTACTGAACGGGCCCGGAGAGGGGCGTCAGGCAAAGAACGCGTCGGGATCCAAATTTGTTGCTGCACTGCAGCAAAGTGTCTGACTTGCCCTCGCAGCTGCCGCGGCCGAGCTCCCGTTCGAGCGGCTGGCGTTTCATCCTTCAGCCTTGCTCGTCGGTCTGCGCCAGCCAGTTCTCGAGCCACTTAATCGTATAATCGCCGGCGAGAAACTCCGGATCTTTTACGAGCTTCTGGTGGAGCGGGATCGTCGTTTTGACGCCCTCCACCACGAACTCCTCGAGCGCGCGTTTCAGGCGCATGATGCAGCGTTCGCGAGTCGTGCCGTAGACGATCAGCTTGGCGATCATGCTGTCGTAATAAGGAGGGATTCGGTAGCCGCCATAAAGGCCGCTATCGACGCGCACGTGCATGCCTCCTGGCGCGACGAAGTTCTTCACGAGGCCGGGCGACGGGGCAAAGGTCTGGGGGTCCTCAGCATTGATGCGGCATTCGATCGCGTGTCCGCGAAGCTCGATCTGATCCTGCCTGCAAGAGAGGGTTTCGCCGCTCGCAATGCGGATCTGCTCGCGAACCAGGTCCATTCCGGTGATCATCTCCGTCACCGGATGCTCGACCTGGAGCCGCGTGTTCATCTCAATGAAGTAGAATTCGTCATTCTCGTACAGAAACTCGATTGTGCCGGCTCCGCGATACTCCATGTCCGACATCGCCTTGGCAACGATGCCGCCCATCCGGTCGCGTTCTTCAGGGGTGATGACAGGCGAGGGGGCTTCTTCGAGCACCTTCTGGTGGCGCCGCTGGAGCGAGCAATCCCGCTCGCCCAAATGGATCGCCTGGCCTTGACCGTCGCCGAACACTTGAAACTCGATGTGGCGCGGGTTGCCAAGATATTTTTCGATGTAGACGGTGGCGTCACCGAAGGCAGCTTTGGCCTCCGAGCCCGCTTGCATCATCAAAACCTCGAGCTGGTCTTCGGTCTGCACGACCTTCATGCCGCGACCGCCGCCGCCGGACGCCGCCTTGATGATCACCGGGTATCCCGTTTCGGCTGCAATCGCCTTGGCTTCGGCTATGCTTTCGACCGGCCCGTCAGAACCCGGCACGAGGGGAAGGCCGAGCCGGGCGGCCGTCCGCTTTGCTTCGACCTTGTCGCCCATGATGCGGATGTGCTCGGGCTTCGGCCCTATCCAGATGATATTGTGGAGCTCAACGATCTCGGCGAAGCGCGCGTTCTCGGAAAGGAAGCCGTAGCCGGGGTGGATCGCGTCGGCGTGGGCAATCTCGGCTGCCGAGATGATATTCGGGATGTTGAGATAACTGTCGGCCGCGGGCGGCGGGCCGATGCAGACGGCCTCGTCGGCAAGGCGAACGTGCATTGCGTCCGTGTCCGCAGTTGAATGCACTGCGACTGTCTTGATGCCCATTTCATGGCAGGCGCGATGAATACGGAGCGCGATTTCGCCGCGGTTCGCGATCAGCACCTTCTTGATCGTCATCTGTCGCTTACTCGACGATGACGAGCGGCTGATCATATTCAACCGGCTGCCCGTTATCGACCAGAACCTGAGCCACGGTGCCGGATCGCGGCGCTGTGATGGGATTCATCACCTTCATCGCCTCAATGATGAGCAGGGTATCGCCCTGGCTGACTTTGTCGCCCGGGCCGACGAAGTGCTTTGCGCCGGGCTCAGCCGAAAGATAGACGGTGCCGACCATCGGAGACTTGACCGCACCGGGATGGTTGGCGCCGACATCTCCCGGCGCAGCCGACGCCGGCGCCGGAAAGGCGGGAGCGTGGGCAGGCGCCTGCGGCGCGGGCGCGTAGACCGGCGCGGCGGGCGCTGCCACGGTGCGTTTCACGACAATCCGCCGCGCCCCGTCTTGCACTTCAATTTCGGAAAGATCGCTGTCGGTAAGCAACTCAGCCAGCTGGCGCACGAGGCCGGGATCGACCTTCATGCCCTCAGCGCCGCGCGTCGTATCGGCCATCGGACTCTCTTTTCCCCTGTTTGGCCACTCACCGGGGTGGTTCGATGAGGACCCTTGCGCGCCTTGTCAGAGACGAGCGGCCGCGTCCAGAGCAAGCTCGTAACCCATTGCTCCGAAGCCGGCGATGGTCCCCCGAGCCACCGGCGCAACGAAGCTCCTGTGGCGGAAAGCCTCACGCGCGTGCGGATTCGAAAGGTGAACTTCGACCACGGGAACCCGGATCGACTTCAAAGCATCGTGGAGCGCAATCGAGGTGTGCGTAAAGGCCCCCGCGTTCAGGATCACGGCTTTCGCGCCGGTGGCATTTGCCTCGTGGAGCCAGTCGATCAGGTGGCCCTCATGGTTCGACTGCCGCATGTCTATGCGCACGCCGAGGGCGCGGGCGCGGTCTTCCAGTGCCCCGGCAATGTCGTCGAGCGTATCGGCCCCGTAAATCTCGGGCTCGCGCGTGCCGAGCAGGTTGAGGTTTGGTCCGTTCAGGACAAAGATGGTCGGTAGCGTCGCCATGGGGAGCGCTATATGGCGGTGGCGGGGGCAATCCAATCCCGGAGATTTGCCAAGTGGTTTACGACGACACCTTCTCGATCACCGTCAATGGCCAGCATCGGCGTGTGCCGAAGGGGATGACGCTGGCTGAGCTCGCGCTGGAGCTGGGGCTGGAGCCTACCAAGGTGGCGGTGGAGCGAAACATGGAGATCGTGCCGCGCTCGACCCTGGCCGAAGTCACCATCGCCGATGGTGACGATTACGAGATCGTCACTTTCGTCGGTGGCGGCGATCATGGTCTGCGGCTCGATGATGACCGCTGGAGCGTCGCTGGCCGCAGCTTCCGTTCACGACTCATCGTTGGAACGGGCAAGTATAAGACCTTTGAGCAGAACGCCGCTGCTGTGGAGGCCTCGGGCGCGGAGATCGTCACCGTCGCTGTGCGGCGCGTCAATATCGGGGATCCGGGACAGCCGATGCTGACCGACTATATCGACCCGAAGACATATACATACCTGCCCAACACCGCCGGCTGCTTCACTGCCGAGGATGCGATCCGGACGCTTCGGCTGGCCCGTGAAGCCGGCGGATGGACGCTGGTGA
The DNA here is from genome assembly GCA_016781555.1 of Pseudomonadota bacterium. GTDB lineage: Bacteria > Pseudomonadota > Alphaproteobacteria > Sphingomonadales > Sphingomonadaceae > Allosphingosinicella. The sequence goes on along the minus strand of JADDQD010000193.1, from coordinate 4,343 downwards.
AACTTGAAGTGCTAGGCGAGGCCAAGACGCTTTACCCCGACATGATCGAGACCCTGCGCGCAACCGAGATCCTGGCCAAGGAAGGCTTCGAGTCGATGGTCTACTGCGCCGACGATCCCATTGCGGCCAAGAGACTTGAAAATGCAGGAGCGGTGGCGATCATGCCGCTGGGGGCTCCGATCGGGTCCGGCCTGGGGCTCCAGAACCAAGTAATGATCCGGATCATGGTTGAGAATGCCAGGGTGCCCGTGCTCGTCGACGCTGGAGTCGGCACGGCTTCGGATGCTGCGGTGGCGATGGAGCTTGGCTGCGACGGCGTTCTCATGAACACGGCCATCGCCGAAGCAAAAAACCCGGTGATGATGGCGCGGGCGATGCGCCATGCCGTTGAAGCCGGGCGCCTGGCTTACCGCGCCGGCCGAATGGCAAAGCGCCGCTACGCCGATCCGTCGAGCCCGCTCGCTGGATTGATTTGATCGATCACATGCCTCGGGCGAGACTTGGATGAACTCCAGCGCGCAGGTGGAGAACTGCTCGCGCTAGCCGAACCACGTGGCGCAAGCAGCGAGACGAAGCGCTGGCTTCATGAAGACGGATTATCGATTCGGTAGGGCTCTCCATCACCCGATCCTGAACTGGAACGCCCATGCGCTGCACCCGTTTGCCCGGTGAGGAGTGAAGCAATGGCGGATTTTCTGGCGGCGCGGGAGCGAATGGTGGAGCGGCAGATCGCCGCACGTGGCATAAGCGGCGGGCGCATCCTCGACGCCTTTCGGGCGGTCCCGCGCGAGCAGTTCGTTCCGGAGCATGTGCAGGAATTCGCTTACGAGGATTCGCCGCTGCCGATCGAAGCCGACCAGACCATCTCGCAGCCGTACATCGTCGCTCTGATGCTTGAAGCAGCCGAGCTCGAGGGCAGCGACAAGGTGCTCGAGGTGGGCGCCGGCTCCGGTTATGCGGCCGCGATCCTGTCACAGATCGTCGACGAGGTGATTGCCATTGAACGGCAACCGGAGCTTGCGCAGCTCGCGGGCAATCGCATGGCAAGCCTGGGCTATGAGAACGTCTCGATCTACGAAGGCGACGGGAGCAGGGGGTTTCCGGAAAAAGGCCCGTTCGAGGCCATTATCGTTTCCGCGAGCGGCTCGCACGTACCCGAAATACTGCTCCAGCAGCTGACCGTGGGCGGGCGGCTGCTGATGCCCGTTGGCGAACCGCACGAGGTGCAGAAGCTGCTCAAGGTGGTGCGCACAGGCGATGACGAATATGAGCAGGAGGAGCTTGGCGCGGTCCGCTTCGTGCCGCTGATCGGCGCCCATGCCTGGAATGAACAAGGCAGACCGTCGGATCCGTGCCCGCTGCCGGATCTGATCCGTGACGCTGCCGAACCCCTGCCCGACTTCGACGACCCTGCATTCGGTGCCTTGTTCGACCGCTTTGCGGACGCGCGCGTGGTGCTGCTGGGCGAGGCGAGCCACGGCACGTCCGAATTCTACCGCGCACGTGCGGCCATTTCCAAGCGCCTCATCGAGGAGCACGGCTTCAACATCGTTGCTGTGGAAGCCGACTGGCCAGACGCCGCAAGCATCGACCGCTACGTGCGTGGCCGCCAGGGCAGGGAAGGGGAGGAGGCGCCGTTCCAGCGCTTCCCCACCTGGATGTGGCGCAACACCGATGTTGACGCATTTGTTCGCTGGATGAAGCGTCACAATGACGCGTGTGGGCAGGAGGAGATGGCCGGCTTTTACGGTCTGGACCTCTACAATCTCGGCGGGTCAATCCGGGCGGTCATCGACTATCTTGATGATGTCGATCCCGAGGCTGCGAGCGTGGCGCGGGAGCGATACGGCTGCCTCCAGCCTTATGCCAAGAACCCGCAGGGTTATGGCCGCATGGCCATGACGCGCGGCTTCGCGCAATGCGAGCAGCCGGTTGTGCAGATGCTTCGGGAGCTTCTTCAGAAGCGATATGAATATGTCGGCGAAGACGGCGACGAGTATCTAGACGCCGCCGCAAACGCCCGGCTCGTCAAGAACGCAGAGGCTTATTACCGCGTCATGTATCATGGGGCGGCCGAGAGCTGGAACCTGCGCGACACGCACATGTTCGAGACGCTCTGCCAGTTGCTGGAGGCCAAAGGCCCGGAGTCGAAAGCGATCGTGTGGGCGCACAACAGCCACATCGGCAATGCCGCCGCGACCGAGATGGGGCAGATCCGGGACGAGCTCAACATCGGGCAGCTCTGCAAAGATCGCTTCAAGCACGAGGCACGTTTGATCGGCTTCGGCACCCACACCGGAACGGTTGCGGCCGCGACCGACTGGGACGATCCTATGGAGGTGAAGAAGGTGCGGCCGTCGCTCGCCGGGAGTTACGAGCGAATGTCTCACGACTCAGGCGTTGAGCGGTTTCTCCTCGACCTGCGTGAGGGGCAGAATGAGCAGCTGAGCCAGGCTCTGCTTGAGCCCCGACTCGAGCGCTTCATCGGCGTCATTTACCGCCCGATGACGGAGCGATGGAGCCATTATGCCCAGGCCGTGCTGCCCCAGCAATTCGACGCGTGGGTCTGGTTCGATGAAACCAAGGCCGTGACGCCGCTGCCCGGGCCGCAGCTGCCAGGCGAAGACGAGACTTATCCGTTCGGGCTCTGACCTTCTCCCGCACTCGGTGTCGAAAGTCAGCGAGGCGCGCGCGCGCGTATCTGCGAGATAGTGGTGGCTGCCGTGATCTGTTCCACGTCCGTCTTGAGGTGGAGGAGCTTCACGCCGGGCTGTGCACGGGCGCGCCCCAGCGCCGGCGCGAAGTCGGCCGTGCGTTCCACCGTCTCTGCCCAGCCGCCATATGCACGGGCAAGGGCGGCGAAATCCGGGTTCACGAGCTCGGTGCCGGAAAGGCGCTCCGGATACTCGCGCTCCTGGTGCATGCGAATGGTGCCGTAGCTGCCATTATCGATCACCAGAACCAGCATGTCCGCACCGTATCGGATCGCCGTTGATAGTTCTTGCCCATTCATCAGGAAATCGCCGTCGCCAGCAACGCAGATGACCTGTCGTTCCGGAAAGCGAAGCGCCGCCGCAACCGCGGCCGGCATGCCATAGCCCATCGAGCCGTTGGTTGGGGCAAGCTGCGAGGGGAGCACGTCGTAGCGCCAGTAGCGGTGCCACCAGCCGGAGAAGTTGCCGGCTCCGTTGCACACGATGCTGTCGGCGGGGAGCGTCTCGCGCATCTGCTGGACGACGAGACCGAGGTCGAGCGTAGCATCGCGTGGCTCCGGTGTCGACCATTCCAGCCACTCGCGATGCGCTTCGCCGCCGGCCGAGAAGGGCACGATTTCGTCATCTGACCAAGCGGCGGCGAGTTCGGCAAACTCGCGCATGTCGGCGCAGATGGGGAAGTCGGTGCGGTAGACGCGGCCAAGCTCGTTGGGGTCCGGATGTATGTGGACAAGCGTCTGATCCGGGTGATCGGGAGTGACGAGGGTGTAGCCGTCGGTGGTCGCTTCACCGAGGCGCGGCCCGGCAACCAGCAGGAGGTCCGCTTGGCGGATGCGCTCGACGAGCTTCGGATTGGGTCCGTAGCCGAGATTGCCTGCGTAAACGGGGCAAAAGTTGGGGATGGCGTCCTGTCGCCGGAACGCAGCAGCGACCGGCAGCCCGACGCGCTCGGCGAACTCGGCGAAATGGTGCGCGGCGCCTTTGTCCCAGCCGGCGCCGCCGACGATGGCCATCGGCGCGCAGGCATCCTTGAGGAGCCCCATCAATGTCGTCATTGCCATTGCGCAGGCAGGCTGCACCGGTGGATAGACGGTCGGCCGGTCGAGGGCGACGACCTCGTCGCGGAGCATGTCCTCGGGCAGGGCAAGCACCACTGGCCCCGGGCGTCCCGCCATTGCTGTTGAGTAAGCGCGCGCGACATATTCGGGAATGCGGCGCGCATCGTCGATGCGCGCTGTCCACTTCGCGAGTGGGGCGAACATCGCCGCTAGGTCCACCTCCTGAAATCCCTCCCGGTCGCGGTCCGGGCGGGCCACGTCACCGACAAACAGGATCATCGGCGTCGAGTCCTGGAAGGCAGCATGGACGCCGATTGAAGCATTGGTTGCGCCGGGGCCGCGTGTCACCAGAGCAACGCCCGGGCGACCGGTCATCTTGCCGTCGGCCTCAGCCATATAGGCCACTCCGCCCTCCTGACGACAGACGACGAGGTCGATCTGAGGCGCGTCATGCAGCGCATCGAGCACGGCAAGGAAGCTTTCGCCCGGCACGGTGAAGATGCGCTCGCACCCTTGCGCCAGGAGGTTGTCCACCAGGATGCGGCCGCCGGTGCGAGGATCTGTCATAGCC
>JADDQD010000149.1 GCA_016781555.1 Pseudomonadota bacterium | reverse complement strand
TCATCCAGGCGTAAGCCAGCACTGCTCAAGGTGGTCGATGCTCAGGGCAATGTCGTCACCGAGGGGACCCCCAATGCGTAAGCTGTTACGCTTGGCGTTGTTCTGCGCGGCACTCAGCCTTCCGGCAGTGGCTGCAGCACAGTCGGCGTCGATCAACCTGGGCGAGGGCGGTTCGGTCTCGGGGCGCGCGATCCAGCTCGTCCTCATGCTCACGGTGCTCAGCCTTGCGCCGGGTATCTTGATGACCGTGACCTCGTTCACGCGGATCGTCGTCGCTTTGTCCCTGCTTCGAACCGGCATCGGCGCCCCGGGCGTTCCGCCCAACCCGGTGATCATCAGCCTTGCGCTGTTCCTCTCCTTCTTCGTGATGGCTCCCACGATGGAGGCCGCATGGGAGAAAGGCGTGCAGCCTTATACCGAGGGTCGGATCAACGAGACCCAGGCGTTCTAGCGTACGTCGGCTCCGTTCAAAGGGTTCATGTTACGCCACGTTCGGGAGGATGACCTTCGCTTGTTCGTTGAACTTTCCGGCAAGCCAGCGCCCAGCCGCGCTCAGGTGCCGCTCACCACCCTGGTACCCGCATTCATGATCTCCGAGCTGCGGCGCGCCTTCGAGATCGGTTTCATGCTCCTGCTTCCCTTTCTGGTAATCGATCTGGCCGTCGCTGCGGTGCTGATGGCCATGGGCATGATGATGCTGCCGCCCGCGACAATATCGCTGCCCATGAAAATCGTCTTTTTCGTCCTGGTCGACGGCTGGGCGTTGATCGCGGGATCGTTGGTGAAGAGCTTCGCAGCCGGCGGCTGATGCTGGCGGGCAAATGGCTCCGTTTGATCCGCACGTGAAGGGGCTTGTCTTTTGCGGTGAAGCCGTTCCTGACGATCGTGCCTCCTGTGGCGCTGCCCTTATTGTCGTTGAACGGCTCTCCTCATAAAGGCTCTCGCACCTGCCAAGGCTCGGCAGGAGAATTGGCCTGAGGTTAAATGACCGTTGTAGCCGCTTATCTCTATCGCCACGGGAGGCGGGTCAGACCCGTCGCGATTGACGAGCGGATTGATTGCCCGGGCGACAAATCGGAGTTCGTCTGGATCGGGCTTACCGATCCGTCTCCCGAGGAACTTCAAGCCCTTCAGAAGAACTACGGCCTTCACCCACTTGCGGTAGAGGACGCGCGCAAGGGCGACCAGCTCCCCAAGGTGGACGTTTACGGGGACCAGCTGTTCGTGGTCGCTCGGACGGCGCACCTGGTGGTTGACGAGATCGCCTATGGCGAAACCACGATCTTTGTCGGCCACAGTCACCTGATCACGGTTCGCCATGGCTCGACCCGGAGCCACAGCGCCCTTCGTGAGCAGTTGGAGGCTGCTCCATCCTTGCTGATGCAGGGGGTCGATTATGTTCTCCACGCCATTCTCGATTTCGTCGTCGACGGCTATCTTCCGATCGTTGTTGCCATCGAGGATGAAGTTCTGGCGATGGAGCAGCGCACGCTGGACCATTTTCTTGAGCGGAACGAGATCAACCGGATATTCAAGCTGCGCCGCGAACTGATCCGTTTTCAGCGGATCCTGGGCCCCATGACCGAGGTGGCTGGCAAATTCGTCCGGCTGGACTTGCCCTGCATCGACCTGGAAGCACGACCCTATTTCAGCGACGTCCTTGATCACGTGCGGCGGGTACAGGTCATGGTCGAGGGCCTGCGGGAGGTCCTGAACTCCGTTTTCGAATTCAGCAATCTTCTGGAACAGCAGCGCACCGGTGCCATCACGCGGCAGCTCGCCGCCTGGGCTGCAATCCTGGCAGTGCCCACGGCGATCGCGGGGATCTATGGGATGAACTTCGAGCATATGCCCGAACTCGGCACGAAGTACGGCTATTTCGTTGTTTTGGGGGTGATCCTGCTTGCGTGCTCGGTGCTCTATGCCCGGTTCAAGCGAGTGGGCTGGCTGTAGCTGGTCTTGTCCGGCAACCCTTCACCGGTGACGCTCAGAACCGGCACGGATGCTTTTGCGCCGGTGATCCGGCTTGTTGCGGTCGGTTCGGTCAGGAATAGCGGACGGGGGAGGCCCTCAGCCACAGTGAGAGTTCGTCATACGAGAGCGGATCGAGAAAGCTGACACCGGCTTCATCGTCCGCGCACCAGCGCACGGCCGCCCGCACCTGAGGCAAACCGGGAATGGCGAGCATGAGCTGAGACTCGATCGGCAGACCGGCCGAAAGCTTCAGCTTCGCACCGGTTTGTGAAACGTTCAGCATGACACCTGGGCGGTTCCTGCCTCCCTCGCGGACGAGCACGACCGATGCCGCGGAAAAGCGTGGCGCTCTTGCAGCCCAGGGGCGTCGCTTGGTGCGTCGCTTCAGCGGCGCGAGAACGGTCTCGACATCGACGGGGCCATCGAACTGAATACCGGAGCAGGGAAAACTAGACCACCTGACCTCGCCCGCCAGCGTCTGCCCGTTCTTGAGGTCGATGGAGATCTTTTGCCCGACGTCGAGCGGAACCGCACTGGTTACCCTCGCGCCGCCGCTCGAAATGTTCTGCACCCGGCACAGGAAATCACCATGCTCCGTAACCAGCCTGCTTACCAGAATCACGGTGGTGGTGCGCGTTGCTCGCGGCTGCAAGATCGGCTCGCCCGCAGCTTCGGGAGGAGGGGGAGGGCTTTGACAGGGCGTTGAGGCGCTGAGGTTCATGCCGGCACCGCCTGCGTCACCGCTGTTCGTCGAACCGCACCTTTACCGAAAGCTTCAACAGCGGATTCCTGCACCAGCTTTCGAAACACCGCGAGGTTGGGCAGCATGCCGTCGCGCCCGCTCGTCATTGGCGTCCGATAGGTCCGCATGTTGATCGCGTTGAGGAGCAGGGGAAGCCGGGCTGCAATTTCCTCGGCCTGCTCGGCCGGAACCTCGAGCGCAACCTCAAACGATACATAGCCGGACAAGCGGCCGTCGGGAAAAACGAGCGGCGCAAGGATATTCCCTGCGGGCACAAACGCCGTTGCCCCCGGTGCCTCCTTTACCTCCGCCGGCGCCGCGCCGAGGATCATGCTGGTGGCATAAGCAGATCCGCCACCGACAGCTACGCCGAGTGTTGCGACGAGCAAGGGAAGCAGGACCTTCTTCAAACCAGTGTCTCCCTAAAATTTGAAGCTTGCGTCCGTCGGAAGCGGCGGCGATTCGGCAAGGACGACGACCGTGATCCTGCGGTTTTCCGCCCGGTCGGGCTGATCCGGATAAATGGGCTGCGAGCCGGCCATTGCGACCACCTCGGCAAAACGATCTGGCGTCAGGCCGGCAGCAAGCATTGCCGCCCGCGCAGCCTGGGCGCGATTGCCGGACAGCCGCCAATTGGCATCGCTCTGGCCGCCCACCGCGTCGGTGTGCCCCTCTATTGCGACCCGAGAACCGGCCTTGGCGAGGCGGCGGGCAATCTTGCTGAGCAGCATCCGGCCATAGTCGTTGAGTTCTGCCGTCGAGCCGCGGAACATCGGCCGCTGGGCGGTATCCATCAAATTGACCCGCAGTCCCTCGCGATCGGTGTCAAGTCGCACACTTTGATCTGCGTCAGCTGGGTCACTGGCGCTGTCGAGCACGAGCCGCAATTCTTCGGCCATGACGCGCATCGCTGATGTCGGAACGTCCGCAGCCCCGCCGCGCGCGGTTCCGATCGTCGCAGCTTCCATGGTCGGCTGGCCCCGCGAGGCCGCGCTGTCTGACTGCGCCTTGCGAGTTCGCCCGCCAAGACCGGGCGTCTCGCCCACAGACCCCGAATCCACGGGCGCTGGTTCTGGGGAGAAATATTCGGCTAGGCCCTTCAGCCGTTCCTTGTCGGGGTTCGCGATCAGCCAGAGCAGCATGAAGAATGCCATCATCGCGGTCACGAAATCCGCATAGGCTACTTTCCAGGCGCCGCCGTGATGGCCGGCATCTGCGCGCTTCTTAACCTTGCGAATGACGATGGGGCGTTGGTTGCTTGCGGTGGCCATGATCGGTCAGGCCGCGTCCACTGGAGCGACAATCACCTCAAGAAGCTGACGCAAGGCACGCAATTCCTCAGCAAGGGCTGCCTTCAGCTTCGGTAGAAGATGGTCGGTGTGAGACATACTTTTCTTATAGAGGCTCTTGCCGGCAGATGGCTGGCAGCGCGCGAGAAATAGTTCGTAAAAAAAGTCCGAATTTGCTTCGAACAAGCGCCGTCTGGATCAGGTCAGTTCGCCGAAAGCGCGTTCGATCTTTTCCTTGAGAGCGGCCGGAGCAAAAGGCTTCACCATGTAGCTGTTGACGCCAAGAGCTGCGGCTTTCTGCACGATTCCCCGATCGGAGGAACCGCTCAGCATGATGAAGACGGTTTTGCCGATCACTGGGTCCTTGCGGACGGATTCCAGGAACTGCAGCCCGTCCACTTCCGGCATGTTGTAGTCAGATATGATCAGGTGGACTCGATCCGTCCTCACGGCTTCGAGCGCTTCCACCGGGCCGGACTTGTCCCGAATGTCCTTGAAGCCAAAATCCTGCAGACTGCGGCGGACCATGGCGCGGATCGTCCTCTGATCGTCAACTACCATCACCTTTATTGCAGACGCTGCTGGCATTGTCCGTTCCCACCTACTTCCGACATGCGCCGAGGGTTACCTCGGGAACGGCGGGCAAACGTAAGTCGGGCCGCATCGGCAGGCGGATGATAGAAACTTCAGGTTCAAGCCGGGAGGGCATTGAGTTCATCTTTCGCCTGATCGAGGGCAGCCTCGAGTTGACTGAAGGAGGGGGCGTGATGCGACGGCGTCATGCGCCGCGCGATTTCGATCGCCACCTGCGTCGGCATGCCTTGAGCATGGCCAACGATTGCGACTTTAACGAGGTTGAAGGGATGGCAATCGGACTCGATCGTCTCCTTCAGCTTGGAGGCGAGCGGCCCCACGAAGCAGTAGGATAAAAGAACCCCAAGGAAGGTGCCGACGAGCGCGCCGCCGATCATCGCGCCCAGGATCTCGGTCGGCTGGTCGATGGAACCCATCGTCTTGATGACGCCGAGCACGGCCGCAACGATACCGATCGCAGGAAGCCCATCAGCCATCGTTTGAAGCGCATGCTGGGGCAGCAGCTCTTCGTGATGGTGACGTTCGATGTCATTCTCCATCGCCTCCGCAAGCTGATGTGGATCCTCGAAATTGACCGTCATCATGCGCAGGTAATCGCAGATGAATTCGATCAAGTGATGGTCGGCAAGCAGTCGCGGATAACGCGAGAAGAGCTTGCTTTCTTCTGGATTGTCGAGGTGAGGCTCGATCGCGGTTGCGCCGCCTTTCTTGAAGGTGCTGAGCACGCCAAAGAGCAAAGCAAGCAGGTCGCGATAGTCGCCCTCGGTCCAGCGCGGGCCCTTGAAGGAGCGCTTGAGGCCTTTGCCGGCGCTCTTCACGGTCCCCATCGAATTGGCAACCAGGAAAGCGCCGATGGAAGCACCTCCGATCGCCAGCAATTCGTGGGGCAGCGCGTGCAGCACGATGTCGAGCTTGCCGCCCGACCAAAGAAAGCTGCCGAACACGCACGCCATGATAACTACGAAGCCAATACCGTTCAGCATGAAGATCTACTCGGCAAAACCAGACAAACAGTGTTTACCTTATAGGATGATCGAAGCTGGGATCGTCGCCGCGGCAGCAAAATCATCTGGTGCCGCTTGAGCTGCTCCGCCTTGCCTGCGGCGTCAGGGTGGCGGCCGCAGCATCAATTCCCCGCTCGTGGACCCGCGCATGCGGATCATAAGCAGGTAATTGCGGGAACGCACCCTGCGCTGCGGTGAAGCTCGTCCAACAGCGGCGGGAGCAGGTCACACGCTGTAAAAAATTGACCGACTTGTCCGGGGGCCCGTCACCTCGTGCTATTATGGAGGAGCACAAAGGGAGCTTCTATGTCGCTTGACGCCTATCGCCGCGTGCGCAGCATCGCGGAAACGCCGCGGGCCGCCGAATATCGTTTAATGAGCGAAATCACGGGCGATTTAATCAATGCGCGCGATGCTGGACTGACCGGCGCCGCCTTGATGCCCGCGCTTCACCGCAACCGGGAAGTATGGAGCACCTTTTCGACGCTTTGCGGAGCGCCCGGCAACAAGCTGCCCGATGGCCTGCGTGCAAGCATCATATCGATCGCGCTTTGGGTTGAGCGTTTCACCAGTGACGTCGTGACCGGCCGCGACTCGATCGATGGTCTGATCACGGTCAACCGTGCCATCATTGAAGGTCTCTCGGAAGAAAACCTCCACCGGGCCTAACCTTCTGGGCGGGTCCGCCTCGAGGGTTGTGACTCAATCCAGCACCGCGGCGTGGTGCAGGCGCTACTTGCGCGGACGCGCGGAGTTTCGCGGCGCGTGACCGGTTTCATGCGGGCGCGAACAGACCCGCAGCAAACGCGATCCTTAACGCGTCCGACAAGTTCCGCGCCCCGAGCTTTTCCGTCATGTTGGCGCGGTGGATCTCGACCGTTCGGGGGCTGATGTTGAGCTTGTGGGCAATGACCTTGTTCGAATCGCCTTCGATGAGGCCCTTGAGAACGTCCAGTTCCCGCGCCGACAGAAGCTTCAGCTTCGCCGCCGCCGCGTTCACTCGCGCGACCTCTGAATTGCTTCGCTCCAGATTGGCAAAAGCGCGTTCAACGGCGCCCATGAGCGTGCCAAAATCGCATGGCTTTTCCAGGAAATCCGTTGCTCCAGCCTTCATTGCCTGCACAGCAACGGAAACTTCGCCATATCCGGTCAGCACGATAAAGACGAACTTCTCTATCTGACCGTCCAGCTTTCGCAGGACTTCCACGCCGTTGCTGCCAGGCATGTTGTAGTCGAGCAGGACGCAGCCGGAGCTGAGCTCGTCCACCCGCTCCAGAAATGCGTCCCCCGACCGAAAGCCCCAGATCAGTGTGTTCGGAAGAGTTGAAAATGCACTTTGCAGTGATGTCCTGACTGCGTCATCGTCATCGACGATGTAGATGCTACGCGTACTCAAGAGTTGATCCCCTGGCTGGTTCAAAGCGTCTCACGGTGAAGCGGAAAGTGGCTCCACCCGCACTGTTGTTCGCCGCCTGCAACTGGCCTCCGTGGCCTTCGATAATCCTGCGGCAGATAAACAAACCGACGCCCATGCCGTCGTCTTTGGTCGACACGAACGGTTCGTACAGACGATCCATGATCGTCTCGGAAAGGCCGGGGCCGTTATCCTCGACGGAAATTTCCACCATGTCCGAGGTGCGGCCAGCCCGGATCAGGATCTTTGGCTGCTCGGACGGGCATTGCCGCAGTGCCTCAACTGCGTTCCTGACCAAGTTCACGAGCACCTGCTGGATATGCACCCGGTCGGCGAGCATCGTGTGGGATTCTTCATCGACCGTAACGGCCACCTTCACGTCTCGCTGGCTGGTTCCTGCGAAGGCGAGCGCCACCGCCTCCTCGATGACCTCCTGCACAGGTTCTTCTTGCACGTTGGTAGCGTGGTTGGAGACGAAGCTCCGAAGCCGGCGAATGATTTCGCCGGCGCGCAATGCTTCTGCACTTGCCATCTGGAACAGGTCACGCGCTTGGGTCGGCTCCGCCTTGTCGAGATAGTGGCCGGCGGCGCCGAGGAAATTCACGATTGCGGTAAGGGGCTGGTTCAACTCGTGTGCCAACCCTGCGGCCATCTCACCCATGGCGCTAAGCCGTGAAACGTGCATCAGTTCCGCGTGGAGATCGGCGATGCGGGCTTCGGACTGGGTGCGCTCGGTGACGTCCATTCCAACCGCCACCATTCGTTCCAGATTGCCCTTCCGATCGTAGATCCAGCTGACCGAGCCTTCCACGGTTCGCCGGTCTCCTTCCGGGCCGATGCGATAGTGGAACTGCGACCGCGGCCGACGTTTGGTCGCGGCCGAGTAGAAGTTCTGAAAGGCGAGCTTCCGGTCGGCCGGTTCCACGCAAGCCAGCCAGCTATCCACGTCCTTGATCGTGCCCGGCGCGAGCCCGAGCCTGCGTTCAACCTCGGGCGGGCACTCTATCTCACCGCTTCTGTGATTATACTCCACCACACCGATTTCATGGGCTTCGATCGCAAGCGTCAACCGAGCCTCGCTCTCCCGGAGCGCGGTTTCGGCTTTGGTTCGGTCGGTGATGTCGGTCATCGACAGCACCAGGATCGCTTCACCCCCGAACTTCGGCTCCAGCAGTTGCGCGCGTTCCAGCACGTTCATCTCGCTGCCGTCTCGACGGCGCTCGATCAGTTCTTCTTCCCAGGATGATCCCTGATCCACCCGCTCGGCCAAGGTTCGCGGACCGTTTCGCGTTTCGGTTGCGAGCAGATCATATTTGAAGCGCCCGCGTGCTTCATCGGCAGACCAGCCGTAAAGCTGTTCGCATCCTTTGGACCAGTGGAGGATTTTCCCGCTGAGGCTGGTGAGCGCGATCGGCGATACGTCTAACGCCCGCGTCAAGGCTCGGCGAACGCGATACTCGCGCGTCACTCGGCTGGTGGCCCACAGGAGGAGGGCTCCAACGACGAGTGCGTTCACCATCATGTCGGCCATCGAGGCGAGGGCAGGAGGCAGCAGCCCTTGCTCAACAATGACGTTTTCCAGGATCCTCGTGACGATCGGCGTCAGGACGGCCAAAGGCAGCACTGCTCGTGCAATCGTCCCTTCAACGCCCCCTGCAGCCAATATCGCCGGCCATCCTGCCTCCTTGCAACGGATGAGCAGTGCGATCGACAAGGCGACCGAACCGATCGCCGTTGGCAGCGCCTTTACGAAATAGCGGAGCATCGGATCGCCGACGCCCACGAAGGCGATCGCGGCCGTCGAGGTCACTCCAATTGCCAGAGCCAGGCTCGCGAGCAGCACGGTCACTTGCCCCCGCAAGCGGTGCCGAGGGTCACACAAGATAATGCCCGCGGCCAGAAGGAGGATCTCTACGGCCGCGGCCACGGTGGGTACATCGGGGGCCGGCGCTCCAGGCAAACCAATCCGGAACAGAAAAGGTTCAGGCCCGGTGGCATGGCCGACCAAGACCGAACCAGCGATCAGGACGGGCGGCACCACGAGCGTGAGCAGCAGCCACCTGCGCTCTGCTAACTCGGCCAGGAGCGCCAGCGAGAGCAGAACGTATGACGCTGCCGTGACCGCTTGCGTCGGGTGCGCCGGGCGGCCGAAGTCCGCCAACCAGTGGATGCCGGTGGCCGATCCTAGGAGCGGAGCAACCGCGCAGGAGAACGCGACGAGGATACAGAGGAGGACATCCTTGTTCCTCCCCCACGCCATTCCCGCCTGGATTCCAACTTCTCGCAGCCCGCTCATGCTCCCCTCTTTTGTTTTGGCGCGGCTTCAATGACATAACAAGGTAAATTTCGAATTTCGGTCAGCACGCAGAACGGTTGATCGGCCCACACGAAGTCGCCAGAGAGTTGATGCTTGGCCTACCGGTTTACACTCGATAAGAGTGCGAGACTGTTTTGCTGTGTTGCCTTGATAAGACAGCTGTGCCAACAAGGACCCGAATGACCGAGCATAACTTCGAGCATATGCGCCGCGCGATGGTCGCCAACACGCTCAGGACCACCGGCGTCAGCGATCCCCGCGTCCTTGCGGCGATGGGAGCGGTGCCGCGCGAACGGTTCGTGCCTCGTGAGCGTGTCGCGATGGCTTATGCCGACACGCCGGTTCCGCTCACGAATGGGCGCGAGCTCAACTCGCCACTGGCACTCGGGAGGAT
>JADDQD010000283.1 GCA_016781555.1 Pseudomonadota bacterium | reverse complement strand
CAGCGTTCATGATGGCGATGGTCCGATCCGCTGCGCCGAGCAGGGCCCGAAAGGCAAGCCGCTCAAGATCCGGCTACAGGCGATCGCCGCGCGCGAAATAAACGAGAGCTGCCGCCCTTCCCATCCCTGCCCGGCCGCCTCGGGCGCTGCAGCCAAGGTTGCGCTTTCCCGCATGGCCGTGGGCAAGCGCCTCCGCTGCAATGCCACCGGCAAAAGCTACGATCGGGTCACCGCCTGGTGTCGCACGGAAAAAGGCGTCGACCTCAGTTGTGCGATGGTGCGTGGCGGCTATGCCCTACGCTGGGAAAAATATGACCGCGGGCGCCGTCTCTGTCGGTGAGCGCATGGGCAGGTGATCAATGCTCCCGTGGGCGGGATTCCGGCTAGCGCCGAGCCGCCACCCGAATCCACCTGGTTTCAAGCCACTCTAGGCGCTCCCTCTCCAGCCAAACGCGACAAGCACATTTCAGACTGTTTCCAGCTTCCTCTCAGGATGTCGTCGCTTCGACAGGCTAATCTTGTCCTGCACCGGCGATTGCGCCGGGCGGAAAGAAAGGAGCCAGAACATGTTCCGCAGCACCCTCTTCGCACGCGCCGCTTCGATGACAACCGGCACCGGCTTCGGCGCGATCATGGCAACGAAGGTCGCGACGCCCGGCAGAACTTGCCTCACTTCCGCTCAGCGCAGGTTATTCGCTGTGCACAAGCGTGCCTCAACCGCGGCTGCCAAGTTCCTCCCCCTCCTCCTCACCTCGGTGCTGCTGGCCGGCTGCAGCACGGGCCAGCAATCCATAGCCAGCGGAGAAGACATCGAAGCAGCAGTTCGTCACGCCGAAGCGGAGCTTGCCCGCGCGGAAGCAAACAATGTTCGGCGCTAAAGCGCTTTCAAGTCAGGTGGAATCACCTGACGGCTCGGAAAGCACGGCAAAGGAAGCAAACTGGACTCATTCCCGGTTCGATCCAAGCGGGAACGAGTCTAGCTCCGCCCGCTCGGCATCGCAGCTGCGCCCGAGGTTGGAGAGGTTCGCGAGGCGAACTGCAGCGAGCTGGCTGCCGTGGTTCTTGCTCGGCTGGTCAGCAGGCAGCATCCTTTTCTGGGAAGGATAGCCTCGCACCGCCCGCCTTGGCCGCCGTGAATCGAGGGAGGCTGCACAAGCCGAGCGGCTGTTCGTCAGAGCGGCGCTAGCAAGGCAGCTCGTCGGACTTTGCCGACCCACTCAGCGGAATGGCCGGAACAAACCCCTGCGTGCCTTCGAAATCCTGCTGAGGAAGGGTGAAGCGCTCCGCCGGCGGCAGCCCCCGTGCCCACCAGGTCAAGAACAACAGGCTGAAAGCAGCGTAGCCGACGACAAACCAGATCATTTCGTTCCACCCCCCGGTAGGTGCGCAGATGTGACGCGCGCCAAGAATATCATCCACAATTTGCCCCAGCGCAATGCGTATCTCTTCGGAGCTGGGCCTAGGGAGACCCTCTGGAAGCGGCCACAGCGTCTCTGCGTAAGCGCGCCAGCCAGCCCACTGTTGGGTGATATCGCCACGCTCTGGCCTCGGTGCATGTTCGTTAACGATCTCAAGCTATTTTTCTCAGGTTCCAAGGGAGGCGAGCTCATGGGCTCTGGTGCACAATTCGCGGCTCAGCCGCCCGTCACAGGCAGGAGGGGGGCAGCGCGGGCCCGCGCGGCTTTGCCCGCCACCATCGAAACAGTGAATGGCACAATGCGCGCCTTGCTGCGCAATCTATCCGAAAGCGGCGCTATGCTCGAGGTTGCTCAGCTTCCCACTCTTGGAACCGACGCAGTGATACGATGCGGGCAGCTCGACTGCTTCGGGGTCATCGTATGGGCGCGCCTGCGCTGGTGCGGCGTGGCGTTCGACGAGCCAATCGAGCTATTGGACGTCATCAGCATCCGTCAGGCTTCCGAAGGATCGACGGTCGCAGCCCAGAGGGATTTGCAAGATGCGGCTCGCAGGTGGGCGCAAGGAGCTCAGGCTCGGTAGCTTCGCGGTTTTGACTTTCCCTCTGCCCACGCGGAGGCATCGGGGACACGCGACTTCACGCCGACGGGCTTGGCTCAACGCAATGATAGTGGGAGCGGGCACGGGTGGTTCGGCAATCGCCCGTCCGAGCCCCTGCCTCCGCCCGATACCATGACGATCCCGCCAGTAACCATCTGAGGCAGACGTCTTGCTGGCCTCAACGGGCGTTCCTTCAGTCTGGCACGGTCCCGCCGAGGAAACCTTGGGAGGAGTGGCGCACATCAAGAACCACACTGGCGGGGCCCACGATTTCGAGAAGGAATATAGGCGACTGCTGGACGACGAGCTCGCCGACGGCTGTTGTCTGGCGCAGCCTTTCCGTCGCAGGTTATGACGGTCGCTTCCAACGCGAGCGACTGGATCAGCAGCTCAGAGGCCAGAACTGAAGGCAGGGTCCAGGCGGAAGTTTGCTTCGGTCGATGCCCATGATCGGCTCCGCGGCCTGACCATCACCTCGCCGCGCTCATTCAGTCTGAGCGTAAATGGCGGCTGTTCCACTTCTTCCCCCGTTTTCTGGCTATAGCCGGCTTGGTTCGCGCGAAACACCGAGCGCAAGGTAGATCGCGTTCAAGCTTGCATTCACCCCCTGTTTGCGTCCGATGTCGTTGTCGAACGCGACGGCCTGCCAAAACGTCACGAACGGCCAACGCTCTCCGCCGCGGGAGGCCCACAAATATGCCAACGAGAAAGCCAGCGCCTTTGTCCGCACCAGCGGTCGGGCCTTGCTCTGCTCCGCAGCTTCCTCGAGAGCCGCAAGCGCCTTGTCTCTGAGCTGGTTGGCAGCGAATCCCATGAAGGGCGAATATCGGAACATTGCAGGAACATCCAGCCGTTCCTGCCCCTCCCGCTCGCGAGAGCTGGCAGGAAAGGTTCGAAGAAGTCCCCGGCTGCTCGGAGGAATGAACCCTCAGAAGCTAACCGGGTAGCCTGCCTAGCAGCTAGAGCAGACTGCGCTAAATCTGTTCGCCCGGGGCGTGTCGGAGCCTGTTCTGAGCGACACCCAGGCGGCTCCGAAGGGGGCTGCCCTTGTTTGCCTCGAAGGTCAGAACAGGGCTTCAACGGGTACCCAAGAAAGTACTACTTTCATGGGATCCCTCACAAGCTCAGCCCGAACCGCAACACCGGTCCCGATTTCACGCTAGTTGCTCTAAGTACCAATCTCCCGAGCATAAGTAAGGCTCAGTCGGCTGTCGCTCCTGAACAGCCATCCGCTTCAGGGGCGGCAAGTGCTGCAGGCTGGACAAAAATTGGGCGGCGAGATCGCGCTCGTCGCCCAAGGGTGCGGCCGCCAAGGGAGTAAGTCAGCCAAAGAGCAACCTGCGCTCGATTCGTTAACAAGGTGTGGAGGCGTCCCGGCATGACAGCTTTGCTCACCGCTCTTTGATGAGCCGCCATCCGATAAAGCGGCAAAGCTGTGGAGCAGGCTGCGCACTCGGCGGATACTCGGCCGATGTGCCAGTGCGTCGCGCCGCATCGGGGGCAATGGTTTACCTCATTTGCCCAATAGGCAAGGCGATGCCCGCGGCCCGCGAAATCATGATCGGCACACCGAGCCTCGACATCCACTATCAGCATCTTCAAGCATCCCCGCCTTCGCTTCCTTTGCGTAATCCCGAGGGAGTAAGGGGCGGGTTAAGCGCGAAGGCTCCGAGCGAGATTTTTTTTGGGCGGCGGATGGGCTGGCCGTGCACCCGCGAACTCGCCGCCAACCTCCCACCGGTGTTATGCCTTGCTCCTAATCCATTGATGGCACGATACGAACCCGCCGTTTTTTTTCGACCTGCCAAATGTGAGCCGCGCTCGTCTTTCGCTATCTGGCGGCGGTGCTTTGGGAACGAAAAAGCTTAAGCCAAGTTGATCTTTGGTGCCTTGGCACGCATGGTGCTACTCCTGAGCAGCTCCTCCTCTGGCTGCTCGCCTCGCCTCGGTAGACGCGACTGCCGAGGCGCTCTTTGCAGCTCGATGGGCAAGCGAGAGGCCACCGACTGTTTTCCGCGCCGCCCGCCAAGCAGTGGCTAGGCCGGATCCGCTCCCCACCCGGGCACCATCATCACAGCGTCCATGATGCTGGACGGAGCAGGCTAACATGATGCTCAACGGAGCAGGCCAACCTGCGTAAATGGTTTCGATCAGCTTTGTGATCGGCGGCGGAACCATGTGAGCGCTGGCCCACCTTGCTGCTGCAGCCATCGGCCAGACAGAAGCTCAACAATGGTCACGGCAACAGCTGGAATCCGGCGTCCGCCGAGGCACACGGGCCGTGGGGTGAAGTGGACTGCCTAGGATTCTCGTGTGGGCATCGTGAGAGACGACCAGGCTGTAGATAAAGCAGCCTGGCCTCCCCCCCCATTACGCTTACTAGCACGGCAGAAGACAACCATGCAGACACATAGCAGCGAAATACCAATTTAAAGTCAATAGCGGATAGTACCTAAGGGATGATAGAAGCAGATTACGCTTCTGCACTCAAGGAAGCTTCGGTGGCCGAATGCTCGCTTCGGAATTTAGTTCAATTTAGAACCAAAATGGATCGGCTTCTATCCCCGCTGACCCAAGTGCTGGACCAGCGGAAATGCATTAGCCAACCCGATGATCAGCTAAGCTCTCCGAAGACGCGCTCGATCTTCTCCTTGAGCGCGGCTGAAGTGAAAGTTTCATCAAGTAGCTGTTCACACCTAGCGCCGCAGCTTTTTGAACGAGATCGCGGTCGCCCAAACCGGTCAGCATTATAAAAACGGTTTTCCCGATTTCCGGGTCCTTGCGGACGGCTTCGAGGAACTGCAGCCCGTCCATGCCAGGCATCTTGTAGTCCGAAATGATCAGGTGCACGCGATCCGTCTGGATCGCGGCGAGCGCCTCCAGCGCCCCTGCCGCGCTACGGATCTTTCTGAAACCGATGTCCTGCAGCGTCCAGAAGACCGTCTCACGCATCTCCGCCTGATCGTCGACCACCATGACCTTGATCGAAGCTGCTGCGAGCATAGGTGCTTGGATAACCCCTCTACAGTGTTGCCGGACCAGAAGGCGTTGTTGCCACAATTCCCCTGGCATGGCCGCCGAATTCGCCGGTCGTTCCTTGCACTATCCCGCAGCCGGCGCTTGGCAATCATATTATCTGAGCTGCCAACAAAGTTTGGAGCAGCGGCGTTGCCGAAGCTGGAGCGTGGTACGCGCAGATATGGCGCCGAGAACAGACCAGCTGCGCTTACCTCTCGTATCGCCGAGCGAACCTGCTCCGATGAGATTTCGTATCAGCTGCCGAGCACTCGACCCGGCGGGGACACGGCCGAACGAATGACATGCCCGGTTGCTTGCGGAAGGTGGTATAAATTGTTGAGCGTTCCCGGCCGGAAAACCCGGCCCCAGACCTTGTGGGAGTCCTTCAAAGAGGAGGCCGGTCATGAGAAGCGAGACCGAATATTATCTGCGGCGCGCAAGTGAAGAGGCCTATCGCGCGATCAGGTCGGAAGGAGCGGAGGCAGCCGATGTCCATGAGGCGTTGTCCGTCCGTTATTCGGCCAAGGCTTTGATCCTGCTTGAAGAGGAGGATGAGCGAGCGATCTCCTGCGGCGACAGCGCCGAAGGCGCGTTGTCCCGCTGAAAATCCGCGCGCCCGCCACACGCATCCTTGGCCTGTCCACTGATGCCCTGTCGGCCCCGTCCACGTCACATTGCGCTAAGCGAGGCTGCAGCGCCGGCATGCTTCAAACACCGGCCGCTTCGGCTGAGCGCCACACGACAAGCGACCCGGAACGAGCCTCGGATCGCTTGTGCAGTGACTTTTCGAAGCACCCACGGGCTGGCCGCTCACGCGACCTGAATCTCCGGGCCACTCTCGCCTGCAGTCATGATCGTGACCGTTCCGCTAAACGCGCCGAGGGTCATCAGGGGCGCGGCGACGGTCAAAAGAGCTTTGCGGATCATGTTTTCTCTCCCACTTGTGCCTCGCTCGATTGCTGAGGCACGACCTTTTAGCTCTCCCTCTTCCTGCGATCCTGAGCCCGGGCTGGAATCACTGTGGCCCACTCTTATTCCACAATGCCCCCGCAATTTTCCTGGCCTTCGTTGCGCCGGTGAGCAGGGCAGCTGCTCGGAACTGAGGCACTCCCCGCAGCGTTTTTTTGGAGCAAAGCATGCTACTGAGGAACCGCCGGCATGGCGGGAACGCCCCAGCTTCGTACCTGCGGTGTGGTGCTTGGGGCCATCGCGTGAAGGAGAGCTTCATGAGCAATGATGCGCTACCTCCCTATTACGATCAGATCCTCGATGAACGCCATGAGCTCATATCTTCCAGGCGGGTCGAAGGAACGCGAGTCTACAACCGCGAAGGCGAGAAGCTCGGAACGGTTCATTCGGTGATGATCGAGAAGCGAAGCGGACAGGTGAGCTATGCGTTGCTCTCTCTCGGCGGCTTTCTGGGCATCGGCACCAACGTGCATCCGGTGCCGTGGGAGATGCTGAGCTATGACCTGGATCGCGACGGCTATGTGGTCGACCCGACGGTCGAGCAGCTCGAGAACGCCCCCACCTTCGCGCTCGATGGAGCCGATCGGCCGCGGGAACGGTCCGAGGAAGATGCCGTATACGCTTATTATGGCTTGCTGCCGCCGTGGGGAGGCGTTCCATAAGGTCCGCTCCAGTTGCTGCTCCAGGCCGACGTGCCGAATACGAACAGGCAATGATTACGCCAGCCGCCGCAGCTGCAGCGTGCCTATGAAGGCTGCAAAGCCCCCCAGAGCGAAATTCAGAAGCTGTGCCCCAATGGGTCTCGAGAACAGCTCCGCATCGCACCTGTGCGCCCTCAGCGCTTAACGGAAGAGTGCCTGAACGAGGCAGGGGTTGCGCAAGGGCGGGTGTGTTCCGCATCCTTTCAGCGCAGAACACTGCACAGCAGCAGTCTTCCGTGTTGAAATGGCGGCCCCTGGAGAGGAACGGCGATGAAAGTTGAACCCGCTCGAATGCCGCTGCAGATGAAGATGCTGGCCGGCTTCCTGATCGGCCTGTGCGCAGGGCTCATCGTCCACGTCACCGCCCCTGGCGAACCTTGGGTGAAGACCGTCACGACCTATGTGACCGGCCCAGTCGGGCAAATCTTTCTCCGGCTCCTCTTCATGCTGGTGATCCCCTTACTCTTCTCCGCTCTCGTCGTCGGGGTGGCAAAAATGGCCGACGCGGCGTCGCTGAAGCGGATCGGCATCAAGACACTCCTTTTCACGGTGGCCCTTTCCAGCATCGCCGTGGCGCTCTCGCTTGTGGTGGTGAATGTTTTCCAGCCGGGTGCCGGCGTCGATCCTGCGCTTGCGCAGCGGCTGCTCGTCGATGCACGCGAGGGAGCGGGCGCAATCCTTTCCAAGTCGGCCGAGACTCCCACCGGGGTCGCGGCCTTCCTCAACATCATTCCCAACAACGTCATCGCTGCAGCGGCCGACAACGACATCCTGGCGGTGATGTTCTTCGCGTTGGTCTTCGGCATCGGCGTCCTGCTCGTGAACAGCTCCCAGTCCCAGCGGCTCCAGGACGCGATCGAAGGCATCTTCCAAGTCACCATGCGCCTGATCGGCATCGTCGTCCGCCTCGCGCCGATCGCGATCGCATCGTTCATGTTCAACCTCGCCGCGCTGTTCGGATGGGATCTGCTTATCCGGCTCAGCGCCTATGTCGGAGTGGTTCTGCTCGCGCTCCTGCTCCAGATGGTGGTGGTCTATTCGCTGGCGCTTCGCTTCCTTGGCGGCGTCTCTCCTGCCTGGTTTTTCCGCCAGAGCCATGAAGCGATTGTGATGGCTTTCTCCACTGCATCGTCCAACGCAACGTTGCCGACGGCGCTGAGGGTCTCTGAAAGCAAGTTGAAGCTCCCGCCCGCCGTTGCACGTTTCGTGCTCACCATCGGCGCGACCGCCAACCAGAACGGGACGGCCATTTTCGAGGGTGTGACCGTTCTGTTTCTGGCGCAATTTTTCGGCGTGGATCTGACGCTGGGCCAGCAACTCACCGTGTTGCTCGTTTGCATCCTGGGAGGAATCGGCACCGCAGGGGTGCCCGCGGGCTCGCTGCCGGTCGTGGCGCTGATCCTGGGAAGCATCGGCGTCCCACCCGAAGGCATTGGTCTCGTTCTCGGCGTAGACCGGTTCCTCGACATGTGCCGAACGGCGCTGAACGTGACTGGTGACCTTACCGCAGCTGTCGTGATCTCGCGCGGCGAGAAGCCCGCCGGCGCCGCGGTTTCAAACTGATCTCAGGTCAGGCGGAATCTCCTGACCTCGGGAACAGCACCGTACACCAACAGGCTGGAGCCAATGGTGGTTCAACAGGACCAAGAGCGGGTCTAGACTCGTTCCCGATTGGATTTAACCGGTAACGAGTCCAGTTTCCTTAGTTTGCCGTGCCTTCCGAGCCGTCAGGTGCTTCCACCTGACTTGAAAGCACTCTAGCTTACAAGCCCCACCAGGGAAGCTTACCGTAATAGCCGGCAACCTCTTTGTCATAGGCGCGATCGCGTGGACGATCGGCCTCGTCCAGCTGCAGCGTCGGCGCGTTCTTTAGATCGTCGTAGCCGAGCTCCACCATATAGCCGTCGAAGTCGACATCGTAACGAAGCATCTCCCACGGTAGCGGATGGACACGTCCCGCTATTCCGAGAATGCCGCCGAACGACAACAATGCATATGCAATCTTGCCGCTGCGTTTCTCGATCATCACCGAATGAATAATGCCAAGCTTTCCGTCGTTGCGGCTGTAGACCGGGGTTCCCTCGACACGCCTGGATGAGATGAGCTCGTGTGCGTCATCGGTGACTCGACTTATGTCCAGCGTCGGACTGTCTCGCGTGGTGCTTTCGGTCGCCATGGATCGTCTCCTCTGAGCAGACATAGCAGAAGCGCCCCAGCCAACGGCTGAGGCGCTCGGCCACCAGCCAGTGGTGACACGTTTTCCTTTGTCTTGACCTTCGGTCAAACGCTTCGGAACAACGCTGGTTCCGCGATCAAGGCGCGCCCTGGTTGCGCAACCGCCTGGGCGGGTGTCTTGCACTGCCGCCACCCAGCGGCACCGGGTGGCCCCGTGGCGGCGATGCACTCCCTGCGCCACGGGACCAGTTTGAAAACGGATACCAACAACCTTTTAATCCGTGAGTTCGAGGTTTTTTCTAATTTTTGCGAGCCTTAGAGCAACTTGCGTGAGATCGGGATCAGTGCTCTTTCCCGTTGACTGAGTTTCTCGAAGCCCTGTTTTGCTCCTTGCCACGGGTCTAGCTGTTCGGGCCTGATCTGCGCATCAACCCAGATCGCGAGCCGCTGCGCCACAGCGGCAGGAACGATCTGGTAACCTTTTGAAGCCTAAGCTCCCCGCTTGAGAACTGAAGTGTGTTCCAGCTCCGCCAGGGGAGGCCGCTATGGTCAGGGAATATGTCGAGGTAAGCGGGCGCGGATCATTGCAAGCGATCATTGCGCGGCTGGAGGCGGTGAAGAATGCGCTGCCGCCGGGCTGCTCCGATCCCGACGTCCGGCTGCGCGGTGACGACGTCTTCGGGCGGCACATCCTCGTGTCCTACTCCCGTCCTGAAACAGAAGAAGAGGTCCAGGCGCACAAGCAAGCTCAAGCCTTTGTAAGATCCTGGTTCGAGGGCCAGGAGCGT
>JADDQD010000296.1 GCA_016781555.1 Pseudomonadota bacterium | reverse complement strand
CGAGGCCGAGAAGCGGCTGGTGGCTCAGTTGTTGACGTTGCTCGATGGCCTGGAGCCACGCCAAAACCTCGTCGTCATTGCGGCAACCAACCGCCCGGAGGCAATTGACGAGGCGCTTCGCCGGCCCGGCCGGTTCGATCGCGAGATCGTGGTCGGCGTCCCGGACGAAAATGGTCGGCGTGAAATCCTTGCCATCCACACGCGCGGCATGCCGCTCGATGGCGGCGTAGATATCGTGCAGCTGGCGCGTCGAACATACGGCTTCGTCGGCGCCGACCTCGCAGCCCTGACCCGTGAGGCCGCGATCGAGGCGGTGCGGCGCATCATGCCGAGGATCAATCTCGAGGAAGGCACCATCCCTGCCGAAGTGCTTGAAACGCTCTCGGTCCACGGCAGTGACTTCGACGAGGCGCTGAAGCGCGTGCAGCCCTCCGCCATGCGCGAGGTAATGGTCCAGGCGCCGAATGTCCGCTGGGAGGATATCGGAGGCGTCGATCAAGCACGCGAACGGCTGCGCGAAGGCGTTGAGCTTCCGCTCCGGGACCCGCAGGCCTTTCGTCGTCTGGGGATCAGGCCCGCTAAAGGCTTCCTGCTCTACGGGCCTCCGGGCACGGGCAAGACTTTGCTCGCAAAAGCCACCGCGCGCGAGGCGGAAGCGAACTTCATCGCCACCAAATCCTCAGATCTCCTTTCCAAATGGTATGGAGAATCCGAGCAGCAGATCGCACGTCTTTTCGCCAGGGCGCGGCAAGTCGCGCCCACCGTCATTTTCATAGACGAACTTGACAGCTTGGTGCCGGCGCGCGGCGGCGGGCTTGGCGAGCCCCAGGTCACTGAGCGGGTCGTGAATACCATCCTGTCGGAGATGGACGGGCTGGAGGAACTGCAGTCGGTCGTCGTTATCGGGGCCACCAACCGACCGAACCTGATCGATCCTGCGTTGCTCCGCCCGGGTCGCTTCGACGAGCTCATCTATGTGTCAGTGCCTGACAAGCCCGGACGACGGCACATCCTTGGCATCCAATCGGGGAAAATGCCGCTCGCGGACGACGTCGACCTCGACCATCTCGCGGAGCGGACCGAGCGCTTCACAGGAGCCGATCTTGAGGATCTGGTGCGGAGAGCCGGCCTGTTCGCGCTTCGTGAATCGCTTTCGGCGCAGATCGTCACCGGGGCGCATTTTGAGCAGGCACTGAAGGAGACCCGTGCCTCCGTCACCCCAGAAATGGAGCGGGAATATGAGGAGATCCAGCGCAAGATCAAACAGGACGCGATGAGCGCCGGCGCCGGCGGGATCGGCTTCATCAGCCCCGGCATGCTTACGCCGCGGGGGTCGAAGGGGGGAGACTGAACTTCACCCACAGGACTAGGCCCAGCAGCAACGCGCCAGTGATCAGGAACGGCAGCGGCATCCATATTGCGTACAGGGCCACCCCAAGCGGCGGCCCGACAATATAGGGTATGCCGTTGACCGAGGTGACCATTCCGGCCGCCGCGTTCTGTTCCTCTGCGCCGACGGAGAGCGAGGCGCCGCTGGTGAAGCCGGGACGGTAAAGGCCGAACCCGAGCGACGCCAAAGCGAAGCTCATCGTGATCCCGTAAATCCCGGTCGAGATGCCGGTGAGCGCGGCGCCGGTGGCGGCGATCGCGGACCCCCACAGCACGAGGGCGCGTGGGTTGAGGTGGAGCTGTGGGATGAGCCACCATTGTGCAAGCAAGGTCGCGACGGCGCCGGCCATCAGCACAATGGCGATCGAGCGCTGCGCTTCTTCAGGCGGCAGGCTTAGCCGGTCGATCACAAGGAAGCCGATCACTCCCAAAAGAGCGGCGTAGCCGTGGCCGCCGATTACGCCGACTATGTTCCATGGCAGGATGCGAGGGTCGGTCCAGCGCAGCCGCAACGGCTCCCCCCCGTTCTCCTGAGGCGGAGGGCGGGTCATGCCGCCGATAGAAGGGTAGTCGACCACTCGGCCGCGTGCCTCTTGCTTCGGCGTGTCGTCAGGAAGGCGCAGCACCAGCGCGGCCAGGACCAACGCGCCGATCAGCGCAAAGATGATCAATGGACCCGCAAGACCCAAAGGACCGACGATGAACAAAGGGGCGATTGCCGGGCCGATGATGGTTCCGAGCCCGAACGAAGAAGCGATCGCTGACAGAGCATTGGTTCTTTGCTCCCCCTCGGTGCGCGCGGCGATATACGCTTGGACCGCGGGAGGCGATGCACAGCCCCAGGTTCCGTAAACAGCGCGGCCTAGGCTGAAGATCACGAACACGATCATTGGCGGCACGAGCCCGATCAGGCCGGCAGTGACGATAATTCCGCAGATGAGCATAGAGCCGATGAAGCCGTAGAGACCGAGCCGCATCAGCGCGCGCCGCCCCCGCCGGTCCGCACGCCGCGCCCAATGCGGCGCCGCAACCACCCAAAGCACGGCGGAGAGGCTGAATGCGATGGCGACCCACAGGTCTGGGATCCCGAGCTCGCGGCCAATGGAGGGCATAAGCGACTGCATCGCCGTATTTCCCGACGCGGCGACCAGCATCACCGCGAAAAGCAGCGCAAACCGCTCTTTGGAGAGGCCGTATCCGCTCACTTGTGCCAGTGGTGCGCTCGGTCGACCTCCGCCACGATCAACCTGTACCAGCTATACCAGCGTGCTCTTCCTTCCTGACGAACCTCGGAGTGACGAACATGCGCGCGCCACTCCGCGGCCGACTGAGGGTCTCTCCAGTAGCTGACGGTGATCGCCGTTCCGTCGGCGGTGCTGACGCTGTCATGGCCGATGTAGCCGGGTGCGCTGATGACCTCCTCCTCCATTTCTGCTGCGGCGCGTGCATAACCTTCTGGGTCGTCTGAAGTTCGACGCGATACGAAGATCACGGCAATGGCGCCTTTGCTGATCTGGATCATTGCAGCGAATCCCGGAAAGGGTACGGATCGTCTCAAATCGGCAAATTCGCCGAAGCCCGTTGCCTCGCCCTTGCCATTGCTGCGTTCATTTGCCAACGCACCGGGCTTAGTCACGAGATTATGGAACCTGTAATGACCCTATCGGCGGAACAGGCAGAGAGGAACCAGGCGTTCACACGCCGCGCGGCCGGAGGCCCACTGTGGATGTTCTTCCGCGGCTTCATAAAGCACCCGGTAATGGTGGGATCGGTGATCCCGTCCTCGAAGACGTTGATCGACAGGATGCTGGAGCCGGTGGACTGGGCTAATTGCCGCCTGTTCGTCGAATATGGCCCGGGGGTGGGCACCTTCACGCAGCACATTCTTCAGCGGCTGGCGCCGGACGCGACGCTGCTGACGATCGACACGAACCCCGATTTTACGGAATATCTCAGGCGCAAATTCACCGATTCGCGACTTATCGCTTTCACCGGATCCGCCGCCGACGTGCGCCAGATCATGGCGGATAGCGGCTTCAAGCACGCCGATTACATTTTGTCAGGCCTTCCCTTCTCGACTTTACCTCCCGGCGTGGGGCCCAAGATCGCAAAGGAAACGGCCGAGGCGCTTCGCCCTGGCGGAGCGTTCCTTGTTTATCAGTTTTCGGGTAAGGTTCGGCAGTTCATCGCTCCGTTCTTCATGCGGATCGACACCGGCTTCGAATGGCGGAACATCCCGCCTGCGACGCTCTTTTGGGCGTCGAACGCGTAACGCTTTCGCGAAGGAGCGGCCCTTTGCCAGGCTCCCGTCCAAGGGCCTCTATCGCGCGTCGATGCCGAAATTTAAGCGACGGGAAACGTTGTAATCCATGGTCGCTACGACGAAGTGCGCGAGCGCCCATGTCAGCCGCGTGAACCAGCTGCTTTCTTGTCGAAGAACCTCCGTCGTAATGCGCCGGGAGTCGCTGATCTCGTTTTCCAGGTAACGGCGGGCGTCCCCCGCGAACGTGGGGTCTTCGATCCGCACCATTATTTCGAGGTTGAGGTAAAGGCTGCGCATGTCGAAATTGGCCGACCCGATGTGAACAACGTCGTCCACCACGATCAACTTGGTATGAAGCTTGGTGGGCTGATATTCGTAAACCTCGACGCCGCGCCGCAGCATCCTTGAATAAGTGTGTCGCGCCGCGCCGACAGTGGCGCCGTTGTCGGACTTGGCGGCGGTGACCACCCGTGCCTTGCCGCGTTGGGCGGCTGACACTATCCGGCGCAGCATCGCCCGGCTCGGTGCGAAATAGGCGGCGATGACGTCCACTCGCTTCGCCTTCATCATGTCCCCCTTGACGGCCTGGGCCCAAGGGCTGAGCCGCCGGGTTGGCCCGCCGAAAAGCCAGCGAACGGCGCCGTCCCGCTGGCTGTGCAGGTTGAGCATCCGCCGCAGCTCCCGCAAGCGCGCGTTCTTTCGCGTCGACCATTGGAAGAGATCGTCGAAATAACTCGCGAGGCATTGGACGCTCGGCCCCTCGATCCTCACGCCCAGGTCACGCCAAGCCCCAGCGGCAAGGTCGAAATATTCATCGGAGACATTGAAGCCGCCGGTCACCGCCACATCCACGTCGGCGAGCGCAAGTTTCTGGTGATTGCGCAGGAGATAGCGCCTTCCCCAACGAGGTTCAAAGCGGCAAAAGCGGCAACCAGCGTCCAGCAGCGGCTGGAAAAATGCGGGCGTCACATCCTGGCATCCGAAGCCGTCCACGAGCATCGACACCTTCACGCCGCGTTTCGACGCGGCGATAAGGGCGTCGCGAATGCGATGGCCCGAACCATCATCCTTGAAGATGTAGTAGAGAAGCCGCAGCGAGTGGCGCGCCCCGCCAATCAAGTCCAGCACGGCGTCAAGCCGCTCCCGGCCGCCGCCGGTCAGCAGCTTTAGCTTGTTGCCCATAACCGCAGCGGCGGCGGGCGCGGATGCCGGGCTTCCCTCTGCCATCCAGGCCAAATGAGGGAGGCCACCCGTCCGCGCAAGCCCCGAAATCGTTGACATCTTGCGGCCCGGCTGTAATAGCCCCGCTCTCCCACCAGCTTGTGTCCTTTGGAGCTCCTTCATGGCGCGCGTAACCGTCGAAGATTGCGTCGACAAAATCCCGAACAGGTTCGATCTGGTGCTGCTCGCAGCTCAGCGGGCACGGCAGATTTCCGGTGGCGCGGAGCTTTCCATTGACCGAGATCGCGACAAGAATCCGGTTGTTGCTCTTCGGGAAATAGCTGAGCAGACGGTGCGGCCGGATCAACTTCGAGAATCGCTTGTGGCCAATCTCCAGCGCGTCCAGATGGACGATGATGATGCAATTGATGAGATGGGTTCGCTCAGCGCTTCGGCTGAGGCTCTGCGCCTCACGGCCGCTGCCCCGCCGCGGAACACCAACCTGGGCGCCGATTACGACTGAGGCTTGCCTCGTCGGGCAGTCATGTACTCACCTGAACTTTGGGCATCGCCTATCGGCTCCGACCCGATCAGCTCCGCCCCGCGGGAAAAGTGAGCGCAACTTCCCGATTGCGCGGTTTAGGCGTTGCAACGCGGGGGCGCCGCACCCAATGTCCATGGGGTGCTGAGGCAATATGAACTGCTTGAAAAGGTAAGGTCCTACGACCCGGATGCGGACGAGGCGATGATCAACCGCGCCTACGTCTTCTCCATGCAGAAGCATGGCAGCCAGAAAAGAGCCTCCGGAGATCCTTATTTCAGCCACCCGATCGAGGTGGCGGGCATCCTCACCGATCTGCGTCTAGACGACGAGACGATCGTCACCGCGATCCTGCACGACACGATCGAGGACACCGTTGCGACGCCGGAAGAAATCGAGAAGGTCTTCGGCAAGAATATCGCGCGTCTTGTGGATGGCGTCACGAAGCTGTCCAAGATTGAAGCGCAGAGCGAGAGCCAGCGGGCTGCAGAAAATCTGCGCAAATTCCTGCTTGCGATGTCCAGCGACATCCGCGTGTTGCTCGTCAAGCTTGCCGACCGCTTGCACAACATGCGCACGCTCCACTTCATCCGTAATGAGGACAAACGGAAGCGAATTGCCCGCGAGACCATGGACATCTACGCGCCCCTCGCGGAGCGGATCGGCATGTACGAGTTCATGCAGGAGATGCAGACGCTTGCGTTCCGGGAGCTGGAACCCGACGCTTATGCGTCGATTTCGAGGAGGCTGGAGCAGCTTCACAAAGGGGACGGCGACCTCATCGAGCGGATCGGACGCGGCATCAAGGCCCATCTCGAGGCGCACGGTCTGGAGGCGGAACTGCAGGGTAGGGAAAAGCATCCTTATTCGATCTGGCGAAAAATGGCGGAACGGCATGTAAGCTTCGAGCAGCTTTCGGACGTGATGGCTTTCCGTGCGATCGTGGACAGCCTCGACGGATGCTACCGGACGCTAGGCCTCATCCACCAGCGCTGGCCTATGGTCCCGGGCCGCTTCAAAGACTACATCTCGACGCCGAAGCGGAATGGCTATAGCTCGCTTCATACTTCGGTGATCCACGACGAGCAGATGCGGATTGAAATACAGATCCGCACCCGCGAGATGCACGTGCAGGCGGAGCATGGGCTGGCTGCGCATTGGGCCTACAAGGAAGGCAAACCCGCAGCGAAGACGCAGCACCCGTGGATCAGCGACCTCATCGAGATACTGGAACATGCCGGCAGCGCCGAGGAACTGCTCGAACATACCCGCATGGCGATGTACCAGGATCGGATCTTCGCCTTCACGCCCAAGGGCGAGCTTATCCAACTGCCCAAGGGGGCAACCCCGGTCGATTTTGCCTACGCGGTCCATACCGATCTTGGTGACCAGACCGTCGGCGCTAAGGTCAACGGGAGGGTGATGCCGCTTCGGACGCCGCTGGACAACGGCGACCAGGTCGAGATCCTGGTCTCCAGGGCGCAGCACCCGCAGCCGAGCTGGTTAAACTTCGTCGTGACAGGAAAGGCACGCGCCAAAATTCGGCGCTTCGTCAAATCCAAGGAGCGCGAGGAGACCGTCGCGCTCGGCCGGAAGATATTCGACGAAATCGTTCAGCGACTTCCTGGAGCGCTCGGCTGGGAGGCAATGGCTGAAGCCTTGAAACGTCTCAACCTGCATGATGACGACTCGCTTATGGAAGCCATTGCTTTGAAGCGGATCGACGACGTCCATGTAATGGAAGCCTTGATGCCAGGGTCCACCGGGGTTGCAGGTGTGCAGCCGCCGCCGCAGCGGCAGGCGATCTCGATCAAGGGGCTGACGCCCGGAGTTGCGTTCGATCTCGCAGAATGCTGCCACCCTATCCCTGGCGACCGTATCGTCGGCCTGCGCCGCGAAGGTACTGGCATCGAGGTGCACACAATCGGCTGCCAACGCCTCGCCGATGGTATTGACGCAGACTGGGTCGACTTGGCCTGGGGTGACGAATCAGACGGAGGCACCGCGCGGCTGTGCATCGTGATCAAGAACGAGCCTGGTTCGCTCGCCACCATTACGGGTGTTCTGGGCAATCATGGGGCCAATATCGTCAGCCTCGACCAGACCAATCGCGACGGTGCTTTTCATACCTTCAACCTAGACGTAGAAGTTCACAACATTCAGCATTTGATGCGCATTTTGGCGGGGCTGCGCGCAACGGACGTGGTCTCGACCGCCGAGCGCCTTTGATCAAGGATCCGAACCCATGAACGACACAATCAACCGCCGACTGCTCCTGGCCAGCTTGGGCGGCGGCGCCATAATGGGGCTGGCGGGACGTGCAGGTGCCTTTGCGGCAGAGCCTCAGCGCGATTTCGTGATGTGGCACAACCCTGGTTGTGGCTGCTGCTTGCAATGGGGCAAGAGGGTCGAGGCTGCCTTCAAGAGGAAGTTGCCCGTGATCGAAGCCGCCGACCTCGCAGCCATCAAACGGGCGCGCGGCGTGCCGGAGGACCTCCAGTCCTGCCACACTTCCGTTATCCACGGCTACGTAATCGAGGGGCATGTGCCGCCTGCCGACATCGCTCGACTGGTGAAAAGCAGAAGCCGCCTCGTTCGTGGCCTTGCGGTGCCCGGCATGCCGGCCGGTTCGCCGGGCATGGACGTTGGCCACGATCACAAGGAGCCTTATCAGGTGCTCGCCTTTGCGCAGGGTGGCAAGCGTTCGGTCTTCGCCTCTTATCGATGAAATGAACGCGGAGCGCGGCGGACTACCGGCGACCGGTGCGAGGGATATCGTGTGCTCGACCAGGTCGCGAAGCCCCGCACCTGCGCGTGGATCTCCACATGGGACAAGGGCCTGACTCACGCCTTCGACGGAAGCGCGTAGCGCTTCCACCTCAGCCGATCAGGCCTAGACCTTGATCGGATCAGGCTGAATCAGCCTGATTCGTGAATCAAGGTCTCCACCATAGGAAAAGGGCCTGATTCACGCCTTCGACGGAAGCGCGTAGCGCTTCCACCTCAGCCGATCAGGCCCTAGCGGCCCGGCTTCATTGATCCGGTTCGCTTGTCAGCACGGAACTTGGCACACGTCGCCGGGCCCAAGTTTCTTGCGACTGGCCCGGACCGCGCGCTGAACATTATTGCCGCCGACCGTCTGCGCCCTCTCATAGCCCTTCGCTTCCAGACAATCATAAGCGTGATAGAGCGCAGCGATCGCGTCCATCCAGAATTTGCGATTGGCTTGGTCGCTGCAGAGCTTGATATCAGCCTGCATCTCAGGCTCGCTCTTGGCCGAATGGTAGACTTTCGTGGCGCAGGACGGCGCGATGAGCATCAAGGCCAAAACGAGCGGGAGGGGCGATCTCACAGCACCCTTGTCTCACCTGGCGTCGCGCGCCGCAACGGCCAACCGGTGCGTCGGTGCTGGTCTCCACTGCATTCCCGTGCGCTAACGGAACGGTCACCAAAAGCCGCTATCGATCGGCGCCATGGCTCCCATTCGCGTCCACCTCATCGCAGCTGCCCGGCCGAACTTCATGAAAGTGGCGCCGCTCTGGCACGCCCTGGTCTCGGCTCCCGATTTTCAGCCCGTGCTGATCCATACCGGCCAGCATTACGACCCCAATATGTCCGACGCCATTTTTGCGGATCTTAGGCTTCCAGAGCCGGACCATCATCTCGGCATCGGGTCGGGCAGCCATGCGGAGCAAGTCGCAGGCGTCATGATCGCCTACGAGAAACTGGCGCTCTCCGATCGCCCGGATTGGCTCGTTGTCGTCGGCGACGTGAACTCGACGGCAGCTTGCGCCATGGTCGCAGCGAAGCTCCACATCCCCATTGTTCACCTCGAGGCTGGCCTTCGAAGCCGTGACCGCAGCATGCCCGAAGAAGTTAACCGGCTCGTCACGGACGTCCTTGCCGATGTGCTATGGACTCCATCTCCCGATGCCGATGAAAACCTCATCGGCGAAGGTGTCTCGACCGACAGAATAACGCGGGTTGGTAACATCATGCTGGACAGCTTTGAGATGGTGCGGCCAGCCATCGAAGCTGCAAGGGGCATGCTAGGCCTGCAAAGGGTGAGCTACGGCGTCGTGACCTTGCACCGCCCGTCGAATGTCGATGATCCAGCGCAGCTCAGCTGCCTCGTCGACGCCCTTTCAGCAGTGCAGCGGCGGCTACCGCTTGTTTTTCCTGTTCACCCGCGGACCCGGCAGAGGCTTCAAGCCAGCCGCCTCGATGCTGTTCTTGAAGCCGCAGGCGTCCATCTGATGGATCCGGCCTCCTATGTTCGCTTCATGAGCCTCGTTGTTGATGCTGCTGCGGTGATTACCGACAGCGGGGGCGTTCAGGAGGAAACCACCTATCTGGGCATTCCGTGCCTGACGCTGCGGGAGAATACGGAGCGGCCAATCACCGTCACCCAAGGTACGAACCGTCTGGTCAGTGCACATG
>JADDQD010000235.1 GCA_016781555.1 Pseudomonadota bacterium | reverse complement strand
CGCCGGCGCTCGGACCGCCGGCTCCGGCAGCGTTCTGCGCGGATGCACCGGTGTCCTCGCTCCGGTCAGCATTCATGTCGCCGGTGGCCGCACCTGCTCCAGTGAGACCGGTACGAGTGCCTCCGCCGCCGCCAAGGCGGTTGGCAAGATCGTCACCCTGCCCTTCGCCGCCTGCGTCGGGCTTCACATCGGCGCCTGCGGGGCTGTCGGGGCCCGTCATATTGCCGCGCGTATTGTATGTTCCCGATCCAAAGGATCCATTCGCCGCCGGGCCGATCGATTGGCCGTCGCCGCTCTCGCCGGCAGGGCTGCCGCCGAAGCTTGCGTGTCCGATCGGTGCCATGTCATCGCCCGCCGGACTGCTCTTGCCGCCGGGGGATGCCTCAGCGCTGGCATCGCTGCCGGAGCCGGAACCAGCCAGGCCGGTTGCCGCCTCGTTCCGATCGCCGCCGGTCATGCTCGTTGCACCCGTGGTGCCGCCCTCAAGATCGTCCTTGACCCCGCCCCGCATAGTCCCACCACCTTCTGTGGCACCGCGACCATCGGCACCGCGAGCCGCGCCACCATCATCGCCGGCACCGGTTGTGAGGATCGCATTGGGGTCTTCCTGTCGGCCCTCGGGCTGTTCCTGTGTCATGTTCCGAAATCCTTTCCTGGGCTCTGCTTCAAGGTGGCCAACGAAAGGCGTGCCGCAGCGTTTCACCGGCCGCCCAAGAATTCCGCATTGGCTGTCGTGACTCCGTTCGGCGCCGCGGCCGTTTCGGGAACAGCGCTCCGCGCATGCCCGTTTGAATAAGGGAGGTGACCTTTGTTCACTCTCATCGACGAGGCGCGCCGGCAGGCCGGCTTCTGGTTCGACGCTGCCGGGCTGGGCAAGGACGAAGCGCCCTTCCGGGTCGCCTGGCAAACACAAGGCGCGCGGCTGCGTGCTTATGGCAATGCCGGCGCGAGCGGACCCGCCATGCTGATCGTCGCTGCACCGTTCAAGGGACCCTATATTTGGGATCTCCTGCCGCAGGTGAGCGTGGTTCGTCGCTGCCTCGATCGGGGCTTTCGCGTCTATCTTCTCGAATGGGCGCGCCCCGGGCCTGGCGACAATTTTGGGCTGGAAGATTATTGCCACCGCTTCATCGCGGATGCAGTCACGATCATTCAGAAAGAGACTGGACAGGCGCAGATCACATTGGCTGGCCATTCGCTCGGCGGCACCTTCGCGGCGGTCTTCGCGAGCCTCCTCCCAGGACGGGTGCTACGCCTGCTCCTCGTCGACGCGCCGCTCAGCTTCGGACCGGAGAGCGGGCCGATCGCCCAACTCGCCAAGGCCCTTCCCGACCCTCGCCCGCTCAGCACGTCTCTCGGTAGCCCGATCCCCGGATCGGCGCTCACCCTGCTTAGCCTTTGCGCCGTGCCCGAGGAATTCATCCTCCAGCGCTACCAAGACCTTGCTGCCAGCCTGCCCGATCCGCAGGCACTTGCCCTCCACCTCGCAATCATCCGCTGGACGTTGGACGAATTTCCGATGACCGCGCGGTTGTTCGAGGAAACGCTGCAACTCCTTTATCGCGAGGACCGGTTCGTTCGGAATGCGCTCAACCTGTCCGGCGAGCGGACCGGAATTGGCCGGCTCCGCGCCCCCGTCTTGGCTGTTCTCAACCCTGCTAGCGACGTGGTGCCGTCAGGCTCGGTGGAGGCGGGGCTCCGGGCGATCCCGGAACTTGAGGCGACGGTGCTCGTCTACGAGGGCGACCGCGGCGCCGCGCTTCAGCATGTCGGCCCTTTGGTCGGGCGGAATGCCCACGAGCGGCTCTGGCCGAAACTCCTGACCTGGATCGAACACGGAGAAAGCTAAATTGATAGAGGGGATCGCACATCTCGGGCTGCTTGACGACGAGGCGATCGGGCTAGACACCGCTGCGCTTGAACTCGCCGCGCTTGATCATCCCGGCATCACGCTCCGTCCCTATCTCGAAACCCTGGACAATATGGCCGAACAGGCCGCCTTGCACGGGGCAGCGGCACGCTCGGCAAGAGAGCGTGCATCCGTGCTCTCTGACCTGATCGCTGGCGAGCATGGCTTTGCAGGCGACCGCGCCACCTATGACGACCCCCGCAACGCCGATCTCGTCGAAGTCATGGAACGCCGCCTTGGGCTGCCGGTCAGCCTTTCCATCCTTTACGTCGGCATCGCCCGACGGATCGGCTGGCAGGCGGACGCGCTCAACACGCCGAGCCATGTGCTGGTTCGTCTGGGCCCGGACACGGCGCCGGTACTGATCGACCCCTTCCACCTGGGGGCCATGGTCGACACGGCTCAGCTCGCCCGCTTGCTCGCGCACGCCACTGGAGGAGGAGCCATCACTGCCGAGCATCTCACCGCCATGTCCAACCGCGAGGTGCTGGTGCGCCTCCTAACCAACCAGGCAAGCCGCGCCGAGCGTTCGGGAAACGCGGGTCGCGCGCTCACACTGTACCAGCGCATGACAACGGTAGCGCCTGCACACGGCTTCGGCTGGTGGGAGCGGGCGCGGCTCGAACTGACGGGGGGAGACGTGGCGGCCGCGCGGGCGAGCCTCAGCGCGATGCTTGAGATGACACGCGATCCAGCCATGCGTGCGCACGTCAGCGCTGCTCTCGACGCGCTGGCCGGATCTTCGGACTGAGGCATAAGCAGCACGGCTCGGCGGGTCGCCGCTAATGGCCCATTCACACCCCCACGCTACATTGCCAAGCTCGTTCGAGCCCCTATCTATAGGGTGTTAGAGAGATGCGAGCGGTACGTGCTGGGCTCCCGTCGGGATCCCATCGAAGTACCACTTTGATGGGATAAATTATGAGCGACGACGGCAAGGAACCTCAGGGCGGCAGCAATCCCTGGATGAAGAGCCTCTTCATCTGGGCGGGCATTTTGCTTGGGCTGGTCCTGTTCGTGCAGATCATCGACGGCGGCAGCCGCGCCTCCGCTGGCGATGGGATCCAGTATTCCGAGTTTCTGAGCCGGGTCGACGAGGGCACGGTGAAAGAGGTCGTGATCGGCAAAGATGCGATTTCGGGGGAACTCAGCAATGGCGAGAAGTTCCGCACCTATGCGCCGCAGGATCCCCAGCTTGTCGACCGGTTGCGGGAACGGGGCGTCGCTTTCTCTGCGCAGCCCGAGCAGCAAACCAGCGTCTGGATGATCCTTCTTTACCAGTCGCTCCCCTTTCTTTTGATCCTCGGCATCGCCTTTTTCGTGATGCGCCAGATGCAGAAGAATGCAGGTTCGGGTGCAATGGGCTTCGGCAAGTCCAAAGCCAAGCTGCTCACCGAGAAGCACGGGCGCGTGACCTTTGACGACGTCGCCGGCATCGATGAAGCTCGGGAGGAGCTGCAAGAGATCGTCGATTTCCTGAAGGACCCAACCAAGTTCGCGCGGCTCGGCGGCAAGATCCCGAAGGGTGCCTTGCTGGTGGGATCGCCTGGCACCGGCAAGACTTTGCTTGCCCGCGCAATTGCCGGCGAGGCCAACGTGCCGTTCTTCACCATTTCGGGCTCCGATTTCGTCGAGATGTTCGTTGGCGTCGGCGCGTCGCGCGTCCGCGACATGTTCGAACAGGCCAAGAAAAACGCGCCCTGCATCGTCTTCATCGACGAAATCGATGCGGTCGGGCGCCACCGCGGTGCAGGTCTCGGCAACGGCAATGACGAGCGCGAGCAGACGTTGAACCAGCTGCTGGTCGAGATGGACGGCTTTGAAGCCAATGAGGGCATCATCATCATCGCCGCGACCAACCGGCCGGACGTGCTCGACCCTGCTCTGCTCCGCCCGGGTCGCTTCGACCGCCAGGTGGTGGTGCCGCGCCCCGACATCGAGGGACGTGAGAAAATCCTCGCGGTGCACATGAAGAAGGTGCCGCTCGCGCCCGACGTCGATCCACGCACCATTGCCCGCGGCACGCCCGGCTTTTCCGGCGCGGATCTGGCAAACCTCGTCAACGAGGCCGCGCTTCTCGCCGCTCGCAAGGGCAAGCGCCTGGTGGCGATGAGCGAGTTCGAGGAAGCCAAGGACAAGGTCATGATGGGCGCGGAGCGCAAGTCCATGGTGATGACCGAGGACGAGAAGAAGGCGACCGCCTTTCACGAAGCCGGGCACGCGCTTGTCTCGCTTCACGTGCCGGGGTGTGACCCCTTGCACAAGGTGACCATCATCCCGCGCGGCCGCGCGCTGGGCGTGACCTGGAACCTGCCCGAGCGGGATCGCTATTCGATGTCGATGAAGCAAATGAAGGCGCGGCTCGCTTTGTGCTTCGGCGGCCGCATTGCCGAGCAGCTCATCTACGGTGAGGATGCCCTCAACACGGGAGCGTCGAACGACATCCAGCAGGCCACCGACATGGCACGGGCGATGGTGATGGAATATGGCATGAGCGAGAAACTCGGCTGGCTCCGCTACCGCGACAACCAGGAAGAAGTCTTCCTCGGACACAGCGTCTCGCGCAACCAGCACGTGTCTGAAGAAACGTCGCGGCTGATCGACGCCGAGGTTCGGCGTCTGATAGAGGAAGCCGAAGCCACCGCCCGCAAGGTGCTGACCGACCATATCGACCAGCTGCACCGGCTCGCCAATGCGCTGCTCGAATATGAGACGCTGAACGGCGACGAATCCCGCAGGGCGATCAAAGGCGAAGATATCGGACGCGAAGACCCGGGCGCCAAGCGCCCGATCCTCCCCGTGGCCGGCTCTTCGATCCCGAGCACCCGACGCCCAGGGAGCATCGGCGGACCCGCCCCGCAGGGCGCCTGAGGCACCCGGTCAAAGCATCTTGAAAAGGGGAGCAGCGCGCTGCTCCCCTTTTTTGTCTGTTCTTTGCAGTTCAACTACAACGCGCCAGGCTCAACGAATCAAAAGCACAATGGAGAGAGCTGATGCGGAAAGTTGTCGTTGCTCTGCTCGTTGCCTTGGCACCCGCGGGCGCTCTGCACGCCCAGTCGATGCCTGTCTCTGATTTCCTGGCCCGCGCCGAAGCACTGAAGAAGAAGGGAGTGATGGCCATCGTCTCCGAAGACTTCCGGGTCCTGAAGGCGCAGGTGCAGAATTCGGGCAAGCAGCTTCGGGCGGAGCAGAACGAAGCCGAAAAGGCTGGCCGGAAGCCGCCGACCTGCATGCCCAAAAAGGCGTCTGCGGGTCCTGAAGAACTGCTGGCCCATTTGCGCTCTATCCCACCCCAGCAGCGCTCGATGAGCATCAAGGCGGGGTTTGCGGGGCTGATACGAAAGAAATATCCGTGCCCTGCCTGAGCGTCAGCAATAATCCGCAACCAGCAACGTATTGCAATCAAGGCAGTGCGAGCCATGGCCATGATGCTCACGGGCCTGCAGTTCGACGGCCCGAGCCGCCAACCCGCCGCTTACGGCTTCGCCAATTGCCTCGATGGCGTCGGCCATCCTCGTCCCATTGCTGTCGATAGTGCCGTAACTCGGCCACAGCGTCGAGAGCGTTCGCAACCGGCTTCGTGCTTGCTATGCCGAGCGCATGACCAGAACCGGCCTCCTCGGCGGATCCTTCAACCCCGCGCATCGCGGGCACCGGGCGTTGAGCGTGCACGCGGCCCGCGCGCTCGGTGTCGATGAAGTGTGGTGGCTTGTCTCGCCTGGCAATCCGCTGAAAGCTGGCACTGGCATGGCGCCCTTGGAAGCGCGCTTCCGCTCCGCCCTTGTCGAATCCCGGCGCGCCCGGATCCGCGTCAGCGCAATCGAGCGGGAGCTTGGCACGCGGTACACGCTCGACACCATCCGAATGCTGCAGCTGCGCTTTCCAAGCCGACGCTTCATCTGGCTGATGGGCGCCGATAACCTCGCCCAGTTCCATTTGTGGAAAGAATGGCGACAAATTGCCACGCTCGTGCCGATTGCGGTAGTCGGCCGCCCGGGTTATGATGGCCCTGCTCATGCGGCACGCGCCATGAGCTGGCTGCGGCGCTTCGTCCGACCCGCAGGTCAGGCTCGGCATTGGACGAAGTGGAGACCGCCGGCGCTCGTGCTGCTTCATTCGCCGCCCGACCCGACATCCGCGACTGCTTTGCGCGCCGCCGACCCCAACTGGCACCAAAAGCCAACAAAATCGTTCCACCCCCAGGCGCTCCGCGATCGCGTGACGCGGCGACCAATATAACGAAGGAGGCCAATTGCCCGCACCAGCACCCGCTCCGCAAACCCGCGGAGCCCAAGACGAGGTCGAAGCCCTGCACAATCTTGTGCTGCGCTCCCTCGACGACGACCAAGCCGTAGAGGTGGTCACCATCCCTCTCCAGGGGAAATCCAGCATTGCCGACCATATGGTAATCGCCAGCGGCCGCTCGAGCCGGCAGGTTGCCTCCATGGCGCAGAAGCTCAGCGAGCGCATCAAGCAGGAGCTCGGCCGCAATGTACGGATCGAGGGCCTTCCGATCGCCGACTGGGTCCTGATCGATGCCGACGACATTATCGTGCATCTTTTTCGCCCTGAGGTCAGGAGCTTCTACAATCTCGAACGGATGTGGGCGTTCGAGGAGAATGCGGCTGCGCCCGCGGCGCACTAATGCCTCAAGACACTGGCCGATCGCCGGTTGTCCGTTGGTAAGGACCGGGCTTGCTGCTTCACATCGTGGCGCGGGGTCGGATTGGGCGCGGACCGGAGGCCGAGCTCGTGGACCGCTATCTGAAGCGGATCGCTTGGCCCACGAAGGTGACCGAGCTGCCGGACAAGGGCGGGAAGGTCCCCTCTCAACCAGATAATGCAATGACGATCCTTCTCGACGAAAAAGGTGAGCAACTGAGCTCGCTCGCCTTTGCGCAGAAGCTTGACGCATGGCGAAACCTCGGCAAGCGAGAAGCGCGCTTCCTGATCGGTGGAGCAGACGGCTTCAGCGAGGTGGAGCGCGCCTCGGCGGACTTCCTGTTCGCGTTGGGAAAGGCGACTTGGCCGCATCTCCTCGCACGGGCGCTGCTTGCAGAGCAGCTCTGGCGGGCGACGAGCATTCTTGCAAACCACCCCTATCATCGTGAAGGGTAGGGGCGTGAAACGCTTCGTCATCAGTGCTCTGGCCGTTTTTGCGCTCTCCGCCGGCTTTGCAACCGCCCAGGGGCCTCGGACCGAGGCCTCAGCACTCCAGCTGGCGCACCGGCAGGCGGAGGAAGCCACACGCCGATCGCAGCAGCTTGAGCGGGAGGCCG
The DNA here is from genome assembly GCA_016781555.1 of Pseudomonadota bacterium. Taxonomy (GTDB): domain Bacteria; phylum Pseudomonadota; class Alphaproteobacteria; order Sphingomonadales; family Sphingomonadaceae; genus Allosphingosinicella. The sequence continues at coordinate 2,547 of JADDQD010000235.1, read as the reverse complement.
CCCAAGCAACCAGCGAAGCTGCTCGGGCGCGTGCCGCCGCGGCTGCCGTTGCTGCCCGGATCGAGGCTGCTGAAGCCGATCTTACCGCCGCCGAGACGCGCATCCGAATAGTCGAGGCGCTGCGCGCCCGGCAGCGTGCGCGCCTCGCCGAGCGGCAGGAGCCGGTTGTCCGTCTTACGGCTGCGCTCCAGACGATGGCGCGCCGCCCGCCTGCACTCGCGCTGGTGCAGCCAGGTTCGGTGGACGAACTCGTGCACGTCCGCTCCCTGCTCGCATCGACATTGCCCGTCATCCGCGAGCGCACCGCGGGGCTCCGCGGGGAAATTGAAGCCGGTAACGCCCTGCGCCGTCAGGCCGAGCTGGCCCGCGCCGCCCTGATCGCCGGCCAGGAGGAACTGCGCCGGCAGCGCATTGCCTTTGCACGTCTCGAGGCGGAGCAGCGCCGTCGATCGCTGTCGCTTGCCAGCTCCGCTTTATCGGAGTCCGACCGTGCGCTCGCGCTTGGCGAAGAGGCGCGCGATCTGGCCGCTTTGATGCGCACGCGGGAATATCAGGCGCGGCTTCGCGCAAGCCTCGCCAAGCTTCCGGGACCCCTCCCCCGCCCAGGAAGTGAACACGAGCCGCCGGTGACCCCCCGGCAGGAGGTTCGCTACATACTTCCGGTCAACGGCCGGCTCGTCACAGGGATGGGCGAAATCTCGGACGCCGGAGTTCACGCCCGCGGCTTGACCTTCGAGACCGCCGCCAAGGCGCCCGTGCTTGCTCCTAGAGGCGGCAAGATCGTCTATGCGGGGCCGTTCCGTGGTTACGGTCAGATCGTGATCATCGACCACGGCGGCGGGTGGACCAGTGTGGTGACAGGGCTGTCGGCCCTTTCCGCGCGCCTCGGTCAAACCGTGGCCATGGGAGCGCCTTTGGGGCGGGCGGCTGCAGGAGAGCAGCGCGTGACAGTGGAACTTCGGCGGGACGGGCGGCCCATCCCGATCACGCCGCTGCTTGGCTAGCATAAGCATGGATCGGGCGAGCAGAAGAGCAGCAAGTTTATTCAGCGTGCGTTTCTTTTCGCCAGGCTAAATAAGCACTAAATAAGGTCCCAGGCCTTTATCACGGATTCCCCATGACCAAGAAGAACATCCTCGCCTCCCTTGCGCTGGTCGGCAGCGTGGCTTTGATTCCAGCCGCGACCTCCTCCTTTGCAGCCGTTGACGTCAGCACTTACCGTGAGCTGGACCAGTTCATGAGCGTGTTCGAGCGCGTACGCTCCGAATATGTGGAGCAAGTGGACGACAAGACCCTTCTGCGCGGGGCCATCGACGGAATGCTGAATGCGCTCGACCCGCACAGCTCCTATCTCGACGACAAGGGCTTCAAGGCCCTGATGACCACCACCGAAGGGAATTATGGCGGGCTCGGACTCAGCGTCACCATGGAAGACGGCGCCGTCAAGGTGATGAGTGTTACCGAGGACAGCCCGGCGTTCAAGGTCGGCCTCAAAACGGGCGATTATCTGACCCACCTCAACGGCAAGCTTATCTACGGAGGCACGCTGGACGAGGCGGTTGACCAGATGCGAGGCCCTGCGGGCAGCAACGTCAAGGTCACGGTGGTACGGCCGGGTCGAGACAAGCCGTTCGACGTGTCGATCACACGCGCCAACATCGAGCTTCCGGTCGTGAAGTGGGAAGTGAAGGACCGGGTCGGCATCATCAACGTCAACAGCTTCAACAGGACAACCACGGACAACGTGCTCGCGGCCATCTCCGGCATCGAAAAGTCAGCCGGCGGTCCTCCGCTCGGGTACATCCTGGACCTCCGTTCTAACCCCGGTGGTCTCCTCGATCAGGCGGTGAGCCTGTCGGACACGTTCCTCGAGCGCGGTGAGATCGTCTCGCAGCGCGGCCGCAAGAAAAGCGAAATCGAGCGTTACCACGCCCAGCCAGGCGACGCCGCCAGGGGGCTGCCGGTGATCGTCCTCGTCGACGCAGGCAGCGCGTCTGCGGCGGAGATCGTTGCGGGCGCGCTACAGGAGCACCACCGCGCGCTCGTCATGGGCGAGCGGACGTTCGGGAAGGGCTCGGTGCAGACATTGCTGCCGCTCAGCCAGAGCACCGCCCTCCGGCTGACGACGGCGCGTTATTTCACGCCGTCGGGCAAGTCTGTGCAGGAAGGTGGCATCACGCCCGATATCGCCGTGCCGCAGCTTTCGGATCCCGATTACAAGGATAAGCCGAAGTTCCGGGAAAGCGATCTTCGCCGGCACCTCATCAACGAAATCAAAGTGGGCGATGAGGTCGTGCAGGACGACGGCAAGCCGGACCCGCGCTTTGCTGCTACGGCCGAAGAGTTGAAGAAGAAGGGCATAACCGACTTCCAGCTCCACTACGCCCTGCAGACCATTGCCCGCTTGGGGAAAGTTCAGCAGGCGGCCCGGCCGTCGGCCGTGAAGGCGGGAACACGCTGAACTTGATCCGCCGGTCCTGACCGCTGGCCCGGCGGCTCAGCGGTCGATGACTTGCCGGTGCAGCCGATCCGCTTGGTTGGTGTACC
>JADDQD010000195.1 GCA_016781555.1 Pseudomonadota bacterium | reverse complement strand
GCTATGTGCACAGTGGGATTTGAGATCTTGCCCCAGCGCTTTTCCGGAGGATCGGAGGGGATTTGCGTACCGGCAGGGATCTCCCGGGTCAGCAATTCGCCGTAATAAGGGAGCTGCGGCAAGACTTCTCCGGTGCGATCGTCCGAATGGTGCCAGCCGGCTCGGCTCACAGCTACGTCGTAGGTAATGACTTCCTTTCGCAGCTCGTCCAGGATCCGGCGGGTAGCGGTTTCGCCCAGTCGGCCGTGGCCTTCGGGTAGCGTTCGCGCCGCCCGCTCTACCGCTTCCAAGTGTTCCTCATCCAGGCCGTAGGTGTTGGCGAGAAACTCGCGCAGGCGGTCAGGGTCCTCCTCCTCCAGTAAGCGCTCAATTAGCGTCCATTGCCGCTCCGTCTCCATGTTCGTCCAAGCGCTACCAAACAGGGCCTTTCCGCCCATCACTGCACGGATCTCATTTCCGGCAAGGTGGGTACGCTCTTCACTCGACTTGTTGAAGCTTTGCCCGAGCTCAAGCTTGAGAAGCTTCGCAAGGGAGTCGAAGCTCGCCTTCCGGGTATCTTGCAGCTTGAGGATAAGCCTGTCGCGCTCGCTCAGCGTCAGTTGACGCGAAGGTTCGCCCGCACTCGTGATTTCGAGCTGGTTCACCTCTTCGTAGAGTCGCCGCTCCTGGAAGAGAGGATGGGCCTTCGCTAGTCGCCGCTCGCTCTGGACGAAGGTGCAGACGCCAACCTCCTGCTCTTTGAGCGGCCGCTGGAAGAAGAGAATGCGATGCAGTGCTGCGTGCGCTGTCTCAGTGAGCAGTTGAGGGTGGTGCGTCGCTTGCGCTGTCCAGATTGCCTCAAACTCATCCTCGACATGCTGACGCTGCGGGTAAAAGTCATAGGATTGGTTCTCGCCGCCCATGCGAACACGCTTTGTGGCGCGGCGGGCCAGGAACTCTCCCAACGTTCTCGCTCCATCCTGCGCCATAGCCAGGTCCAGTGCCTTGGCGGCGCTCGCGATTTTCCCGTCTTCAGCAACCTTCTGCTTCCGCTCAGCTTTTCGGTTCGACTTGAAACCTCGGCGCTGATTTAGGTGAAACAGCGCTCTCCCGATCTCCTCAGGGCGCAGTTCCTCATCCAGAGCCCGCTTCCGAAGCTCATAGGGATCGTGTTCAGCAACAAGCTTAGCCTCGTTAGAATCGGCCGGCATCAGTCCATGCTGCACTAGGGACTGGAGAAAAGCTGATCGTCGGCGGAGGTAGCGATCACGCCGCCGCCGCATCGCGCGTGCATCTCGTCGATCAACCGCGAGCGAAGCACCGGATTTAGGGTCGCGGCCGTCAGCGAAGACGCGCACGCCGATGTCTACAATCCGGCCTTCATCTTCTGTCAGGCACCAACCGATGCTGTTGGTACCGATGTCGAGGCCAAGGCGTCTCATGGTATCTCCCCCCACTGCAATCTGACGCAGTTTAGGAGACACCACAATTGACTTTGACGACTGCCTGCGCGAATATCGGGGCTCAGAAATCGCAGAGCCAGCTGTTAACAAGCAGCTTGACTGCACCAAATAAGGGCGGGGCTACGGCCCCGCCTTTTTGTGTGTGGACCTGCCTCACCGCGTTGGGGAAAAAGCGTCCAGGGCGCGCGATAGTCGGCAGTGCGAACCGCAATCGCACCAGCAAGGAGACTGTCAGCGGCCGTTTGAGCGACGGCTAGTCGATCGAGCCCTCGTTGCGAGGCTGAGACCTCGCCACGAAGTTGCCCAGTCCCTGCGGTAGCGTAGTGGCGGCGGTAGCGTGGCGCAGCGTTTTGCGTGAAGTGTCCGCGGTGGTGGCGGATTGCACACGTTCGCTCAGGTCTATGTTTTCACCATTGATCAAAAGGGCGCTGTTCTTCAACTCAGCCTCCGCAGACGGTGCAGACCGCCCACCGCGGGGCTGCGGAGGCGCCGCCACTCCCGCTACGCCGCTACATCATCTGCATCATCTTGGGCCAATAAGTTGGTGCGATTTTTTTGCAGAGTCTCCTAAGTAGGCAGGCACCTACCCCTGTGGGGGTAAGGCGGGGGCGGGGGCCGAAGCTACATGCTTAAGCCGCCACAACCGATCCCCAGCGGCCGTGCGATGGGGGTAAGAATGGGGGAAGGTCACCAAGCAACCCCGCCTTATCCAGAGAGAGTTCAATCGCCTCCCGTTCCCATCCCCTGCCCGCAGCACGTGCTTCGGCCGAGTGTCTAGAGCTGAGAGTTGCTTCGGGGGGTACTCCCGATCAGCAGTGCGTTTTCGTTCCGCTGCTCGACATCAACTCTGGTGCGCTGGGGGGACGGAAATACGCCCTTTGGAAAAACGGCGGGGGGGGAGAGGGGGAGAGGGGGCGGTGCCCGTAGGGGGTATTGTGCCCTACCGTCCGTCTCCCCCTGAATTGCTGCACCAACAGATCGGTCGACTTCTATTGCGTCCGCCGGTGTCTAGCTCCAATGGGAACCCATAGGGAACCCAGGACCCTCGCCAAAGCCAACCGTCCCACCTTGCATACGAATTAAGCTGCTAAAAAGGAAGGAAAAGGCTGGTGGACGCACCAGGGCTCGAACCTGGGACCCGCTGATTAAGAGACGGCTGCTCTCCCGCTGGACTGCTTCCCATTCGCACGTTCGAGATGCATCAGGAGCCGGCGGCTTTTTGGAAAAGCTGTGCGGCCATGGCCAGATCATCGCTCTCACCATGTTCGTCAGTACCCGTCAGAACTAGCAGCCATGCTGCATAAGCGAGACGAGCGCGGCGAGTTTGGGGGTCTCCCTGTTCCCCGTCCCAAGGTTCGTTGGCAGTCACAGCTTCAAGTGCGACTTTCGCATACTCAACGGCGCTAGCTGCGGTGTCTAAAACTGCAGCTTCGTCACCCCCACTTTCCCATGTCTCGCAGGCGGCGCAGGCAACGTTTGCGGCAATAGCAGCAGCACAAAGGGTCTGTGCGGTACTATCCTGCGCCAGCAGGCTTTCGGGAGCAGGTGCGAGCGTGCTGCCTTCCATCACCCGAAAAAAACACGGACAAATATTTTCGGTCAATTATGGAAGAGAGGTACGGCGACGATCAATTCCGGTGTGTCTCAGTGTGGCGAGGTGAAATGCCTCCTGAGCAGAGTATCGAATGCTGCAAGAGCAGGGGGTCTTCGAGTGTGGTGACCTCATTGGTTTCCATGTATGCCGGCATGTATACGAGGGCGCCGTAGATGCCCGAAAATGGCTCCGGCACTCGATCATTGAACCTCCTGCTAAGCGCCGGAAGAGGAGGGCAGGGACGTCCGCTTTGCGCCAATGCCGGACGTCCAGCACCTCGACCGAGCTTCCCGGAAGCGGACCTTGGTTCGAGCTCATCCGTTAAAGCGATGGCAAGTTGACGTGCCACGTTCCGCCGCGTGAATGTCCGTTCCATCCATTGCCGATGGTCCCTTGGGCCTTCTCGATCGTCCCTGATGCGGCGGCCTAGAAGGACACGCTGCTCCTGTCGATGGGTGAGAACACCGTGGTGCGGTCGAGCCGTCAACGGGGACAAAGAGTCTAATCGGAGCCAAAGCCGGCCCGGGGAAGATGCACCTGATACCCGCTCGCTAAGTCCAGCGTAAATGATCTCAGCCGGTGTCGAAATGGGCTCGCAGAAAGCCCTCTCTTCCGCAGCATCAGTCGGGCCGCTCACCGTGTCTGGCCACTCATCGGGACCTCTGGCGGTGGGGCTGCATCCTTCCAGAGCGCGCTGTAGCGGGGCTCGCGCCGGAGCAGCGAGCGGTGGTCGCCGTCGGCGGCGAGGCGGCCGTTCTCAAGGAAGATGACCCGGTTCGCCAGCTCGACCGTGTCGATATTATGAGTGACGATGAAGCTCGTGGCGCCCTCCATCAGCGGCTTCAGCGCGGCACGGACGAGCTGAAGCGCCTCCCCGTCCAGTTGGGAGGTGGGCTCATCGAGGATCAGCAGCCGTGGCCGGCGCAGGAACAGCCGCGCGAGCGCGATCGATTGGCGCTCGCCGCCCGAAAGCTGGGCTCCGCGCTCGCCGACCAGGGTCTGCAGCCCTTCCGGAAAGCGGCGGAGGATCCGGTCAAGGCCCGAGGCGCGGACCGCTTCCTCCACCTCCTCTGCGCTCGCGCCCGGCTTGCCATAGGCAATGTTCTCGCCGATCGTCGTTTGGAACAGGAACACCTCCTGCGGCATCACGCCGACCGAGCGCCGCCAGGCGTCCAGTTCCCAGTGGGTGAGATCGGTGCCGGCGGCGAGGATGCGGCCCGCCAGTGGATCGTGCAAGCGCAGCAGCATGTCCATCAGCGTGGACTTGCCCGCGCCGTTGCGGCCAGTCACCGCCACCGCCTCGCCGGGATCGACCGAGAAGGAGACGTCGTGGAGGATGTCGCGCTCGGCGCCGGGATAGCGGAAGCGGACGTTCTCAAAGGCGATCGAAGGCACCGCGTCGGAAGTCCAGCGTCCCTTGGCGGGGAGCTGCTCGCGGTCCGCGAGCAGGTCCTCGAGCCGTTCGCCCACGGCGCGGCTGGTCTGGATGCTGCGCACATAGGCCTCGACATGGCCGAGCGGACGCGCGAGGATTTCCATATAGGCGATGAAGGCCACCAGCGTGCCGGCCGTGATCTCGCCGGCGATGATCAGGCCGCCGCCGTACCAGACCACCAGCACCAGCCCGAGCAGCTCCACCATGTCGCCGAGCGGCTCCATCAGGGCGTAGACCTTGCCCTCCTTGAGCTCGAAGTCGAGCAAGCCGCGATTTTCCTCATCGAGGCGGGCGAGTTCGTGGCCCTCGTTCCTGAAGGCCTGCACTGTCCGGACCCCGGCGAGCGTCTCCTGAAACCGGGCCGCGAGGCGCGCCGACACGCGCTGGGCAGACTTGCGCAGGCTGGGGAGAGGCTGGCCGAGATAGAAGGTCAATCCGGCTGCGGCGGCCATGAAGAGGATGATCACGAGCGCGAGCCCAGCATGCAGCATGAACATGAGAGCGGTGACGCCGATCACCACCAGTATCTCGCTTGGCAGGTCGCGAAGGAGCCTGGCCACGGAGGTTTCGAACAGCTTGGTGTCGCTGGTCAGCCGGTGCGTGAGCTCCCCGGTGCGGTGGCGCGCGAAGAAGGACAGGCTCTGGGCGTGGACGTGGGCGAGGAGCCGCCGGCGAAGCGCGTAGGAGCAATGGAGGATCATCAGCGCGTCGGTGCGCAGCAGGACCACATGGGCCGCGTAGAGGACCGCCAGGACAGCTACGGCGGTCAGCAGCCACATGTTCATGCCCGCGCTAGGGCCTTCCCCCAGCACCGCATCGATGACTTCCTTCATCAGCCACGGCACCGCCAGCTCGGCCGCCGCCATCGCCGCCGAGCAGGCGAGCAGCAGCGCGAGCAGGTCCTTGCGGTAGGAGAGATAGCTCCAAAGGAAACGGACCCAGCTCATCCGTGATTTCGACCCAGGTGGGTCGAGCGAGAATCCGCAGGCATGCGGGCCCTCACGGCTGCGGCCCTAAATCAGCGCAAAGGCGTAGGAGCGCCGATTGAGGTGCATGACCATGCAGGAGAGCAGCGCCCCGGCTTTGTGATATTCGCTGAGGTTGAAATAATTGACTTCCAGCCCGAGCCGAACGGCGACGTCCTCGAGCTCGCGGTTTTTCTTGGTCTCTTCGAAATAATCGTCGGTGCCCGCCTTCAGCTCGTGGATGTGCGAGGAGTTGAGGATAAGATTGTGGTGGCGGACCGAGTTGCAGATGCCTGAAAAGGCAGCATCGGCCGATACGTCGATCACGTTCGTGTAGCGCCCGAGCTCGGCCACTTCCTCCTTCGTGTAAAGCTCGGTGCAGACCATCGTGTCCTCCGTGGTGAGCGGAAAGACCGAGCAGTCCAGGTGGTAGAGATACTTCTCCACCATCTCCAGCTTAACGACCTTCATGTCGAATTCGGCTTCCATCCAGTCGTAGGCCTGGCGCTCGGAGCGCATTCCGAAGCCGCCCACGTAGATGTTGTCGCGCAGGTGCTTGAGCTCCGCTTCGCCCTCGAACTTGTGCGGCGCGACGTGGGTCGTGTAGCCCATTGCCTCGAAGAACGCTTCGCCAACCGCGGTCTCGCCGGCCCGCACCTCGGTGGTGAAATTCGAAAGCACGACGACGTCCCGCTTGGGCAGGTGCTCCAGCACGATCCCCAGATTGGCGGTGAACACCAGGTCCTGGAGCACACAGTTCCTTGGCGTCGGCAGCAGGAACACCAATGCATCGGCCGCCAAATGCTGATAGACTTGGCCGAACTGGGCTAGAGCTTTCGTCCGGTTCACCTGACGCGCCTCATGGCCCAGGTCATCCATCCACGCATTGTTGGGCTGCTCGGCCGTGTAGGAGAATGGAACGTTCATCAGGAAAGCCGGCGTGTCGAGCGTGCCGGGGTTGCTGTTGTCGGGCTCGGCGGCTTCGGGGGAATGCGGGGCCGGCTTGGAATGGGCGGCTTCGGCAACCCGGCGCTCGAGTGTGGCGGTATCGCCCGGACGGCGGTCGGTGGTGATCAGGTCCATTCTGCTCTCCCTTGGTGCTGAGGCGCCGGTGATTGACTTCACGCCCGATTTTTCCTGCTGATCTTGATGAGCGGGTCGACCCCGGCTTCGACGTGGGCCCCGGTCTCCTGCAAAGGCTCGAACCGCCATCGATCGGAAAGCGGCACGATCAGGTCCACCTGCGAGCCGAAGCGGATCTGCGAAAAGCGCCTGTTCTGGCCGATCGGGACGTTCTGGCCCAAATTGAACGGCGTGATGCAGTTCACGTCGTAATCGGCGATCTGAAGGATGTAATAATGCTGACCGAGGAACGGGGAGTAGATCCGGTTCAGCATCCGCTGGTTGCTGTGGAGATAACCTGCATCGGCGCAATCCACGGTGATGTCGTCGATCAGCGCCTGCTCCAGTGCCAGCATCGGCGCATTGAAGCTCCCGATCGGCTCCAGCAGCCGGTACGAAAGCTGCCCGGGAAAGGGGATGCGGTTGATGTGGACATCGTACATTGTCATGAAGATGCCGATCACGAGGCAGGGCTCGTCGAAGGCGTCGTCCTGCATCGCCCCGCGCAGCGAATAGGACTTGCCCTTGATGTCCACGATGCAGTTGCCGGGCTCGACCTCCCGCTGGTAGACGATGATCCCGTCCGCCGGTGAGAACATGAAATCGGTATCGGAATAAACCGGCCGGCTCGGATCCCGGAAGAAATACTCCTCCGAAAGCCATTTGAGGGACCGGTCCTTGACGCGGGCAACGTCGGTTTCCGCCCACTCCTTCAAGCTTTTCGCCATGGCTTTTCGCTTCCTGCCAACCCGGAGCATCGATTGTGGGAGAAGTCTCTGGTGGAAAGCCTTAATCTCCCGCGGTGCTTTCGGTTCCGAAGCAAAGGTCCGCTGGCCACCGCGACCGGGCGAGAACGCCGCTGTACATCGTGCCCCAGCTGTTGGCTCCGCCGGCTGCGCATTCCAAAGCGAATGTCCACTTACGCGGTCCTCAGCCCGGAAGCAGACCTTCCGCTGTCGGCCAGGTGCGGACGGAGGAGGGCCCTAATGGCCCATCAGCAGCAAAAAAACGCTATGGCGTAGCTAGGATAGCATACAGGAAGATGCGGGATTGCGCTCCGGTAGCACGTCGTGTGCCCGCGGCGAACGGTGAACCCATAGGGAGCCAGGTGCCTCTATGGTGTCCCTCCCTTCCGACCAGGCGCTGCCCGAACGTGAGCCTGTCCATGCCAGCACGGGTTATTGCGCCGGGCTGCTTCCCATGCTCAAATGAACATGGAGCCGCCACGCACGGCTCTGGGGCGTAGTAACCCCGAATAGCCGGTTGGATCGCCCGATGCGGTCCACACATCCTTGACCCTTATGGTCGGGGAGCCTGCGACGCATGTCCAGGGCTCTCCAGCCTAAAGGTCGTAGGGACCGAGCTATCGGTTTACTAACTCCCCGATCACCAGGGCTTGGTGTGCAGTCGATACGCGGGGGCGTACCGCCATCGACTCTCAGGGGACGAACAATGCGAATCTTCCTGGTTTTCAGTGCCTCATTGGCACTCATCGGCTGCGTGTCCATGGGCACGAACTATGATCCGGCCGCAGTAAGCCAACTTACCGTCGGAATGAGCAAACAACAGGTGGTTAAGCTGCTCGGCACGCCAAATCAGACGGTCTCTTACGGTGACGGGACACAACGGTTGGTCTGGGTCCACTCTAAAGGTTCGATGTTAGGAGCTAAGGCGCGAGCGATAGGCTTACCCTTCGATCGCGAAGGCAAGCTGGCTGAGGTTCCTAGCGGCAGCGTTCAATAAGACTGCAATTGCCGCTGATGGGGAGGGCGCTTCAATTGGCTTTTGCAGGTCGGTCAGTTTCGGCCTGGGCGGCCGATAAGGGTTCTATGTAGCCGCCACGGCGACGGAGTGCGGGAGCATCCCGGGTCCGGCGCAAAGATGCCTGGCGAGCAGGGGGTCTCCGAGGGCGGAGAGCTCATGGAGAGCGCCTGTATATCGGCCTGTATACGATCCCATTTGAAAGAGGCGCAAAGCGGTTCCTGGCTCCAGCTGATGGCCTCCTCGAGGGTCGCGTGTAAAAACGGCGAGGTGTCCGCTAAGCGCCGCCAGTAGCGGACGCTCGGCGGGAGGAATTATCTTCCTGCAAGCGGACGTACTCCGGAGCACTGGCAGGCCGCCAGAGTGATGTTCCTGCTGCCCTCGCCCAACCGTCATTTTTGAGCTAAGGCCGGCGTCGTGACCCCGATGAGGATCTGGAAGGCGCTCGTGCGCTGCTTAGCCGCTTTGCTGCTGCTGGCGACGTTCGTCACCCCCGCTGTAGCTGAAATTGCTTGCGCCCAAGGTTGCCTCGAAGAGATCTCGTCGGCTCACAGCGGCCTTTCTACGATCGAAGAGTCTGATGACCAGCGCAGCGATAGCAGCGGCGATACGACTGCGACCGTCAGCCACTGTGCCTTCGGTAGTAGTGCCTGCGCTGGAATCCTGATCGGTACGCCTGACCCCACCGGAGCCAAGGTTGCTTCGACGGACTTTGCGGCTCCGACTGCGCCCCCCCTCGCCCCGAGCGGACCAGATGGCCCGGAGCGGCCTCCTCAAGCCTGATATCCGCCGCCGCCCGGTGAGCCGGGAACGCTTCAGCTCGGATTTCAGGACGAAACATGTCACGAAGATGCCCGTGGACGCGCGTAGCGCTCGCTACGACAGCTCTGGTCACCTACGCTACTTTCAGCGCCTCCAGCGTCCTCGCGCGACCCGTCACGCTAGCGGAGGCGTTGACACAGGCCCACGAGAACTCGCCGATAATTCGCACGTCCCAAGCCGCAGTCACGGCAGCCCAGGGGCGGGCACGCCAGGCGGGCGTGCGTCCAAACCCGGAGCTTGATGTCGAGATCGAGAACGCTCTTGGCACCGGTCCCTATAGCGGAGTCGGTGGGGCTGAGCTGACAGTTGCTGTCGGGCAGCGGTTCGAGAGAGGCGGCAAGCGGGATGCACGGAGGGCTTTGGCTGCTGCCGAGGTCGATCTCGCGACTGCCAATCTGGAGCGCGCCCGTGCCGACGTGGCCCGAGATGTCCGCACGGCATTCGCCGAGCTGACCTTCGCTCAAGAGCGCCTGGAGCTTGCACGTGAGGCAACGGCCGGTGCGACGGAACTCGCAAGGACCGCGCAGTTGATGGTTGAGACGGGACGGGATCCTCCTCTTCGCCAGCTCCGAGCAGAGGCCGGGCTGGCCGAGGCACGGGCGGCGGAGCAGGGCTTCTCCGCGGAGGTTCAGCGGGCGGCCCGCGCACTGGCGGTTTCGACGGGCATGTCCGAAGAGGATCTCCAGGCGACGGGAGCCACCACCCGAGCGGCAGGTGCGGTTGCGGCGTCCGGCGTGCCGCTCGTCCTGCGGATTGCGGAGGCGGAGCGACGAGCGGCGCAGGCCCGAATCGACGTGCAG
>JADDQD010000234.1 GCA_016781555.1 Pseudomonadota bacterium | reverse complement strand
GCTGGCGGACCGGCTGGGGCGGCGGCGGTTGTTCTTCATCACCCTGATCGTCTACATGCTAGCCAGCATCGCCACCGGCTTCGCCTGGGATTTCTGGTCCTTCGCCTTCTTCCGAGCACTGACCGGCGCCGGCATCGGCGGCGAATACGCCGCGGTCAACTCGGCCATCCAGGAGCTCATCCCCGCCAGGCTGCGCGGCACCGTGGACCTCAGTGTCAACGGCACTTTCTGGGGCGGCGCCGCGATCGGCGCGGTGACGGCGCTGGTGGTGCTGGACCCGGCGATCATCGACCCCGAGATCGGCTGGCGGGCCGCCTTCGTCATCGGCGGCGCGCTATCAGTCATCGTGCTGCTGCTACGCCGGCACCTGCCGGAAAGCCCGCGGTGGCTGATGCTGCACGGCCGGCCGGAAGAAGCGGAGCAGGTGGTGTCCGGCATCGAGCGCGACGTCATCGCGCAGCACGGGCCGCTGCCGCCCCTGGGATACGGCCCGACCGTGCTGAACCGCCGCGGCCATGCCAGCCTGCGCGATGTTTGGGCGACCGTGTTCGGCACCCACCGGCCGCGCGCGGTGCTCGGCCTAACCCTCATGTCCTGCCAAGCCTTCTGCTACAATGCGGTGTTCTTCACCTATGCGCTGGTGCTGACAAAATTCTACGACATTTCGGCGCAGCAGATCGGCTGGTTCATGCTGCCCTTCGCACTCGGCAACCTAGCCGGGCCGCTGGTGCTCGGTCAGTTCTTCGATACCATCGGACGGCGCATCATGATCACCGCGACCTACGGTCTGGCGGGGCTGCTGATGGCGGTCACCGGCTTCGCCTTCGCCGCTGGTTGGCTCTCCGCCTGGGAACAGACGGCCGCCTGGACGGTGATTTTTTTCTTCGCCTCCGCCGCCGCTTCGGCCGCCTACCTGACGGTGGGGGAGAGCTTCCCGCTGGAGATGCGCGCGATGGCGATCGCGCTGTTCTATGCCATCGGCACCGCGGTCGGCGGGGTGGTCGGGCCAACGCTGTTCGGCTGGCTGATCGAGGGTGGCAGCCGCGCCGACATCATGTGGGGCTATCTGCTGGCCGCGGCACTGATGCTGGTGGCCGCCGCAACCGAGTGGCGGCTTGGCTTCGCAGCGGAGGGGAGGTCGCTCGAGGAGGTTTCGGCGCCATTATCGGTGGCCCTGCAACCGAACGGCAACCGAGCCAGGAGGTAGAATTACCATAGTGTATCAGGATCCCGCCGGCCGGACCGCGCCAGCACCATTTCTCGTGGGCAGGGCGGCGTCCGTCGGAATGCAAGGGCGGGCGTGGTATGCTCGACGGCATGGCCGAGGAATCCGACGAATTAAGCGTCGCTCGGACGCTCATCGGCGAAGAAGCGAAGCAACGGATAGGACGCCTCAACCTAGGAGGGCTCGGCCTGACACGAGTGCCGCCCGAGCTGCGGCACCTGCGGGGGCTGGATCTCGGAAATACGCCGCTTTCGGATCTGGCGCCGTTGGCTGGCCCCGCCACGCTGCAGGTGCTGAATTGCAGCGGCACCCGGGTCTCCGACCTGGCGCCGTTGGCCGGCCTCGCCGCGCTGCAGAGGCTCGATTGCTGTGGCTGCCGCCTGCGCGCACTGCCGCCCACCATCATGGACAAGCCGTCGCTGAACGAGCTGATACGATACGAAGGTCACGTGCCTGGGCTACCTTCTCAGATCCTGTCGCAGTTACCAATAGACAATTGCATCGGAGCCGTGCGCGCGCACTCAAAAATGTGTCTGCATCCTGTACGTCTCACGACCGCCATGGCACGCAAGTCCAGGACTAGGATTCAATGCCTAAAAAATCATCAAGCAGCTATCAAGTACTTCTCTCCTACGGAAGCGAAGGCAAGTTCATAGTTAATGATTATTTAAAGCAAAGACTTGAGGAGTCTGATGCGTCGGTGTCTGTAGACCAAACAGAGATAGAATTAGGGGACAATTTCCTAGAAAAAAACCTTCGTCAAATTACGCTAACTCATGAACTCGTGGTCCTATTTACTCATTCATCGCTGGCCAGGCTATGGTTATTCGCTGGAATCGGCGCGGCACAGGCCTTGGAGAAGAGGGTTGTTGGGGTTCTATATGGACCATCCACAGATGATCTCCAGAGAATTGGCGCACTGTCATTGATAGGAGAGGGTAATATTTTTTATATTGATAAGTTTGACATGTACGTAGATGAGCTTTCCAGGCGTTTGAAAGGGCACTAAAATGGCTGACGTTTTTATTTCATATTCCAACCTAGATGCATCCGTCGCACAGGACATAGGAAATGGACTGCAGCGAATGGGTATAGATGTATTTACCGATGACACTGTCCTTGTGGCTGGAAAACAGGCTTACGAGCAAATAGAGAAAGCGCTACGCGAATCCGACGTTGCCGTTATTTTGTTATCAACAAACTCGAGACGTAGCAGCTGGGTTGAAGAAGAAATTTCTCGCGCCATAAACCGCAAAAAGAATGTAATTGCGCTTCTCCTCGATGAGAACGCAGAGAACAATTGGGTATGGCCACTAATAGCAAATCGCGAAGCGATTGACATGAGAACTGAATCAATAGAGGCTGCGATTAGGAAAATCGCTTGCGCGATTGAACCCACCCATACTTCGCTTGCACTAAGCAGGTCTGCCCAGCCTGCCTCACGAATTGCGACCCGCGCACCCAGGCCGATCAGAGCCGCACCCACACTGTCTGTGCCATCTGCCGGACAACCAGCGGCAGCCGGGTTAAACATTAACGAGGCAAACAAGCTACCCGAGGCGAGATTTTTCGGAACCAACATTCCTGCCCGGCTCGATCGCCTACCTTGGAGTCGCTTCCACACGCGCGTTTGCGTGGTACTCGGCCTCACCTGGATCCTCTTCGGGCTGGGGGTGACGCTGGTCAGCCCGCTGGATCCAGTGATCCGCCCCGCGGTGTGGCTGTCCCGGGATCCTATGGGCACCGCCGTGCTATTTTACCTACTCGGCTCGGCGCTGGGGGCGCTGATATTTGCCTGGGCGACCGACAGGTTCGGGCGCAGTAAGCTCATGACGATCACGATATTGATTTTCCTGCTAGGTACCGCTGCCACTGGCTGTGCCTGGAGCGATTGGAGTTTCGTCGCCTTCCGATTGGTGACCGGAGCCGGTATTGGAGGAGCATACGTGGCCGTGAACTCGACTCTCCAAGAGTTAATTCCTGCACACTATCGCGGCACCACCATTATTTCCGTGAACGGCTTCTTCTGGGCCGGAGCGATGTTCAGCGCGCTGGCATCGCTGGTGGTGCTGGACCCGCATTTGCCCTATCCCGAGATCGGCTGGCGCGCGGCCTTCTTGGTGGCGGGCACGCTCGCGCTCATCACTGTACCCCTCCTCCGCTGGATCCCGGAGAGCCCGCGCTGGCTGATCGCCCACGGCCGGCCGGGCGGGGCGGACGAGGCCGAACGCATTGTTGCTTCGATCGAGGCGGAGGTGGGGCGGGAACATAACGTCCGCCTGCTCCCTGAAAGGGTGGTCCAGCTTTTCCAGCTGGACCACACTACGATTGGCGGTGCAGCGCGGTTGATGTTCCGGACCTACAAAAACATGTTTGGCAGATATCGCAATCGTACTGTGTTGGGGCTGGCGCTGATGGCCAGTCAAGCATTCCTCTACAACGGCATCATCTTCGATTACGGGAGGCAGCTGACGGAACTCTACGGGGTGCAAATTCACGAAATTGGCCGGTACATGCTGCCCCTCGCGTTCAGTAACTTCGTTGGGGCTTTAGTGCTCGGCCGGCTGTTCGACAGCGTTGGCCGCACGCCGATGATCATCATCACCTACGCGCTCTCGGGTATTCTGCTGGCGTTCACCGGCTTGTTGTTCTGGCTAGGGATGGTGGACGCCTGGGGGCACACGGCCTGCTGGATGACAATCTTCTTCGTCGCCTCCGCTGCTGCTTCGTCCGCCTACTTGACAGTGGGGGAAGCGTTCCCGCTGGAGATGCGGGCTACGAGCATCGCTTTGCTTTTTGCTTTCGGAACCGCGATCGGTGGTGTATTCGTCCCACTCCTGTTCGGATGGCTAATTCCGGCGGGGGCGCTGAATACAGTCTATTATTTCCTCGCCGCAGCGCTGATGATGGTGGCAGCGGGAACTGCGTGGTACTTGGGCTTCCCAGCGGAACGGAGGTCAATCGAAGAAGCCGCGGCGGCTGCGGCGTAGCCCGACGGGCTCCTTAAGGGCGCCAAATAGCCGCCTTTACTAAATTAGTTATTTAGTGTAACTGCGGGCGCATGGAGACCTGGTGCCACCGAGCCGGTTATGCGGCCGCGACTGTCGCTTGCCCATCCCACCGAAGCTTGCCCGTGAACATCGGGTCAGCGCCGACGCCGCCCTTGTCCGGCCTGCATCATTCGTGAGAAAACCCGTTGTCCGCGCCCGGGGCAGCATCCCAGGTGCGCAGGTGCCGCAAGTTCCAGTAAGCCGACTAAAAACGCCGAAAAGGCCTGCAGTTGTGCGGATTGGCTGCTTAAGGATGTCTTGCAAAAATAGGAGGTACTGCCAACATGCCTAGGTGCGCAGCATGGCGTGCTTCGCCTCGATTTATGTCGCCACCATGCTCGCGCGGTGGTTTGGCATCGTGCCCTAGTCGAAGAAGATGTAACTGCATGTTATGATCCGTCTAACGACGGGTCACCATCTTCGTAATTAGCAGCAATCCACTCCTTCATTTCTGTTGCAATATCCAGATCAAAGATACCATCGGAAATAATTGGCATTAAATAAGCTGCCAGCTTTCGCTCATTTTTTAGGGACGGTAGCTTCGCCGCACTTTCGCGAGATATCATATCGGCTCGGAATCTTTTCTCATCTTTCACCGAAATTGCACGATTTGAATCTTGGTTAAATTTAATTAAATAGTTGCGTGCTTTCTCAAAAAGAGTTTCGTACTTGTCACGAATAAGGCCCTCTAAAGCCTGCCTTATGCGTGTACAGAAGGCATCATCGTCGTCGAAACCGTATGTCAAACGCTCGTATCCTTGAATATCGGTCGGAATACGGGCCTCTGAGTCGCTGTGAATAAGCACTGCATTTTTCCCAAGTGCATGAGCAATCCCAAGTTCGTAGAAAACGTTAGGATTGCCTCCCGAGCAGTCCGCGATTATCACGTCAGCTTCCTCAATGTTCGCTTTGATTTTGCTGATCAAAATGCCGGTCGAGATATTTGTGTCTCCGCGAATGCAGCGTGCACCCTCGAAGTTCTTTTCTATGTATTGCTTCATGTGAAGGTACATGTAGTTTAAGCCGGGACGGAACGGCATGATGAAAAAAATGTTAGCCATTGCTTCAACCTCCAACTTTCAGAGGCGCTCTAAACTTTATCTGTCAGAGGTTTGCTGTACGTTTGCTCAAGCAAAAGATCCGGTAGCCAATACCTTAAAAATTGAGAAAGCCGTTTGACGTTACCTGGCTTGTACTGGAGCACCTTAAATCCAGATATTTCCGGCGGCACTGACGACGATTCCCTGCAGAGTAGTAAAACCGGCTTCCGGGAAGCTTGTGATGCGCCGATAACATAATATGTGCTCAAATTTGGCTCCGTTACATCAGCAATTAGAAAGTCAGCTTTCTTGCATGAGTCTAGGAGGTCAGGCGTAAAATGGTTGGGCGATAGCAATATTTCGATATTGTTGTCCTTTAGTGATGTTGCGATCAGGTCTAATAGTTCATGATATTCTTTGCGCTGCGGAATCGCAACAAATCCAGCAGGTCTCCCGCGAAAAGCTGCCATAAGAGCCTCCTTTATAACACCTCTGGCGCATGCTCTGCTCGTCCTCCTAAAGGACTTTTTGTAAGAAGTGGATCGCTTAAATTGAGTAAGGCTGCTAAATTTTTCGGCAATAATTCGTTGCGAAGAATCCCATAAACTTGCCGTTTTGTACAGAAGCACAGGTTTCAGACGGGTTAATCTCAATCGCGCTTTGCTAACGTAATGCGGGTGAACCGGCTATTTTGAGTTAGTTGCGGTGAAGTCCTACGGCCGTCAAGGCCCACTCACCGCCCTGCTCGGCTGTAGTGCACTGAGGTTCGGAACCGCCGTGCGTGACCCGCGGCTGAGAGGTTGTCAATCAATCGGGGAAGGCGCAAGCCGACCGCAAGGTATTGGGGTCAAGCGACTAACCGAGTCGCTACACTGAGTGTCATCATCCCGCAAATGCGAAAGATTCACAGGCTCTGAGTTTGCCTCGCCGTGCTTCGCGCTCCCGGAGCCTGGCCCCGCCTTGTGCCCACCGGCGCAACCGGCCGCGCCTCACCCGGGCGAAATACACCCTACCGTCGTCGTCGGTCAGCACGTGCAGCGGCATGTCCGCATGGACGCGCTACTGACCGCGCCGTCGCACCTTGATCCGGCATTTCCTGCGCCGGGCATCACCACGCGTCGATGGTCGGCACCGGCGCCGGGTGGAACGCCGCGTCGACCGCACGCGAAAATTCGACGCGGGTGCGCGCGATGAAAGTTTGGTTGTGCCGCAGCAGCCTGTGCAGCGCGCGCATGTCCTCGGACGCCAGCGCTTCGGCATACTCGCGCGCCTGGGCCTTGGAGAACCCCCACAGGGATGAGATCATCGCCAGGCGGTGCAATATCGGCGGCGGCAGGTCGGGATCGAGCCCGGCCTTGCGCACCGCACTGATCTCGGCGCGGACCGCGGCGCCATCCGGCACCTGGGCGTGCAGCAATTGCCGCAGGCCGCCCTTGCCCGCGAGCCAATCGTCCCACACGGCCATCAGCCGCGGACGACCGGACAACCTGTCCCGTGCCCGCTGCAACGCGTCGATATCGAACCCGGCCACCGCGCGCAGCCGCAACCGGCGCTCCAGCGCTTCGTGCGTCAGCCATTCGCGGAAGCGGTCCTCCTTGCCGTCGAGCTGCGCCAGCGCGCGGCACCAGGTGGAAACGGTGCACGGTTCGCCTGCCAAGCCCGCGGCGGTGAACAGGCGGCCGATCGCCGGGGGATGGAGCGTGACATCGACGCGCAGGTGCCGCAGCAGCCAATCGCGGCGCGGTCCCCCCAGCGCCGCCCGCCCCGCCTTTTTCAGCGTCGCCGCCTTGTCGTAGAAATTCGTGGTCAGGTCGGAATTGCGGGCGGCGTTGCGGTAGGCGCGGAGCATCACGCCTGTCGGGCACCCGCGCGCATCCGGCCACGACTCGACGTTCAGGCGCAGATATTTGCCCAAGGTGCGGCTCGACCATGTCCCGGTGACGATGGGGGTGCAGAAGACGGCGTCCAACCAACGTAGGAAGCGGCGCAATTCGGCGCGGCTTGCGAACGGCATGTAGAACGCCAGCTGCGCGTTGTGCAGCTTGAAGGCGCCAGCCTTGATGCACGCCGCGGCGTCGTCCGACCAGGCGAAGGTGCGGTCCACCGCCCGCAGAATTCTTCCGAGCAGCAGGAACGGGTAGCGATAGAGGTACAGGCGCTCGCGGTCCGGGTCCAATCCCGTCTTTGCGGCGAATGCATTTCCACCAACAAGCAGCGTTGTGGGGCTGGCCTGCACATTCAACCAGCATCCGGCACCCTGGTTTATCCAGCGGAGTTCCACGAACAGGATCGTCCGAACCCTGCCTTCAAGCCAGACGTGCAGCTCGGCACGGGCGGACGCGACACGCTTGGTACTGATATCCGATCCGGACGGGCCGTCGTAGCGCGCGCAGACAACCCGGTAGCGCAGCTTGCAATCCTTCGTAACCCCCATTTCGATTTGCATTTCCCGGCCTTCCCGGTGCATCTGGCCCAGGATGTCGGCGATCCTGCCGGCGCCGCCGCGACGCGGCGGCACAACGTCGTCCACCTCATCGTCGGTCCAGCGCTTTGACCATTTATTGATGTTGCTGTCGTGCGGGGACGGAAGGGTGTTAGGAACCTGCACGCCGGCGTGGAAGGTATCGACGACATACCAGTGGTCGGCGGTGGCGGTGTCGGGCATGGATCGGGGCCTCGCCATTGGCGGGCGGCGGACTGCCGCCCTGGTATGCCTTTACCCAATCCGCAATCGGCCTATGCTGAGGTGCCTGTTTCCCGTCCGGATGGCTGGAACCATCCTGGCGTGATTCAATCAGGCCGGCTCCTGCAATGCGTGGTGGCGCTGAACCGACCCAGGATTGCCGCATCAAGCTGAGCTAATCTGATTTGTTTGTGTGCTGGGTGCTGGCTCCACGCGTCTTCTACCTGTAAGGTAGTAGACTGGCCCGGACGCCACGGGTTGTTGCCGAACCGGGGTACGGGCGCGGTGACGTGGCAAAAGCGCTTCGGTGGCACCACGCAGAAACTGTGTTTTGTATATTTCCGGCGGGCGATCATCGGGTAGACCAGGACGGATTGTCGTTGAAAGGCTGGGCACGCCCACGTCGCCACGTCGCCACGTCGCCACGGGAATGGCCGGCTTCGACGCGACGCACGGTCATGCGCCCGAAGACCTGGCAATTCGGAGTTCGCCCCCATATCGGTGGACCCCGTGCAGGGAAATTGAAATCGACAAAGGGGAATTGGCCACGCCACGCCAACCGACGTGGAGGCCAATGCTCAGGCGACGGTGCGCCGTTCGCTTCTTGCCCGCATCATCGAAACATCGCACCTTCTGGGTTTTGAGCGATTTGACACAGTACGACGCCCGCATCACCGCAATACCGCACCTTCTGGGTTTTGAACGATTTGACACAGTACAACACCTGCCTCGCCGCGTCGTTCACCGGTTGCTGCAGGGCCGCGGGCGCGATGCGGTGGATACGGATGCCACGCCTGGCCTATTTCGTCGTAGTCGCCGTCGATCCCACCGACGATGATTTGGTCTCCGGCGCCCGCGGTGCAGCTGCTGCCGCAGCATGTCGCCGAAGCGCTTGAGCAAGAAATCCCGCAGGTCGCGAAGGGGCCAGTCGGCCTCGATGACAGCCGACGGACAACGGGAGGCGCCGGAAGACGGCAGGCGGAAGCGGCAAACAGCGAAGGGGTAAAGGACAGGCTCCAACCACGCGGAAGATGGAGCCGCCGATGCCAAAAGATTCTGCGCAATTGAATTGCCGGACCTGCAGCCAACGCTTCGCCGCCACAAGAAGGCCGGACGGGGGCTGGCACATAGCGTTCGACAAAGAACCACCGTCCAGCACCTGCAGGTCGCACCGGGGCAGTGCGCGGTGCAGATGGGAAGTTGTCAAATACCGCCGGAAATTGTGGGAACAGGTGGCGCGTGTCTTCGACGGAAGGCCGGCGGCTTTTTTGACGATGGTGCCGCCACGGCGGCTAGTCGCCTACGACCAGGTGGCGGACATCAATTTGGAAAATGAAAAGCGGGCGATGCGGCGGATGCTGCGGAAGGTGCTGCCGAAGGCCACGGTGCTGGTGGGCGTATTCGATATCAGCTTGGCTGACGATACGACGGGTGACGGTCGCTTGCGGTATTGGGTGCCGCATTTCTACGTGGTGGTGGCGGGGATGGCCGCACCGGCCCTGAAGAAAGCCTGCCACAAATTGTACAAGGCAACAGAGGAGGTCCAGGAGCCGCACCAGGTTAAAGATTCTCCGACACCGAAGAACGCGTTGTACTACTCCCTGAAGCACATCGATGATGTTGATGCCGACGCAATTTTCAAACGGGTAAAGGGCTCGGGAAATAGAGGTTCGAGACCACGGAGGTTGAAAGCGGAGGAGCGAAAATTGTTGGAGGGGTTCGTGCGGGAGAATCCCCTTGGCACTTACATTTAATTGAAGGGATTCAGGCGCCTAGGGCAAGTTGGAAAAAAGGATAAGGGAATTCTGGATTGATGTGAGTGGTATGAGTTCTTCACCGAATTTGTCCGACCCGCCGTGGATGAAACCTGTGG
>JADDQD010000105.1 GCA_016781555.1 Pseudomonadota bacterium | reverse complement strand
GTGTTGGTGAAGGGCGTCCAGCCGCTCCCGATGCCCCCTCGCGAGCGCTTCGAGCCGCGCGTGAAGACCCGTAAAGGGTTCGCCATGCGAGGGGAGCACCAAAAGGTCGGGCGGAAGGTTCGCAAGGCGGTCGATGGAATCGAGCCAATCCCCCAGCGGATCGGCCTCCGGCTCGCTGAGGCTGAGAGAGATATTGGACGTGATCCGCGGCAGAACCTGGTCGCCCGCGATCATCACTCCGCCCTCCTCGTCAACCAGGCACGCATGTTCGGGGCAATGGCCGCTCCCCACCACTACCCGCCAAGCGCGCGCGCCGATGCGGATGATCTGGCCCTCCCGCATTCTGATGAAGCTGGCGGGCACCGGGGTCACCACCGCAGCGAAGCGGCCCCAGCCCTTTGCCGCTTCAGCTGCAATCCGGTCCTCGTCCCAACCGGCGGCACGCCAATAGGCAAAAGCTTCGCGCGGGGGGGCATCGCGCACGTCGGCACTCAGCATGCGCGCGAACAACCACTCCTCGCGCGTCATCCAGAGCGAAGCTCCGAAGCGTTCGCAAAGCCAGCCGGCAAGACCGACATGGTCGGGATGAAAGTGGGTAACGATGATCCGAGTGACGGAGCGGCCGGCAAGCGGCCCGGCGAACAACTTTGTCCACGCATCACGCGACAAGGGGAGGTCGAGCCCCGTATCAACGACGGCAACCCCATCGCCGTCGTCCAGCAGCCAGACGTTGATATGCTTCAAAGAGCCCGGCACCGAAAGACGTGCCCAACCTAAGCCCGGAGCAATGGGCAAGGCCTCGCCGGTTTCCGGCCCACGCCGCCCAAGCGGGTAGGTTAGCCCTTTGTGGCTGTAGGCCTCAGTGTCGGCTCGCTCGGCCTGGGCCGGACCCGGCTCAGCTCCTGAATGGGTCAACAAAGCCCCGGCTACCGCCGGCGCCACCCTCGCCGGAAAGCTCGGCCGCGTGCGCCGCTTCCGCATCGCGGGCGTTGGCATCACGCTCCCTGCGGAGCTCCTCGATCAGCGCTTCGCGGTCGCCGGCCAAGCGCGTGTCCTGCGGCGCTTCTTCGAGTCCCGCTGCCTTGGCGGCCTTGGCAACCACGCCGTCGAGCTCGCGTTGCGAACAGAGGCCGAGCGTCACCGGATCCTTGGGCTGAATGTTGGCGATGTTCCAGTGGGTGCGGTCGCGGATGGCAGCAATTGTTGTTCGGGTCGTGCCGATCAGGCGCGAGATCTGCCCGTCCGAAACCTCGGGATGGTTGCGAATGATCCAGGCGATCCCGTCGGGCTTGTCCTGACGCTTCGAGACAGGCGTGTAACGCGGCCCCTTGGTGCGTGTCGCTTTGTCGGGCTCCTTGTGCATCCTGAGGCGATAGGACGGATCGGACTGGCCCTGCTCGATCTCCTCCTGCGTCAGCTCGCCAGCCCGGATCGGGTCACGCCCGGTCAGCTTGGTCGCAGCCGTATCGTCGGCAATCGCCTGCACTTCGAGGATGTGCAAGCCGCAGAAATCGGCAATCTGTTCAAAGGTAAGCGCGGTATTGTCCACCAGCCAGGAAGCCGTGGCGTGGGGCATGAGCGGCTGTGCCACTGTGATCCTCCGGATAAAATAAGGGCCGCCCCTTCACGGAGCGGCCGAGCGTTGAGCGTCGACTTAGAGCATCGAACCGAAAAGTGGAACCGATTTTCGGCAAAATCTATGCGGGATTGGAGTATTCCGCATAGCGCGACCAGCCACGACGGCGCGGCGCCTTTCCCCTGGAGGGAAGGAGGAGCCGGTTGCTTGCCGGAAAGCGCACAACCGTCCCGTTATGACAAAGCCCGCAGCCCGTGTCGCGGGCCGCGGGCCGTGCCTTCACTTCAGGCTGGTTACGTCGATGCCGTCTGCCAGCCAATCCGCCTTGGTTCTGCATTGCCGTTGTGCCATCCGAGAGCCCGTCGACGGCTAGACCAGCAGCTCCTGCCCCCCGTGCCTTATCTCACCAGCACGATCTTGCCGACATGCTTGCCGCTTTCCATCCGCCGGTGCGCTTCAGCCGCGTCGGCGAGCGGGAACAGCGAGTCGATCACGGGCCGCAGCCGGCCGCGCTCCACGTCGGGCCACACGTTCTGCTCGATCTCCTGCGCCAGCAGCATCTTGAATTCGGGTGATCGTGCCCGAAGCGTCGAGCCGGTCAGCACCAATCGCTTGCGCATCACGTCCCATAGCGAAATTTCGGCCGCGACTCCCCGCTGCACGGCGATCGAGACGTGCCGGCCCTCCTCGGCAAGGCAGGCGAGATTCCGCGGAACGTAATCGCCGCCGACCATGTCGAGCACGATGTCGACGCCGCGTCCGCCGGTGATCCGGCGTACCTCCTCCACGAAATCGCTCGCGCGGTAATTGATTGCGTGCGCGGCGCCGATCTCGATCGCGCGCCCGCACTTGCCGTCAGATCCTGCCGTCACGATGACTGTGAGATCGAACAGCCTCCCTAGGGCTATCGCCATGGTCCCGATCCCGCTGGTTCCGCCATGGACGAGCAAGCTCTCCCCTTCGCGGGCATAAGCGCGCTGGAAGAGGTTGCTCCACACCGTGAACAAGGTCTCCGGCAAGCAGGCCGCTTCGGCCATGCTGATCGCCGCCGGCACGGGAAGGCACTGCGTGGCTGGAGCCACGCAAAACTCGGCATAGCCGCCGCCGGCCAGGAGCGCACAAACAGGCGTTCCGATCAGGCTTTCGGCTACACCCTCCCCCACTGCTACGACCGTGCCGGCAGCTTCGAGCCCGAGGATCGTTGGCGCCCCCGGCGGCGGCGGGTAAAGGCCGCGACGCTGCATGATGTCGGGCCGGTTCACGCCCGCCGCGGCGACCTCGATGAGGACCTCGCCCGGCGCCGCACGGGGGACCGGCCGCTCCACCGGCTGCAGCACTTCGGGGCCACCGGCACAATCGGGATCGATTGCAATCATGGTGGCCGGAAGAGTGTTCATTCGGTCACGCCGCCCCGCCGATGCGATAAGAAGCTGCGCGTCTTGTTGACACAAGCACGCGTCCGGTCAACGTTCCTCGTCATGGACTGGGACGAACTGCTTCCAAGCAAGCCGGACGATCCACTGACGCAGCTGACGCGGCAGGATCTCGATCCGTTTTCGGTGGAAGAATTGAGCGCCCGGATCGCCGTTCTCGAGGCCGAAATCGGCCGAACGAAGGCAAAAATAGACGCGGCGGTTCAGTTCCGATCGAGCGCAGACGCGATCTTCAAGAAATGAATGAACCGGCTCTAGCGAGCGGAGTTATTTTCCCGGTCAGAGCCCACACCTGCTTGATGAAGGGCCAAGGCGGCACGACATTAGGCTCAAGTCGCCCGCGGCTTTCCGCGGGCACGTAGGAGTAAGAAATGCCGTCATTTGCCCGGGAGTTAGAACAAACGCTTCACACCGCGCTCGCCGAAGCGAGCGGCCGCCGGCACGAATATGCGACGCTTGAACATCTGCTGCTTGCCCTCACCCAGGACGCCCATGCCTCCAAGGTGATGCAAGCCTGCGGCGTCGATTTGAAGGAGCTTCGTGAAGCCGTTCGCGCCTATCTCGACACCGAACTGGAAGCGCTGAAGGTCGAAGGGGAGACCGATCCTTCACCGACCAGCGGCTTCCAGCGCGTGGTTCAGCGCGCCATCCTTCACGTCCAGTCGTCTGGCCGCGACGAAGTGACTGGCGCCAACGTGCTTGTTGCGCTCTTCTCCGAGCGCGAAAGCTATGCCGTATACTTCCTCCAGCAGCAGGACATGAGCCGCCTGGATGCCGTGAGCTATATCAGCCACGGCGTCGGCAAGGGCGAGACCTCGGCCGAGACGCCGGAGGTCAAGGGAACCGAAGAACCCAAGCAGGAAGAGGGCAAGAAGAAGAGCGAGTCTGCCCTGAAGCAGTTCACCGTCAACTTGAACGAAAAGGCGCTGAACGGCCGCGTCGACCCGCTCATCGGCCGTGGCCCGGAAGTGGATCGGACGGTACAGATCCTGTGCCGCCGCTCAAAGAACAACCCGCTCTATGTGGGCGACCCCGGCGTTGGGAAGACCGCCATCGCTGAAGGTCTGGCGCGCAAGATCATCGAGGGCGAGGTCCCTGACGTGCTGAAGGAAGCGGTGATCTACTCGCTCGACATGGGCGCCCTGCTCGCCGGGACGCGCTATCGCGGCGATTTCGAGGAACGGCTGAAGGCGGTCGTCACCGAGCTCGAAAAGATGCCGCACGCCATTCTGTTCATCGACGAGATCCACACGGTGATCGGCGCCGGCGCGACCAGCGGCGGTGCAATGGATGCTTCGAACCTCCTCAAGCCGGCTTTGTCGGGCGGCACGATCCGCTGCATCGGCTCGACCACCTACAAGGAGTTCCGCAACCACTTCGAGAAGGATCGCGCCCTCCTCCGCCGCTTCCAGAAGATCGACGTCAACGAGCCGACGATTGAGGACACGGTGAAGATCCTGGCGGGCCTTCGCTCCGCCTTCGAAGAGCATCACCACGTCAAATATACGCCCGACGCGATCAAGGCGGCGGTTGAACTTTCTGCCCGCTACATCAACGACCGCAAGCTGCCGGACAAGGCGATCGATGTGATCGACGAAGTCGGCGCGATGCAGATGCTGGTTCCGCCGTCCAAGCGGAAAAAGACGATCACCACCAAGGAAATCGAGGCGGTGATTTCGACCATGGCGCGGATCCCGGCCAAGAGCGTGTCGAGCGACGACAAGAAGGCGCTCGAGCATCTCGATCGAGACTTGAAGCGGGTCGTCTTCGGCCAGGACGCGGCGATCAACGTGCTTGCGTCGGCGATCAAGCTCAGCCGTGCCGGGCTTCGCGATCCGGACAAGCCGATCGGCAACTACCTCTTTTCCGGCCCCACTGGCGTCGGCAAGACGGAGGTTGCGCGTCAGCTCGCCTCGATCATGGGCATTCCGCTCCAGCGCTTCGACATGTCCGAATATATGGAGCGTCACTCGGTCAGCCGCCTCATCGGCGCGCCTCCGGGCTATGTCGGCTATGACCAGGGCGGTCTCCTGACCGACGCGGTCGATCAGCATCCGCATTCGGTGCTGCTGCTCGATGAGATCGAAAAGGCGCACCCGGACCTGTTCAACATCCTCCTCCAGGTGATGGACAACGGGAAGCTCACCGATCACCACGGAAAGACGGTCGACTTTCGGAACATCATCCTCATCATGACCACCAATGCCGGCGCTGCCGACATGGCGCGGGAGGGGATCGGCTTTGGTGCCCTGACCCGCGAGGGTGAGGATGAGGAAGCGATCAAGCGGATGTTCACGCCCGAATTCCGCAACCGTCTCGATGCGATTGTTCCGTTCGGATACCTGCCGCCGGAAGTCGTGGCCCGGGTGGTCGACAAGTTCATCCTTCAGCTCGAACTGCAGCTGGCGGATCGCAACGTCCACATCGACCTGGACGACGAGGCCAAAAAGTGGCTGACCGCGCGCGGCTACGATCGCCTGTACGGCGCACGCCCGATGGGCCGCCTCGTCCAGGAGAAGATCAAGCAGCCGCTTGCCGAAGAACTGCTGTTCGGGAAGCTGGTCGATGGCGGCGAGGTCAAGGTCCGGATCAAGGACAATACGCCTGCCTTCGAGATCATCCCTGCCGCGCCCAAGCCGGGCAAGAAGAAGGGCAAGAAAGCGGCTCAAGACCAGGCCGAGCAAGGGCAGGCCGAGCAAGGGCAGGCGGAACAGGGCGAGGCCGAAGAACAGGCCTGATCCCCAGCCAGGAGCAGCACAGCCAGGGAGGCTCGCTTCGATGAGAAGCGGGCCTTTCTTTTTCCCACTCCCGTTCCGCTGCGGGGCCCGTTAGGCTGGCCCCGGTTGGAGCCACCGATGACTGAAAGCCTCACCTTCTACACCAATCCGATGTCGCGCGGGCGGATCGTCCGCTGGATGCTGGAAGAAATTGGCGAGCCCTATGAAACGGTCCTCCTCGATTATGGCACCACCATGAAGGCACCCGAATTTCTGGCGGTGAATCCGATGGGGAAAGTGCCTGCGCTGAGGCACGGCGACACGGTGGTCACCGAAGCCGCAGCGATCTGCGCTTATCTTGCAGACATGTTCCCCGACCGTGGCCTGGCGCCGCCACCCGGAAACCAGCGGCGCGGCCCATATTATCGCTGGCTGTTCTTCGCAGCGGGTCCTGTTGAAGCGGTGGTGACTGGTAAATCTCTCGGCCTGCTCGCTCCTGCCGACAAGAAAGGCATGGCCGGATACGGCTCATATGAGGAAACGGTGGCGGCGCTGGAGCATGCCGTCTCCCGCGGTCCCTATTTGTGCGGCGATCACTTCACCGCGGCCGACGTCTATGTCGGCT
This sequence comes from Pseudomonadota bacterium, assembly GCA_016781555.1. Classification (GTDB taxonomy): domain Bacteria; phylum Pseudomonadota; class Alphaproteobacteria; order Sphingomonadales; family Sphingomonadaceae; genus Allosphingosinicella. The sequence continues at coordinate 3,634 of JADDQD010000105.1, read as the reverse complement.
CGCCAGATCGGGTGGGGCATGATGTTCGGTGCCATCGAAAAGCGGCCCGCCTTCAGCGACTATGTCAGCCGGCTGCAATCCCGGCCGGCGGCCAAGCGGGCACGCGAAATCGACGATGCGGCCATGTCCGCCAAGCAGGAAGAACAGCCGGCATGAACGGTGACATCCGCGCGCGGGCAATCGCGCTTTACGATCGGTTCACGCACGCGGGAGCGAGTCCGGACTGCCCAGACCAAGCTATGGACCGCCGCGCCTTTTTCGCTGAGCTCACAAAGCTTGCCGGAAGCGCTGCGGCCGCCAACGCTCTCCTCATCGGCATCGCCGCAGATCCGGCCGCGGCTGCCATCGTGCCCGCGGACGACAAGCGCATCCGCACTCGGGCGATGACCTGGCGCGCGGCAGCCACGCGCCAGATGGGAGGCTATCTGGCGGAACCGGCGCGCATCCTTCAGAAGCTTGGCTCCGTCTTGGTCATCCACGAAAATCGCGGGCTGAACGAGCATATCCGCGACGTCACCCGCCGCTTTGCCGTTGCCGGCTTTCGCGCGCTCGCCCCTGATTTCCTTTCGGGCACCGGCGGCACGCCCGCCGACGCCGATGCCGCCCGGGCAGCGATCGGCAAGCTCAATCTCGCCGAGGCGGTTACCGACGGTGTCGCGACCGTCGCCATGCTGGAGGCGATGCCGCGCGCCAACGGCTCGGTGGGCGCCGTCGGCTTCTGCTGGGGCGGGGCAATGGTCAATCGCCTTGCCGTCAGCGCCGGTGATGCGCTGGACGCAGGCGTCGCTTTCTACGGCTCGGCTCCCGATCCGGCGGAGGCAGTCAAGGTCCGGGCCGACATGCTGCTCCACTTCGCCGAGCGCGACGAGCGGGTGAACAAAACCGGCTTTCCTTGGAGCGAAGCGCTCAAAGCCGCAGGAAAGAAGGTCGACGCGATCGTCTATCCCGGCGTCGAGCACGCCTTTCACAATGACACTTCCGCCGAGCGCTACAACGAGGCTGCTGCCAAACGAGCCTGGGCGCGAACGCTGGAGGTTTTGGGCCGCTCGTTGCGGACCTAGCGAAGCCGGAGCGTTCCGGGGTAGCTGCCTCACCAAAGAGCCGCATGAACTAAGAAAGCAGACGCGAAGGGCTTCAACGGGTGCCCATGAAAGTACTACTTTCATGGGATCCCTCACAAGCTCAGCCCGAACGGGTGGGCGACAAGCGCAACTGGTAGAGCAAAACTCGTCTGTTGCGTCACAATGCGTCGGACGTTCTCTCCTAACGCCGAGACAGCTTACGTTCGGGCTGAGCTTGTCGAAGCCCTCCCTCCCCTGTTGTTGCCAAGCTCGCTGACAAGCGGACTACCTGTTGTGACGGCGCTGCACGTGGCCCTGGCTCATGCCGTCTCGCCGCCGTCCGGTCCCCAGAAAACCACCCAGGTTTCAAAGTCGCCGCTTATCTCCTCGAAGCGGTGCTCCATTCCGGCCGGCACGAACAAAGCGTCTCCGACCGCGAAACGAATGCGCTCGTCACCCCGGACGAACCACCCCGACCCGCGGGCGATGATGTACAGCTCGTCCTGCGTATGCGGGCGCTGCGCGTCGATGCCGCGCGGTGCGAACAAGAGGAAGCGCATCGTCCCGCGCGTCATGCCCGTCATGAACGGCTCGTCGGCCGCGGCGAGCCGCTCCCGCATGGCGTCGGCGGCCACGTGCCAGTCTCGTTCGCGCATGCGGACAGTGTGCCGCGGAGGCGCGCCGCCGACAAGCGCTGAGGGCAGCGTTCGGCGATTTGCAGTTAGCCTATGATCAACAGCTGCAGTCCCAGGGCGAATCTCGCTTCGCTGCCTACTCGTTCAGGAGCGCTATGAAGCTGCACGTGATGGTGGCGGCGGTGCGGGGTTGCTCATCAGCCGGAGGCTTGAGCAATGCGTGGGTTGCTTGCGTCCGCCGCGCACACGGTTGTCAGCCACTGTCTGCTCCTCCGCCAGCAGGCACTCCTTTGCGCGACGGATTGCCTCCGCACTGCTCAGCCGGTCGCGGTCGCGATACTGCTTCACTGCAAATCACCCCAAGCCATAGCCTGCGGCCTGGTCCGCCGAAGTGACGCTAACAACCGTGCGCGCGCGACAAGCCCGAGCCGTCTCCGGTGGAGCTGGACGCGGGTTCGATCGATATCCCAATTGGAGCCGTGTTCCGACACGTCCCAAACGGCGCTTATCATCTGCATAACGCGGCCGGAAGGCGACATGGCCCTCCTCATCGCGATATACGCCGATGCCGAGCGGGAACTCAGCCAGGGGATCGTCCTCACCCGGTCCGTCGATGAAGAAACAGCCGTCCCGAAGCACGATCGCGTCGTACGTCGCGATGTCCAGCACGGGTCCGCTCAGACGCCGCTGCTGCGGGAAAGTTCGGATCAACGGCTTCAGATCGGCGGACACGGCCGGAAGGTCGGGCTCTGCCGCGGGATTGAGCCGCAGCTTGAGGTTGGACGGCAGCCGCCAACCCTCTGTTCGGTCGCGCTGCTCGAACTCCGCACGGGGCAGCGCGACGTCGATGGTGGGAACCTGCATGTTGTAGAAACCTTCGGACGCGACATCCCGGCCGATCTTCTCCGCCCACTGCCGCACGATCGTGTCCTGATCGCTCCTCGCGAAGTCGCCGCGCTCGGCGCGGAACAGTGGGCTCTGGGTGTAGCCAGCGAGGGTCTTCTCCGGCTCCCGCTGAAAAAAGACGATGCCGGTCAGCTCACCCAGCCCGCCATTGTGCGAACCCTCACGCCAGCGCCATTCGACGCCCCCGAAGTTTCCCGTCTCCTGCCGCTTGATCCGGCGCAGCAGCGGGAGTTCGCGCTCCTCGACCCGCTCTTCGAAGAGCCACCGCAGGCGTTCACGGGTTTGTGGCACAGGCTCGGGAGCGAGCCGTTCGATCGGAGGATAAGGCGGTGCTTCGAGCAGAGTGAGGTAATTTGTGGAATCCTGCGCCGCGTTTCCTGTGGCTCCTGATTCCGGAGCACAGCAAGCCAAGAGGACGAGCGTGGCCAAGGCACATGGATGGAGCATAACCCTCTCAGCAGTCACCCCTTACAATGGGGTAATGCATGTGAACCGCCGCCGAATGGACGGCTCTGCGAGGGACGGCAGCCAAGTTGCAGGACCGGGTGGAGAGCCGTTCTCGTTTATCAACTGCGGATGGTCGGAAAGCTCTACACCGCCAGGCAAGGCGATGGGCCAGTGGCTTCCGGCAGGGGACCTTTGCGGTCTTCCCATGAAATTCAAGCGCGGTCGCAAGCACAGATTGATCCTGCCTCCGCCGTCGGGCAGTTTAGCCGGGAAGCATCGAAAGGCATCCATGAACAATCGTATCGCGCGTATCGCCATGGCGGCAATCACGATGCACGTGTTCGCGACCCCTGCAGCCGGAGAGTATAAAGCCAACGTGGTTGTGGACGCACGCGCAGCGGGCGTGACGATCCGTCCGGAAATCTACGGCCAGTTCGCCGAGCAGCTCGGCACTGGGATCAACGGCGGCATCTGGGTCGGACCGGACTCGCCGATCCCGAACATCCGAGGCTACCGCCGCGACGTCGTAGAAGCGTTACAACTGTTCCCCGTCAGCACCTATGGCCCAGATTTGAGGTTGTGAAT
>JADDQD010000086.1:2275-23449 GCA_016781555.1 Pseudomonadota bacterium | reverse complement strand
CGGCTTCGGCATCAGCGCGCGGGATTGCGGCGGCACGCGACGGTGAAAAGAAAGAAGCTGCAAAGGACGGGCTTTTCGCCCGGCCTTTGCAGCCCTTGCACTTGAACCGCTCGGTTTATTCGGCGGCTTCCGTCCAGACCGCCTTCGCGACGGGCTTGCCGGACGCCTTTCGCTTGGCGTCGATGCGGCGGAAGGTGGCGAGTGCCTGTCCTACGATCTGGTCCATATTGTAGTAGCGGTAGGTGGCGAGCCGCCCGACGAAGGTGACGTTCGGCGTCGCGTCCGCCAGCGCTTCGTATTTCTTGAACAGCTCCTGATTTTCCGGCCGCGGGATGGGGTAATAAGGATCCCCTTCGGCGCTCGGATATTCGTAGGTGATGCTGGTGTTGGGGTGGGTCTGGCCGGTGAGGTGCTTGTACTCCGTGATACGGGTATAAGGCACGTCCGGATTTGGATAATTGACCACCGCGACCGGCTGCAGCCACTCCTGCTGAACCGTTTGGTGCTCGAAGCGGAGGCTCCGGTAGGGGAGCTTTCCGAACCGGAAACCGAAATATTCGTCGATCGGCCCTGTGAAGATCAGGTGCCCGGCATCGACCTCGTCCACCACATCCTTGTAGTCTGTGCTGAGCAAAACATCGATGTTCGGGTGGTCAAGCATGGCATTGAACATGGCCGTGTAGCCGTCGGCCGGCATGATCTGGTGCTTGTCCCCGAAATAACGGTCGTCCGTGTTGGTGCGCGTCGGGATGCGCGAGGTCACCTGCTTGTCGAGCTCGCTTGGGTCGAGGCCCCACTGCTTTCGCGTATAGCCCTGGAAGAAGAGCTCGTAGAGTTCGCGACCGACGGCGGAGATAACCACGTCCTCCGATGTCCGAATGGTCTCCACCGGCTCCGCACGGGAGGCGAGATAGGCGGCCGCTTCTTCGTCGGTCTGAAGGTTGAGGCCGAACAGCTTGTTGAGCGTCGTCCGGTTGATCGGGATCGGCACCAGCTGGCCCCGCACCTCGGCAAGCACGCGGTGCTCGTAGGGCCGCCAGCGGGTGAATTGCGACAGATAGTCGACAATCTCGTCGCTGTTGGCGTGGAAGATGTGCGGCCCATATTGGTGGATCAGGACCCCCGCTTTGTCATAATGATCGTACGCATTGCCCGCCACGTGGGGCCGCTTGTCGATCACCAGCACACGGGCATCGTGCTGACTTGCAAGCCGTTCCGCCAAAACGGATCCAGCAAAACCGGCGCCGACGACCAGATAGTCGTACTTCTTCTTGCCGGCCGAGGTGATCAGCCGCGGGCCCGTCGCAGTCGACTGGCTTCCAGCCAGCGCATCGCGAACCAGGCCGGCCATGCGGGCGTAGGTCGTGTCCCAGCTGATGTTTGCCAGCTTTGCATCGACTTCCGTCAGCCAGTCATCGGAGCCCTGCGCCAGCGCGAAGGCTTTTTCGCAAGCCTCGGTGAACGCATCCGCGCCATCGGCGATGAACACGGCCTCAAGGTCAGCGTAGTGGCGGATCACATCCGTAATCCCGGTGGACACGACCGGACGGCCGCCGGCGAGATATTCCGGGGTCTTGGTAGGCGATATGAACTTGGTGGACTCGTTGATCGCGAACGGCATGAGGGCGACGTCCCACCCACCGAGATAGACCGGCAGCTCCTCATACTTCTTGCTGCCGAGATAATGGATGTTCGCTCGCTGCGGCAGATCGGCCTGGTCGATCTTTACGACCGGACCGACCATCACCACGGACCATTCCGGATGCGCGTCGGCCAGCTTGGCGATCAGTTCCAGATCCATCCGCTCGTCGATTACGCCGTAGAAGCCGAAGCGCGGTCGCCGAATGCATGCCTGGTCGTCCGGTGCCGCATCCATCGCGCGCGCCTGACCGAAATGCGCGCGGTCTACGCTCGACGGGAACGGGTGGACGTTCGGGTGACGGTCTTTCTTGGCTTCATAAAGGCTGTAGCCGCCAGTGAAGACAAGGTCGGCGGCGGCAAGCAGCTCACGCTCGAGATCGAGCAGTTGCGACGGGGCAAAGCGGAAATTGGCGAGCTCGTCCATGCAATCGTAGACGGTGCAATCGGTCTCGATGTGCCGCGAGAAGGGAAGCATCATCGGCGTATAATACCAGCGGATAGCCGGCTGCTCGTACTGCGCAAGAAAGTCGTCCAGGAGCGCCTTCAGCGCCGCGTCGCGCGCCGCCTCATCCATGCCTTCGGGAAGCGAAGGCGTCACCACGATCACGCCGGTCTCCGCGCAGGTCCGGACGCCCAGCGCCGGCTCGCAGCCAGCCACCGCAGCTTCGGGCTCTTCCCAATAAACAACGGGCCGCTCCTTGGCGAAGCGGCTCATCAGGTGCTGAGGTCTTTGGAATACGAAGTTCCACCGAAGGTGGGAGAAGCAGATCAACGCCCGGTCATGACCAGGCGGAGCCGCATGCTTATCGGGCCCCAACGACGAGGCGGAGGACAGTGTAATCAATGGAAGCCTCTGAGCTAGAAAGAACTTCCTGAACAACGGTTAAGGACCGTAACGAGTTCCAACGCTTCTTCTTCTACCCTCCTGATCTAGATTAGCGCCGGAGGTAACCCGTTGAATTCGCTCATGTGTCTGATGCTGCAGTGCGTCAAAATGGGCCAGATTCGAGGCAAAGGGCTAATCGTCGAATGCCTGCCTCAGTTCCTCCCGCCAGGCGCTCGCCACGCCGTCGGACGGGGCGCGCCAGTCGCCGCGCGGACTAAGACTGCCGCCGCCCGAAACCTTGGGCGCGTTAGGCAGCGCCGACCGCTTGAACTGGCTGGTTTGGAAGAAACGCCAAAGAAATTCGTCGAGCCATTTACGAATGGTTGGAAGATCATATTGCCGCTTCAAGTGTTGGGGAAAGTCGAAGGGCCACAGGCCCTTGTTCAGGTCGTGCCAGGCTTGCCAAGCAAGGAATGCGACTTTCGACGGTGGCTGGCCGGCGCGAAGGATGTGAAAAAGAAAGAAATCGTGGAGCTCGTATGGACCAATCCGGTCCTCGGTGCTCTGCATCCCCTCCTCGTCCGCAGGCACCAGTTCCGGTGAAATCTTGGTGTCGAGAATGGCGGAGAGGACTTGGTTTGTCTCTGCGTCGAACTGGTTTGTCTTCACCACCCAGCGGACGAGATATTGGATGAGCGTCTTCGGCACGCCGGCATTCACCCCGTAATGGGCCATCTGGTCGCCAACGCCATAGGTGCACCAGCCCAAAGCAAGTTCCGAGAGGTCCCCCGTTCCCACGACAAAGCCGCCACGCTGGTTGGCGAGACGGAAAAGGTAGTCGGTACGCAGGCCAGCCTGCACATTCTCGAAGGTTACGTCGTAGACTGGTTCCCCGCGCGCGAAGGGGTGATCCATGTCGCCAAGCATCTGCCGGGCGGCCGGCTTTATGTCGATTTCCTCGCCGACAACCCCCACTGCCTTCATCAAAGCCCAGGCGTTTGTCTTTGTGCTATCGCCCGTCGCGAAGCCCGGCAGGGTGAAGCCAAGGATCGTTTCCCTGGGAAGCCCCAGGTAATCGCAGGTTTTGGCGGCCACGATCAGCGCATGGGTAGAATCAAGCCCGCCCGACACGCCGATAACGAGATGCTTTCCGCTGGTCGCGGTGAACCGCTTGGCTAGGCCCTGGACCTGGATGTTGAACGCTTCGTAACAGTCCTGGTCGAGCTGTTCGATGCGGTTCGGGACGTAGGGGAAGCGGCGGAGGTTCCGCTCAAACCCAATATCCTCAAGACCCGGCTTGTGTTCGAAGTGGATCCGGCGCGCGCGCTTTTCAGGATGGCCCGCGGCGATCGCATTGTCGTTGAACGTCCCCATGCGCATCCGCTCAAGCCGGAGGCGCTGGACGTCGATGTCGGCCACGGCAAGTTCCGGGTCGCGGGCGAAGCGGCTCGATTCGGCAAGCAGCTCGCCGAACTCATAGATCGATCCCTGCCCGTCCCAAGCGAGGTCCGTCGTGCTTTCACCCGGCCCGGAGGCGGCATAGACATAAGCGGCACAGCAGCGCGAGGACTGCGAAGCGCAGAGAAGCTTGCGTTCATCCGCCTTGCCGATCGTGATGTTCGAGGCCGATAGGTTGCACAGGATCAGCGCGCCGGAGAGCGCGCCGACGGTGGATGGCGGTTGCGGTGCCCAATAATCCTCACAGATCTCGACGTGGAAGATGAAGTCGTCGAGATCCTCGGCGGCGAAGATGAGATCCGTACCGAAAGGCACGGTTTGTCCGGCCACAGCGATGTCGAGGCCATTCAGCCCGAAGCCAAGTGCGAACCAGCGTTTTTCGTAATATTCCCGGTAATTGGGAAGGAACGACTTGGGGACCACCCCGAGGATCCGTCCGCGCGAGATGACCAAGCCGCAATTATAAAGCCGGCCGTTGCGCCGAAGCGGCGCGCCGACCGCAAGCACGGGCCCGAAATTCGCCGTCGCCGCGCAAATTTCCGCGATGCCCTGTTCAACCGCGTCCAGAAATGCCTCCTGGAGGTGGAAGTCGTCGACGGCGTAGGACGAGACGTTGAGCTCCGGGAACACCACCAGGTCACAGCCGCGCTCGTGCGCGTCGCGCGCCATGCTCACCGTTTCCTTGATGTTGAAGGGAACGTCCCCGGCGCTTGCCAGCGGGGTGGCTGCCGCGACCCGGACAAAACCGTGACGGTGGATCGCGCCAAACGGCGCTTTCTTTTTCGCCATCAAAGCATGTCCGCCATCATTTCAATCGCCGTCTTCATGCACTTGACGCGGGTGGCGCCCCGGCCGCCGGGGCCGAAATGCTCCTCCCGGTGGGCCGTCTTCCGGCCTGCCCGAGCGCAGGCAAAATGAACAAGCCCCGGTTCCACACCGGCATCCGCAAAGCCTGTGATCGCGAGCGCGACATTGGCACGCGAGCGCTCCAATGCTCCTTCGGCCATCGCAACCGCGACCTCCCGGGTCACCGCGCTGTTCTCGCGGATGATCTCCATTGGGACGCCGAGCATCTCGTTCTTGGCCTCATAGGAGTAAGTCACAAAGCCGCGGTCGAACGTATGAGCGACGCCCTGCACGTCCGTCAGCAGAGACGCCAACATGCCCCCGGTGCAGCTCTCGGCGGTCGCCAGCATCAAACCTCGTTCGGCTGCCTTCGAAAGCAGCCGCCGCGCCGCTTCCTCCGTCTCGTTGGGAAGAACTTGGGAGAGGGTTTCGGTGTCGTTCAAGGTCGCGTCCTCGCCGGTTTACCTGCGGGAACCGGTCCGTTGGTCCGAATGTTCCCGAAGCTTCACAGGAGGCATAAATGGCTGCTCGGGCTGAGCAAGACGCAATCCAGCTCCTCACCGACGATCATCGCCGGGTCGAGCACTTGTTTGAAGAATTTCAGAACGCGCGCGACGATGCAGCCAAGGAGGAGTTTGCCCGCCGGATATGCACGGAACTAAAGGTACATTCGATGCTGGAGGAAGAGATCCTTTACCCGGCGCTCCGCGGCAAGGTTGAGGACGCGGATCTCGACGAGGCGCTGGTCGAGCATGATAGCGCCAAGCTGCTCATCAAGGAGATCGAAGCCGGCACGCCCGCGGCCAACTTTTTCGAAGCGAAGGTCAAGGTGCTGAAGGAGCAGATCGAGCATCACATCGAAGAGGAAGAGAGCGACAAGAACAACCTCTTCGCCCAGGCGCGCGCAACGAACATTGATCTTAATGCCCTCGCAGACCGAATGGTGGCTCGCAAGGCCGAGCTCATGCAGCTAGCCGGAACCGAAGGTCTTCCCCCTGCCACCACCGCAACAATGGAGACGGTGTGACCATGCCCGAATGGAACAGAAACACGGCACTTCTAACCGGCATCGGCGCCGCCGCCGCGGCGGCTCTGGGCTATTTCTTGGCCCGCACATACTGGGGCGGCGGCGACAATCTTGAGGATCGGCCAGCGCCTGCCCTCAGCCATGGCGGTGCGGAGGGCGCGGTAGGCAATTCAGGTAACGTGCGTCCTGCCGGTCCGTCGGCGATGCGTGACCCGCCTAAGGAATGGACCAAGGTTGACGAAGCTTCGGACGAGAGCTTTCCGGCGAGCGACCCCCCCAATTTCAACCCGCACGTCGACTGACCGGCATCTCCTTGTGGCAGCAATTGTCATCGCGAGGAGCAAAGCGACGCGGCGATCCAGTTTAGCTCGGTAGAATGGATTGCTTCGCTGCGCTCGCAATGACGTGGAGGTTGATCACCTAACGATACTCTAGCAGCCTTTGCCGTCGCCCAACACGCGACCTTTGCTGCGCCAGACGAGCCCGACCCGACGGCAACAGTGATCAGGAATTCCTGCCCGGCGCGTCGTGGTTGGGACCATCTTCCATCATCGTTTGGCGGATTCGAAAAAGCTCGGCCATCGCCTTCGCCGTGGTCGCTCCCCAAACGAGGTGTACGCCGATCATCAATGCGTTTCGGCGCGGGGGATGATCCGTGGCCGGCTTCAGGATGTTGGTCGCTGGTATCCAACCCAGATAGCTGCCCAGCCAGACGCCTACGCCGGCGGCGGCACCGCCACGAGCACTAAGACGGGGATACATTGTGGCCAGCAACGCACCGCAGGCTGCACCATAAGCGAAGTGGCCGGCAATCGTCAGGTCCTTCGCACCTTCGCTGGTGACTTCGAGGTCCGCTTGCGCCGCCGCTTCGTCGATAATTTCCCGCGGCGTCAGCGGGTAGCGTTCCTGGGGAGGTAGCTTTTCGTGGAGCCGCCGCATGGCGCTTGTCATCGCCATGGTGCCGACCAGGCCGGCGATCCCACCCACCAGCATTCTGGTGCCGAGGCCAATTTTCTTTTCGCTCAAAGGCTGATCTCCGGACGAGTGATCATGAGCCAGAAGATCGTAAGAACGGCGGCAAAAGCGGGAAAGCCAAACGCAAACCAGGTGCGGAAGAGGCGGTGATATTCGGGCGGGAGCGGCGTCCCACCTGCCACCGCCTCACGCGCTAGCGTTCGCATCCGTGCCTGCATCCATACAACCGGCAGCCAAAACGCGCCGGTGAAAAGGTAAAGCCCCATGGAGGCCAGAATCCAGCCCTCGGTCAGCTCGTAACCGACGGAGCGCGCGAGCAGGACTCCCGTAATCGGCTGCAAGATCACGGCCGTCGCGGTGAACACAAAGTCGGCGATCACCACAATGCGGGCAACGCCGGCAATCACCACCGCGTCCCCGGTGCGGTGCGCGAGCAGCATGAAAAAGGCAATGCCCGCGCCAGTGCCGAGCAGCACGGTTGCTCCAATCACGTGGAGGAACTTGAGTAGGTAATATTCGGTCACCGCTCGTCCAGAATGGCAAGACAGAGAAGGTTGAACGCCAGGATCGGCCAGATCTTCATCATCGGCCCGAGTGGATCCCTCCAGAGTTCGGGCAAGAGGAGCGTTCCCGCAACCACATAGAAGATCGAAAGCCCGATCGCTGCAAGAAGTGCCGGCCGGGTCGTGGGCCGGTATAGGATCGCCAGCCCCACTAGAATATCCGCGATGCCGCCGCCGATCACGCTCAGCGGAGACAACGAGGGGCCGGCGCCGGCGATTTCCATTAGCCATTCCGCTTGATCAAATCCCGGACCCAGCGAGATGATGCCCGTCAGTATCCAAAAAAGCGCAAAGACGCCGATCGCGAGCGGCTTCAGAAGATAAAGCCGTGCGAACCAGCGTTCCTGCACCGACGCGGGCTCGGCTGCCAGTGCGCTGGAAAGCGCCGTTGCTTGAATCCCTGTGGCCCGCTTCCAAGCGCCCGGATCGCCCACGGCACCGCGAACGATTTCAAGCCGCGCGGTGGTCCGGATCGGCGGCCGCCAGCCGAGCTTTGCGATGAGGTCACCCGTCCAGTAGGCCAAACGCATCAAGACTGCTGGCGCGCGGACTATCATGGCCGGCTTCCAGCCGAGCCACCGACGATAGGCACCCACAACTTCTTCAAAGCTCAGGCGCTCCGGCCCGGCAAGCTCGAGCTTCATTCTGGCGGGAGCCTCAGGCTCCAACAGCCGCACCACCGTCTCAACAACGTCGTCAAGCTGCACGATGTCGAGCGGCCCTGCCTCAGGGTTGCTCGGCAGAACTGGCAAAGCCGCAAGCGCTCGGAATAGCGCACTGCCGCCATAGGCCGGGCGCCCAACCACCACTGAAGGGCGAAGGATCACCCAATCAAGGTCGCGCGCGGCAAGCGCAGCATCGCCCCGCTCCTTCGTGAAGGAGAAACGGGTAAGCGCACCGCGGTCCACGCCCATTGCCGAAAAGTGGATCACGCGTCGAACCTTTGCCTGCTCGCACGCCTTCCACAAAGCGGCGGGCGCGCTTTCATGCACCGCCTCGGTTGCATCCCTTAGATTGTCTTGCAAAGCTCCAGCGCAATTGACAACTGCATCGACGCCGTTGAGGTGCGGCAGCCAGACCTCCGGTGCTATCATCCGCCGGAGATCCAAAGTCGCCCAGCGGCTAACGGGCAAGCGGCGAGCCGCCGCGTCGATCCTGCGGACGGCACCAATCACTTCGTGACCTTCGGTAACCAGCCGTGATGCGAGGGCCGAGCCGATGAACCCGGTCGCGCCGATCAGCAATATCCGCAACGCTCCGTCTCCGTCACTGCCTCAACGAGAGAACAGCGTGGAAAAACAATCGTTCCATGTCCGGCACGACCTACCTAGCGTGGAGCCGGGAGCGACAAAGGGTAAGCTCTCTTGGCGGCGCTGCGGATCAACTCCAGTCGCGATCGCTTCAGCTTGCGAAGCCGCTCTCTGAGGTCCCTCCGGCATGACGTCTTCCTGCCCTTTTTCACGACTAAAGCGAAAGGCACTGGCGTCGGCCTCAGCCTCGCCCGCCAAGTTGTGCTCGCCCAGCAAGGGTCCATCACCCTTCTTGAAGGCCAAGCTGGCGGCGCACGTTTTAGGATCGTGATCTAACCCGCGGCGGCGCGGCCGCTCGCCGGCTCATCTTCGCCGATCTGATCGATGGGCACGGGGTCGGCGAGGCTGAGGCCATCCAAGATCCGGGCGGTCTCGTCGCGCACCATCAGCATGACGCGGTGGAGCCGGCATTTGTCTTCGGTGATGCAAGTCGTACATTGCTCGTAGGCAAGCCGGCTGGCGCATGGAAGGAGGCCTAACGAGCCGCGGGTCAAGCGCACTATCTCGCCATAGCTTATCTCGGCTGGGGGCTTGGCCAGCCAATAACCGCCCTCACGGCCGCGCATGGTTTCCACCAGCCCAGCCCTTCGCATGCTCGAAAGCATGACCGTCAGGAATTTGGAGGGAATGTTTTGGGTCTCGGCAATCTGAGACAGCTGAACCGGCCCCTCGCCATAACGGTCGGCGAGGTGCAGGAGCGCCCTGATCGTGTACCGAGTCCGCTGCGAAAGCATGCGCAGCTAATGGCAAGTGCGGTCAAATTTTACAACCGCATCAAAGCAATGCGTGAACCTCAATGCTCTGCCGTGTGGAGCATCTCCCGACTCGAATGGCAGCCTTTGTGCTTTGGACCGTGCCGAGCGACGTCCTCCAGCAAACATAGATATTGCGACTTATTCGCATTAGCTGTATTTCCGACCTCTATGATCGTCTGCATCTGTAACGCGATTCGAGAGTCCGACCTGCGCAAAGCGGCGCGGGAGGGTGCATCCTGCCCAATCAGCGCCTATCGGTGCGTCGGACGCAAACCCCGCTGTGGTCAATGCGTCCCATTTGCACGAGAGATCATCGCGTCCGAACGTGCGACTGCATAGCAAAAGCAGCTAATTTTCTGCAGTTTTCCGCCGTTTTTTGCGGTTCCAATTGGTCCATTCCTTCGTTATGCCAGCCTCTTAACAGGAGGCGGCAATGCAGGGCGAAGAACGCGTCATCGAATTATTGAACGAGGCGCTCAGGAACGAACTGACTGCGGTCAATCAATATTGGCTGCACTATCGCCTGCTCGACAATTGGGGCGTGCAGCGGCTTGCGCAATATGAGCGTCGGGAATCTATCGATGAGATGAAGCATGCCGATCGGTTGGCCGAGCGCATTCTCTTCTTCGGCGGGATCCCCAACTTTCAAATGCTCGGACGTCTTCGGATCGGAGAGAATGTCGAGGAAATTCTCCGCGCCGATCTCGCACTTGAGATGGAGGCACTGACCCAGCTTCGCGGCGCGATCGACCATTGCGAAAGAGTGCGCGATTACGGGAGCCGCGACCTTTTCGCAGAAATATTGCGAAACGAGGAAGAACATGTCGACACGCTCGAGCGGCAGTTCGAAATGATCGAGCGGATGGGCCTTCAAAATTACATCCAGCTGCAATCACAGGCGACAGAGGCCTAAGCTCCTGAGCGCGGCGGGCGCGGCGCCACCGCCCCCTCTCGGTGCCTCGGAGGCTTGCTGCAGCCGGTGACTGGCTTTTGCTGGCCAGGGCCGAACCGATAGGATCGTTCTCACATCGTGAAGGGGATCCGGGATGACTGCAACAGCCGCGGCTTCACGGATCCCGACCCTCGACATCCTGCGCGGCATCGCAGTCATGGGGATTTTGCCCGCGAACGTGGTCGCCTTTGCGATGCCGGCGGAAGCCTCAATCAATCCGGTGGCGTACGGCTATCAGCACCTTGGCGACCTCGTCTCCTGGTACCTAAGCTTCATCTTCATAGATGGGAAAATGCGCGGTCTTTTCTCACTCCTGTTCGGGGCGAGCATGCTCCTCGTGCTCGATCGCGCCGCCGCTAGCGGGCGATCGCCTGAAAGAGCACACTTCAGCCGGATGTGGTGGCTTCTGATCTTCGGGCTGGTTCACTTCTACTTCCTGTGGTCCGGAGACATCCTTTCGCTCTACGCCCCGGTCGGCATGGTTGCGTGGTTCTTTCACACGAGGCCGGTGGCCCCCCTCGTGGGCTGGAGCATCACCCTGTTGCTGGTCCAGTTCCTGATGCTCGCGGCACTGGGGGCCGGTTTCCATGCGGCGAGCGCCGCCGCCGCCGCTCCCGGCGCGTCGCCCGAAGCAATTGCCACCTGGGCGTTCGTGAAGGGCGACTTCGCCCCCCCTTCACCGACGGAGCTCAGCAAAGTGCTCGCCACTTACAGAAGTGGCTACCTCCAGATCCTTGCCTACCGCTTCAGCGAGTACGGCACCTTGCCGATCACCTCCTTCTTCTTTTTCGGCCCCGAAACGCTGGCCTACATGCTGCTCGGGATGGCCGGGCTCAAAAGCGGTTTCCTCACGGGGGCCTGGACGCTCGACGCCTATCGCCGCGTCGCGCTGGTTGGCTATGCGATCGGCATACCGCTACATGCGCTGCTGGGGTGGCTCCTCTGGTGGAGCGGCTTTGACCTGATCCTGCTGTTCGATCTGTCTCTCATCGCGGCCACGCTCGTGCACCCGATCATGGTTGTCGCGACCGCGGCGTTCGTCATCTTGATCACGCGGAACGGCGGCTGGCTCGTAGCGAGGCTCGCAGCAGCCGGGCGAGCCGCCTTCACAAACTATCTCGGCAGCAGCCTAGTCGCGACCACTCTTTTCTACGGCTTCGGCCTTGGGCTGTTTGGAACTTTTAGCCGCTCCCAGCTGTGGCTGGTCGTTCTGCCAATGTGGTTGCTGATGCTGATTTGGTCGAAGTTCTGGCTGGACCGCTACCGCTACGGCCCGTTCGAGTGGCTATGGCGGACACTCGCGCGCTGGGAAGTCCAGCCGATGCGAGGAGCCGCTGCATAGAACGGCCCGTCTCGAGCCTGGAGCTCTTCACTTGCAAACGAGGCTCTTCAGCCGAACGAAACTACGAAGCTTGCCTCTTCGCCCGCGTCCGCGTCCGCGTCCGCGCTGAAAGCCCAGCCTCGCTCCCGGCACAAGCCGGAAAGTTCGCGGGGTGCAATCGGGTCATCTGCCAGAATTCGGACGGTGCCCCTTCCGCCCATCTCCCGAGCCGCACGGCTGAGGCGGATTACCGGCCAGGGGCAAAGCATGCCCCGGGCGTCCACGACATGCGGGGCATTCATTTGCCAAATGGGTTTTTGGGCGCCCTCGTCTGCAGCCGCACGGGCACTGCGCCAAAGCCGAGCTCCCTGCGCATGCCATTGACGAGATATCTTTTGTAGCTTTCCGGCAGCTGGTCGACCCGTGTTCCAAAAATGACGAAGCTGGGCGGCCGCGTGTTCACCTGTGTGATGTACCGCAGCTTGATCCGCTTTCCTCCTGGCGCTGGAGGTGGATTGGTTTCGAGCGCCTGTTCGAACCAACGGTTGAGTTCTCCCGTTGAAACGCGGCGTGACCAGACCTCCCGGATCTCAAACGCGGCCGCGAGCAACTGGTCGAGCCCCTTCCCCGTTACGGCTGACACGGCGAGCAACGGTAGGCCGCGCGCCTGCGCCAGCCCTTCGTCCAGAGCGTTCCTGATGCCTTGGAAAAGCCCGCTCGGATTTTCTGCCACGTCCCACTTGTTGATCGCGACGACGAGTGCCCGTCCTTCCTTCAGAACATTGTCGGCGATGCGCAGATCCTGCGCCTCAAGGCCGAGCGTGGCATCCAGCAGCAGCACCACCACTTCCGCAAAATCAACGGCTCGTCGTGCATCGGCCACCGACAGCTTCTCGAGCTTATCCTGCACACGCGCCTTCTTGCGCATCCCGGCGGTGTCGATCAGACGCACGGGGCGCTTATCGCCGCCCGGGGACTGCCACTCCCAGTCGATGGCTATCGAATCGCGTGTGATCCCCGCCTCAGGCCCGGTGATCAGGCGCTCCTTTTCGAGGATGCGATTGATAAGCGTTGATTTTCCAGCATTCGGCCGGCCAACGATCGCCAGCTTAAGCGGCCCGCCTTCTTCCCCCTCCGCGCCCTCATCTGGTTCGACCTCCCGGTCGATGTAAGGCTGGAGATGCTCGAACAGGTCGACGACGCCTTCGCCGTGCTCGGCACTCATCCCGATCGGCTCACCGAACCCCAGCGCATAAGCTTCGAGGATGCCGCTTTCGCCGGCCCTCCCCTCGGCCTTGTTGGCGGC
Organism: Pseudomonadota bacterium; assembly: GCA_016781555.1. Lineage (GTDB taxonomy): Bacteria > Pseudomonadota > Alphaproteobacteria > Sphingomonadales > Sphingomonadaceae > Allosphingosinicella. The sequence goes on along the minus strand of JADDQD010000086.1, from coordinate 10,469 downwards.
GAGGATCACCGGCGTCGTCTCGCTCCTGAGCCAGCGCGCTATTTCCTCATCGAGCGGTGTGACGCCCGCCCGCGCGTCGATGATGAACAAAGCCACATCAGCCTCTCGCACTGCGGCGATGGTCTGCGCGCGCATGCGCCCGGGCAGTGTCTCGGGATCTTCGTCCTCGTAACCAGCCGTGTCGATCACGCGGAAATCGGAGCCGAGCAAAGTCGCCTCCCCCTCGCGACGATCGCGTGTCACCCCCGGCCGGTCATCGACCAGCGCAAGCCGCCTTCCCACCAAGCGGTTGAAAAGCGTGGACTTGCCGACGTTCGGTCGACCGACGATCGCTACGGTGGGCAATTTCGCCATGAGGGGTGCCCTGCCTGCTCACGCGGAGCCGGTCAACCTGCTGACTACCTAGGTCCAGACCTAGCGGCACGCGCCGGGGCCCCTCACCGCCAGGCGGTGAGGGTTCCATTGTCGTGGAGCACATAGAGGGTGCTCCCAGCCACGGTAAGCGGCAGCGAGACCGGCATCCTCGTTTCCACAGTCGACTGTATCGCGCCATCGGCTGGCGAGACATTCACCAACTGCCCGCGTGAACTCGCGAGCACGAGGCGGTTGCCGGCAAGCACCGGGCCGACCCACCGGATCGAACCCTTCTTGTCCTCCTCGTCCCGGTAGCGCGGAAGTTGAGTCATCCACTTCACTCGGCCGGTCGCACGCGCAATGGCGAGGAGCTGCGCCTGGTCGGTGACCGCGAAGATCCACTCCCCCACCACCCAGGGCGTAGAGATGCCGGAAATGTTGATTTCCCAGATACGCACACCGCTGTTGAGCTCGAGCGCGACCATTCGCCCGCCCTGGCCAAGCGCGTAGACACGGCCATTGTCGATCACCGGCTCTGCGTCGATGTCCGAAAGGGAGCCGACGGTGGTCGAGATGCTGGTGCGGGTGAGCGCGTCCTGCCAAAGCGTTCGGCCGTTCTCGTATCGATAAGCGGTAAGCTCGCCCGAGGAAAAGCCGGCGACCACGGTTCCTTGCGCGGCGGCGGGTGCAGCTGCCCCGAAAACCCCTGCCACTTCGAACGTACCCGCCACGTTCCAGCGTACCTTCCCGTCGGCGGGATCGATCGCATAAAGCTGATTGTCTTGCGTCGTTACATAGACGTTGCCGTTCGCTACCGTCGGCGCGCCGCGCAAGGGCCCGCCGGGGCGTACGCGCCAGATGGTCGCGCCCGTCGCTGCGTCGATCGCCTCGAGGTCGCCCAGGCCGCTGGTGGCGTAAACGCGCCCATCATCGTAGCTGACGCCACCCCCAAACAGGAGGCCGTGTGCCCCCGTCGATTCGCCGTTCAAAAAGCTGATGCCTCCGCGGCGCTCTTTTTCCTCGCCCACACCCTTCTGCCAAACGGCTGCGCCCGTTCGCGCATCGAAGGCGCGGACCACTGCCTGAGTGTCGATAGTATACACGCGGCCGCCGGTAACGACAGGAGAGGCAGCCAGTCGCTGCCGGGGTTCGCTCCCCGCCCCGATGTCGGCGCTCCACGCTCGGCCAAGCGCCGTGCCAAGCGCGAGGTGCCCCATCGACTTGGAAGGATTGCCGCCCGGTTGCGTCCAATCTGCATTTTCCTGCGGCGGCGGCAGCGCGATCGCGACATCGGCAAGGGCGGGATCGACCTCAATGCGCGTCTCGGCGGTGAGCACCGGGATGCGCTGGCCGATAGTCGGGGTTTTAGGCTTAGTGCTGTTGAAGACGCCGCAGCCGCCCAGAATGCTGGCGGCCGCAAGGGCGATCACTACTCGCTTCATTGGGTAAGTTCCTTGGTTGCGCCGGCCGTGCCGTCCGCTTGCTGTACTGCATCGACCCCAAGCGCGCCCGCCATCTGCAGCGCGCGGGAGCGGATGCTTTCGGGAAGCCCCTCGTCCTTGGCCATTGCGGCGAAGATCCGGGCCGCTTCCTTCGGCTTTTGTTGCTTCAGGTGCGCCACGGCGACCATCTCGCCGGCGCTTCCGAACCATGGATTGCCCGCCACCGCGAGCGGCTGGAGCCGCTGGATCACAGTTGCGGGCGGAAGCTTGTCGAACTGGGTGGCGGTTTGTCGAATAAGGGCCAGCTCGCGCCATGGGGCGGCGACATCCTCATCCGCGGCAACCTGCCCGAACGTGGCGATCGCTGCAGCATCGTTGCCCTGCATCAACGCAACGTCGGCCTTGGTCAGGAGCGCAGCGGCGCTGTAGCCAGGTCCGCTGTTTTTCGCGAGCGCGTCGAGCTTGGGTTCAATGCCCTTGGTCTTGCCGGCCTGAATATCCTCGAACAAGGCGGTCAGCTGCTCGGCATGTTCGGCGGCCTGGTTTTGCTTGTGCTGCTGCCAATAGAGGAACCCTGCCAAAGCGGCGAGGAACAGGACGATGCCTGCAATGATCCACTTGCCGTACCGCTTCCAAGTGCTGGTCAGCTGCTCGCGCCGAAGCTCCTCGTCGACCTCGCGGTAAAAGGATTCGTTATCGACAGGCTTGATCGCCAAGAATCGTCTCCAGGTTGCGGGGCAGCGTTCCCCCGAACAGCCTCGCTCCCGTCAAACAGGATCGAACATGAACGGAAGATTTGCGCGCCTCGATTTTTGCCCCGGCGCCTCCTCTACCGGCTCGCGCGGCTGAGTGAAAGATTGAATCCCTTGTCCAGGGGGAGCCCTGCCGCCGGTTGCCGGGACAACGGCTCAGCGGGATCGGTAGATCTGGTCTTCGCCGGGAAAGCTGCGCGCGCGGACATCGGCAGCATAGCTTTCGGCCGCGGCGCTGATCCGGCTGGCAAGATCGTCGAAGCGCTTCACGAACCGCGGCGTTCGCTCGAAGAGGCCCAGCATATCTTCCGTTACCAGAACTTGCCCGTCGCACTTGGCGGACGCGCCGATGCCGATCGTCGGACAGGCGACGGAGCGAGTCGCCTCCACCGCGATCGCTTCCATCATGCCTTCTAGCACGAGGGCGAAGCAGCCGGCTTGCGCCACCGCCTGAGCGTCTGCGATGATCTTGTTTGCTTCGGCCTCGTCCCGGCCCCGCGCGCGGTACCCGCCCAGCGCATTCACCGCTTGTGGGGTGAGCCCGACATGGCCGATCACCGGGATGCCCCGCGCGGTCAAGAATGCGATTGTTTCCGCCATCGCCTCGCCTCCCTCAAGCTTCACCGCTGCGGCGCCGCTCTCCTTGAGAATACGGGATGCGCTTTCGAAAGCCTGCGCCGGGCTCGCTTCGTAGGAGCCGAACGGCATGTCGATAGCCACCACGGCGTGCCACGATCCGCGCACCACTGCCGCCCCGTGCGCGCACATCATCTCCATGGTGACGGGAATGGTTGTCGGCAGGCCGTAGATCACTTGCCCGAGGCTGTCCCCCACGAGGAGGATGTCGCAATGGGGATCGAGCAACTGCGCCATTCGCGCTGTGTAGGCCGTCAGCATCACGATCGGCTCGTCGGTCCTGCCGTCCGCGCCCTTCCGCTGCTGGATGGCGGGCACCGTCAGCCGGCGCATCGGTGCGGGCGTCGGATGTGCCCGGCTGGTCGATGTATCGAACGTGTAGGTCGACATGGCCTGCTTCTAGCCGGTTCAATGCCCGCTGACCAGAAAGCCTATCCGCCAAACTGCATCACCACGAGCCCGGCGGCGAGCACCAACGCGGCGACTAGGCGGCGGCGACCGAAGCGCTCGCCCAGAAACATCATCCCCATCAGCGCGGCAAAAACGACCGAGGTCTCGCGGAGCGCCGAGACCTTGGCCGTTTCCATCAGGCTGAACGCGTAAAGCGCAGAACCGAAGGAGAGGATGGATAGCGCCCCGGCAGCCACGCCATACCGCCACTTCATGACAACGGCAGCGGCAAGGACGTTTCGCCGACAGAGCAGGGCGGTGGCGGTAATTAGGACAGGATCGAGGATGAAGAGGTAGACGATGAAGGTCAGCGGGGTCGGTGCGATGCGGACACCCCGCGCATCGGCAACGTTGTAAAGCGCGACGCCGAGTGCCGTCGCGAGCGCCCAGAGCAAGGCGGTTCGGTCAGGATGATGCCGTAAGCGGACGCCGCTGGGAGGCACTGCAAAGCTGATCACTGCGGCCGTCGCGGCGATCAGGCCTGCCCAGCCGAGCGGCGCTAGCTTCTCGCCAAGAAAGACGAGCGCCGAAATTGCTGTCAGCAATGGCGCAGCCCCCCGCATCACTGGATAGACCAGCGAAAGCTCGCCGTGCTGCATCGCTCGCACAAGACACAGTTGGTAGAAGAAATGAGCTGGGATGGTGACGATCAGGGCCTGCCATGTGGCCGCATCGGGCGGCGGCACGAACAGCGCGGCGGGCAGGATCAGGATCGCGGCGCTGGTGGAAAGAATGGCTCGCCCGACGAGGATGTCGCTCCCCATTTTGACCGACATATTGGCCGCGGCGAGCGTCACGGCGGAAAAAAGGCCAAGGCAGGTTGCAAGGACCGCATCACCCATCCGTGCGGGGAGCTCCTCCCACGAACGGCCGTGGCAGCACTTCGCCCCTCCGGCTCACTCCCACTCGATCGTCCCGGGGGGCTTTGACGTATAGTCATAGACCACCCGGTTGATGCCCCGGACTTCGTTTACGATGCGGGTCGCGACGCGACTGAGAAAGCCTGCGTCGAATGGATAGATGTCCGCTGTCATGCCGTCGGTCGAAGTCACGGCGCGAAGCGCGCAGACGCTGTCATAGGTGCGGCTGTCGCCCATTACCCCGACGGTCTTGACCGGCAGCAAAACGGCGAAAGCCTGCCAAATCGCGTCGTAGAGCCCGGCAGCGCGGATCTCCTCAAGATAGATGGCGTCGGCCTTGCGCAGTATGTCGCAACGCTCCTTGGTGACTTCGCCCGGGATCCGGATTGCGAGGCCGGGCCCAGGAAAGGGGTGCCGGCCGACAAACCCGTCGGGCAAGCCCAGTTCGCGGCCAAGCTCGCGCACCTCGTCCTTGAAGAGCTCGCGCAAGGGTTAGACCAGCTTCATGTTCATGCGCTCAGGAAGGCCGCCGACATTGTGATGGCTCTTGATCGTCACCGACGGCCCGCCGGTAAAGCTTACACTCTCGATGACGTCAGGATAAAGCGTCCCCTGCGCAAGGAAGTCCGCGCCGCCGATCTTCCGCGCCTCGTCTTCGAACACGTCGATGAAGGTCTTGCCAATGAACTTGCGTTTGGCCTCCGGGTCGGCGAGGCCGGCCAGGCCCCCAAGGAACAAAGGCTCGGCATTCACGTGGACCAGCGGGATGTTGTAGTGGTTGCGGAACAGGCTCACGACCTGCTCTGCCTCCCCGGTCCGCATCAAACCATGATCCACGAACACGCAGGTGAGTTGCTCGCCGATCGCCTCGTGGATGAGCACTGCGGCAACGGCGCTGTCCACGCCGCCCGACAGGCCGCAAATGACTCGCCCGCTTCCGACTTGCGCCCGGATCTCCTCGATCTTTGTCGCGCGGAAGTCGGCCATGGTCCAGTCGCCGGACAGGCCGCATACGTGGCGCACGAAATTGGCGATGAGCTTGCCGCCATCGGGGGTGTGGACGACCTCGGGGTGGAATTGCACGCCGTAGAATTGCCGCCCGTCATCGGCCGTGGCGGCGAAGGGTGCGCCGGCCGACTGGGCGACGATGCGAAAGCCGGGCGCAAGCGCGTCAACCTTGTCACCATGACTCATCCAAACCTGATGCCGCTCGCCTGGCTGCCACAAGCCGTCGAACAAGCGGCAATCGTCCGTGACTTCAAGGAAAGCGCGGCCGAACTCGCTATGATCGCCGGCGATAACCTTGCCGCCCAGCTGCTCGGCCATGAGTTGCTGACCATAGCAGATGCCGAGCATCGGAAGCCCAGCTCCGAACAAGCTATGATCGGCCCGCGGGCTATCCGCGAAGGTCACGGATGCCGGACCGCCCGAGAGGATCACGCCTTTGGGCTTCAGCCGCTCGAGCGCCTCGGTCGCGCGGCTGAACGGAACGATCTCACTATAAACCCCCGCCTCGCGCACGCGGCGGGCGATGAGCTGCGTCACCTGGCTCCCGAAGTCGACGATCAGAATGTTGTCGGACGGCTGGACGGTCATGGCTGGGCGGGGGTTCCGGGCAAAAATAATGCGCGCGAGCCCTAGGACCCGCGCGCAATCCTGTCCAGCGAAGCGCCGTCCGCCTTAAATCCTGAAGTCGGTGATCCTGCCGCTGCCGCGGGCGTAGCAGGTGAAACCGTCGCTTCCGTATCGGTTAGAGTGACCGTACCGGTCGTACGAGTCGTACCCGTCGTACCGATCATTTTCGTCGTACCGGCCATAGCCAAGACCATCCGCTTCGACGACGCCGCGGACACGATAGTGATCGCCACCAGTGCGCTCGACATCCGTTATGCGTACCCGGCCCCGGCCGATCCGTTCCGCCTCATTGCCGCAGCTGTTGACGGCGGTGGTGTAGCCATCGCGGTATCGGTACCGCCCGCCAAAGCCATAGCGGCCGAAATCGCGATCAAGAGCCGAGGTCACGGCCGATATGCCGCCAAGGATTGCGACGCTGCTGATGATGTCGCCGATGACGCTGCCGCGATAATAGGCGCGGCCATAACGGTCATAGCGATCGTAATGCGCTTGAGCGGGGGCAGCAACCGCAACCGCGAGCAGCGCCGCGGCAACGGTGCCGGTCATCAATCTGCCAAGCTTTTGCATAGCAAACCTTTCCTAAGCAGCGGGAACTAAAACTGAAATACATCTTGATCGAGTCCGGCTGACGCATTGCTGAACCCGTCTGTTGGCTCCTGTTCATTCGGCGCGGACGAGGAGGCCGGTCACGCCTCCGGCCGGGTAGCAATCCAGCTTCCGCCAATGCCGGCCGCTGCCAGCGGCAGCAGCGACCATGGAAAGGCAAGAAGCGCTAGCCCCGCGCCCGCGCTCAGCGCAAAGCAGGCGAGCGCCGCCCTCTTGCCTTTCCTGCTGATTGCGCCGCGCGTGCGCCAGGCTTGGATGTGCGGCCCGAAATAGGGGTGACCCACAATCCACCGCTCCAGCCGCGGGCTCCCCCGTGCGAAGAAAAAGGCGGCGAGGATCACGAAGGGAACGGTGGGCAGCAGCGGCAGCACCGCCCCGACAGCTCCAAGGAGGAGCGACAGCCAGCCCAACAGAAGGTAGGTGAAACGCAGCATCTCCTGTGTCATCCCGCCGCCGTGCGCGGAAAACAAGGGACCGATAGCCGCGCCGGCGCGTTCTCGCGCGAAGCACGGCAAATTGGAACCACGCATGCCCGTCTTCAGGACCGCCGAAGAGATAGCCAATCCAGAGATCGTGGATGCCGAACTCCATCCGGATGCGCGTTTTCGATACATCCAGCGCCGGATGCAGGAAGAGGAAGGGCTGCGGCTCAGCATCGACAACATCGCTTACGTGCTGAAGCTGGACCAGGATTTCGAGCGCCAACGGACTGCGGAAGCCGAAAACTCCGCTCAGACCTGACGCCGCGACCGGAGTGCCGCGGCCGCACCAGTCAGGCAGGCATGCTCTCCCGCCGCAAAGCTGATCGGCACCCGTTCCAGCGCCCGCGCCATCCGGCCCTTGGCAGCCATTTCAGCGCGGAATCTGCTGCGGTCGAGCATCGGGAGCATTTTGCCCAGCAGTTCGCCGACCAGCACAACTCCGTCCCACGCGCCGGCCGCCAAAACACCGTTGCCGGCGAAGCCGCCCAGCACCCTTGCAAAGATCTCCAGCGTCTCGCTGGCAATGACATCGCCGCGAACGCCGGACGCTACGATGAAGGATGGGTCTGCAGGCGCGACATGCCGGCCCTGGCGCTCGGCGACACAGGTGTATAGAAATTGAAGCCCTAGGTGCGACAGCAGTCGCTCGTAGGAAACATGGCCGAACCGGCGGCGAAGCGCGCCGAGCAGGGCATCGTCCGCCTCCGATTGCGGCGCGAAGCTAGTATGGCCGCCTTCGCTTCCAAACGCGGCAATGCTTCCGTCCACTGCGACCGAGAGGGTCGCCATACCGAGTCCTACGCCCACCCCGATGACGAGGTAAGTACCCCCCGCCTTGAACGGTCGCAGTGGAAGCGGGCCGATGCGTGAGATCCGGCCCTCGTCCAGCGACGGGAGCGACCAAGCAGTCGCCGCGAAATCGTTGATGATGAGCGGCTTGGCTCTGAGAAAAGCCTGAAGGCCGCTCACCGAGATGT
>JADDQD010000086.1:0-2252 GCA_016781555.1 Pseudomonadota bacterium | reverse complement strand
GGCAGTTGGCAAAGCTGATGACGTCACCTTTGGCTATGCCGGCGACCGCGAGCCCGAGAGTGAGCCCATCGGTCGCGACCCCACTGGATTTCGCATAATGCTGAAGCGCATCCGTGAAGGTCGGAAACTCCGTCGCACTGAACTGCCGCAGCGCGTGGAGCCGCATGTCCGCCCGGATAAGGGCGAATGAAACTGTCTCCCCGTCAATTGCGCATACGAGACTGTTGGCCACGATCGCTCCTCGGAGCAGTTGCCTAGCAAATCGTGGTTAACAATTTGGATGAACGTGCCGTTGGCCGTTGGGCATGTCGATGCCCCGGGAGCGGTGGGCCGCAAGCCGAGGAGGGGTGTGCTCTACTTTGCGCTCCCGAGTTCCCCCGATCCTTAGCGCTCGGAAAGGTTGTAAGTCGCCTAGGCCATCATTCTCGCCGAACTCGCACCTAACGCGTACTCGGCCCAACTTGCAGTGGCAGGCTGCGGTATGGGCGCCGAACGGCCCTGGCCGCCGCCCCTAGAGAGCCGGTCCAGCGACGTGGCGCAACAAGGCCTAAATCAAATTGACGCCCGCCCCCTTTTCAGCGGGATGCCGTCTGGGTGGCTTGCCCAACCTCCATGCCCGTTTGCTGGGCGATGAAAGCCCACATGTCTGCATATTCCTCGATGATCTTTTCGGTCGGCTTACCGGATCCGTGGCCGGCGCGCGTCTCGATGCGGATCAGCTTCGGCTCAGGCCCGGTATTCACCGCTTGAAGCGCCGCAATATATTTAAAGCTGTGCCCCGGAACCACACGATCATCCGTATCGGCCGTCGTCACCAGCACCGCCGGGTAGTCCGAACCGGAACGGATGTTGTGGTATGGCGAGTAGCCGAGCAAGGTGCGGAAGTCGGGTTCGCGGTCAGGGTAGCCGTAATCATCAACCCAGTAGCGCCCCGCCGTCCAGCGATTGAAACGTAGCATGTCCATCACGCCCACGGCCGGAAGGGCTGCTGCAAACAGATCCGGCCGCTGGTTCACGACCGCGCCGATCAGCAGGCCACCATTCGATCGCCCGTAGATGGCAAGCTTCTCCTTCGAGGTGACGCCCTCCGCAATCAGATATTCTGCCGCTCCGATGAAGTCGTCGAACACATTCTGCTTGTTGGCGAGGCGCCCCGCATCGTGCCAAGCCTTGCCATATTCACCGCCGCCACGAAGGTTTGCGACGGCGTAAACGCCGCCTTGCTCGATCCAGGCAAGATTAGATGCGGAGAAGCTCGGCGTGACCGGAATGTTGAACCCGCCATAAGCGTAGAGCAAGGTCGGGTGGCGCTTGGACATGTCGAGATCCTTGCGGTGGATCAGGAACATGGGAATGCGCGTGCCGTCCTTCGAACGGTAGAAACGCTGCGACACCGTGAAGTCTTGCGGGGAAAAGGCGACACGTGGCTGCGCCCAGGGCGTCACCTCACCCGTTCGGCTGTCATACCGGTAGATGGTGGTCGGCATGTTGAAGCTGGCGAAGGAAAAGAACGTCTCGCTGTCAGTCGCATCGCCCGAAAAGCCGCCGGCCGTCCCGATCCCCGGCAGTGTCACCTTTCCAAGCGGCTTGCCGTCAAGGCTGAAGGTTCTGACCTCGGTTTTCGCGTCCACCAAGTAAGACGCAATCAGCTGATTGCCCACGATCGAGGCGCCGCCAAGCGTCGCTTCGTCTTCGGCTACAAGCTGCTTCACTTGCAAAGTGGGCCGGCTGATGTCGGTTGCGACGATCCTCAAACGCGGCGCCTCGCTGTTGGTGGACCAATAGAAGGTGCTGCCGACGTTCCCGACATAGTCCCACTGGTTGCGAAGGCCCGTGATGAACCGTCGCGGTGCCGGCTTTGAGGCGATGAGGTCAATCAGGGTCACGTCGTAACGTTCATCCGTCCCTTCCGACGAAGTAACGATCAGCCATCGCCCATCGTCGGAGACCTGCGCCACGTTGCTAAGCTTCGGCCGCGCCGGATCGGAGTAGATCAGCCGGTCCTGGCTCTGCGGCGTACCCAGCTTGTGGAAATAGACGGCGTGGTTTTCATTCAACGACTGGAATTGTTCGCCCTTCTTAGGCTCAGGAAAGCGGGAATAATAGAAACCCGATCCGTCCTTGGCCCAATTCAGCGCGGAGAATTTCACCCATCGAACCTCGTCCGGGAGCACCTTGCCGGTGTCGGCATCGAGCACGCGGACAACCCGCCAGTCGGTGCCGCCTTCCTGGATCGAATAAAGCACATGCTT
>JADDQD010000289.1 GCA_016781555.1 Pseudomonadota bacterium | reverse complement strand
ACCGCGGCATGAAGCGCACCTCCGACTTCGATGCCTTCACGAGCTTCGACGAGACCGTCTATCGGGTGGACCTGGCCCGGGCAGACAGGAACGCGCGAGACGCTGCCCTGATGCTGATGCGCGAAATCTCGAGCCGCCTCCTGTTTACCCGGCGGGGGGTAAACGCTGCGAAAAAAAGCGTGCGCCAGGAAATCGAGGGGCGCGATGCAGTGCGCGACCGGATGGCAGCGGCACAGAACGCCTTTTTTGCTCCGGGCACTCCCATCGCACGCGGGCCTGTTGCCGGATCGAAAGCGAGTGTCACGCGTGCAACACCTGCGGCATTGCGCCGGCTTTACCAGCTTCACTATGTGCCGCAGCGAGCGACTCTGGTGCTGGTCGGTGATTTCGATCCGGCAGTGATGGAGGCGGAAATAAAGGCGCACTTTGCCGACTGGCAGGGCCCCGCCGTTGCTGAGGCCCAGCATGCTGCTCGATTCAAACTTCCGCCTTGCCGCGACACTGAAGCACGGTTGTTCGTCGACCCCTCGGCGCCCACCACAATCACGATTGCGTCGGTACAGCCGTTGACAAAATCAGCGGACAGGGGGGCTCGGCGGGACACGCATTTCCTGCAGCGTCTCGGGACCGAGATGCTGAACAGGCGCCTCGCGACGAGCGGCGCAGCGCCGTTCGTCAGCGCAAGCGCCGCAGTTTACGACCACTTTGCCACCGTGCGCGTGGCGAGCCTCGAACTGGCGGCAAGGGATCGAGACTGGCGCGGGGCTTTGAAAAGCGGCGAGCTGGAGTTGCGCCGTGCTTTGGATCAGGGGTTTTCGGAAGCCGAGCTGGCCGAGGAATTGATAGTTATGCGAGGCGCGCTCGCGCAACATGCCTCGCCCGGAACCAGTTCGGCGCTCGCCAATGCCATCATCGACGCGGTCAGCCGAGGGATCGTCTTCACCGAGCCTGCAGCCGCTTCGGCTATCGACACCTATTTGGGAGGCGTGCGATTGGCGGACGTGAATGCCGCCTTCAGGGCCGCCTGGGCGGACCCGGCGCGGCTTCTTTTCGTATCTCACGACCGGCGGATACCGGGTGGCGAAGCCGCCATCCTGGCCGCTTGGCGGGAAGGTTCGCCCGCTTCTTGAGGGCGGCATCGGCTTCTCAGGGGGGCTGCTGATGTATCTTGCCACCAAGTTCAGGAGGGGCTTGGGCGGAACTATCCTTCGAGGTTGTTGGCCGCGTAGGGATCCTTAAGGCCGACGCCGATCGAGGCGCGCGCCTGCTCGGCTTCGGCGCTCGTCACCGGATAAGCGCAATAGTCTGCGGCATAATAGGCACTCGGCCGGTGGTTGCCGGAAAGGCCAACCCCGCCGAAGGGGGCGTTGGAAGGGGCGCCGTTGGTCGGCTTGTTCCAGTTGACCACGCCTGCCCGTATGTTCGCCCAAAAGCGATCATAAAGTTCGGGGCTCCCACCGATGAGCGAGGAAGCCAGGCCGTAGCGTGTGTTGTTGGCCTCGGCGAGCGCCGCGTCGAAATCCGGCACGCGGATCACTTGCAACACGGGCCCGAAAAGCTCCGCATCGGGCCGCTTGTCGACGTTTGTAACGTCGATCATTGCCGGGGTCAGGAACGGCTTTGAATCGTCCGGCCGGTCCAGCCGCCGGATCGGGCGGCCGCCCTTGATCATCAGGTCGAGAAAGGATTCCTGGAGATAGTCGGCCGCGACATTGTCGATCACTGGCCCCATGAACGGCACTGGCGTCGCGTGTGGATGGTCGATGATCAGCCGGTCGATGATCTTGCCGATGTTGGCAATCAGCTCTTCATGCTCCCCATCCTTGACGATCAGCCGACGCGCCGCCGTGCAGCGCTGCCCGGCGCTCAAGTAGGCGGATTGTACCGCGATTACCGCCGCGGTGTAGCTGTCGGCGATGTCCCAGACGATCAGCGGGTTGTTGCCGCCCATCTCAAGCGCCAGGATCTTTTCGGGGGTGTCCGCGAATTGTCGGTGAAGCGCCAGCCCGGCGCGCGCCGAGCCAGTAAAAAGGAGGCCGTCTATGCCAGGATGCGCCGCGAGCGCCTTTCCAGTTTCAACCGCACCGATCAAGCAGCGCACGACCCCCTCCGGAACGCCCGCTTCGTGGAACAGCTTCACCAGATATTCACCGGTGGCCGGTGTTTTCTCCGATGGTTTAAACACCACCGCATTCCCGGCAATGAGCGCAGGGACGATGTGACCGTTCGGGAGGTGCGCGGGGAAATTGTAAGGGCCCAGGATCGCCAGCACCCCGTGGGGCTTGTGCCGGACCGCCACCCGCGCGCCCAAGGAGCCTTCCATCCGCCGCTGCGACGTTCGCTCCGAATAAGCCGAGATCGAGATGTCCACCTTGTTGACGACGGCGTCGACTTCCGTCTGCGACTCCCAAAGCGGCTTTCCGGTCTCGCGCGCAATGAGATCCGCAAACGTGTCCTTGCGTTGCCGGACGACATTCGCGAAGCGACGCAGCGTTTCCACGCGCACGGTGAGCGGCTTCGAAGCCCAGCCGGCCCAAGCCGCACGCGCGGCGGAGACTTCCTGATCGACGTCGCCGATGTCGCCCGTCCAGACTACATTGCCGGTCGCCGGCTCGGTCGAGGTTATTGTCGCTGCCATGGGGCATGAGCCCCACCATTTTTGGGGCAGCGGGTCAAGCGTCGCCCGACATCGCCTCGGACATGCGCCGAACAGCGCCGATTTTGTCGTGAAAGGCCGACCAGTCATTGGCGCCGTCGATTGCCGCCCAAATCGCTTCCACCTCGTCTATGTACATCGAGACCGGGCGGGGGTCGGACCAATAAGGATGTTGGAGCTTCACCGCAGGCTGATAGCCGCCAATGCGGGAACGGAACTCGGCAAAGCGCTCGCCGTCATATTCACCGTCAGCGGGTGAGGAGCCGCGGCGCCTTCCGCCCCGCCAGTCGAAGAAGAAACGGTCGATCCTCACTGTCTTGGCAGAAAGCCCGGCTTCAATCGCTGCCAGCAGGGCATTGTCCTCGCTGTCGTCTTCGTGCGGGCGCACCCCCAGGCGCGCACAAACCGCGGCGACGAGCTGGCGGTGAAACTCCGGCTGGTAAGTGTCCAGCTCGGCTGTCAGCGCTTCGGCATTAGAGATGAGAAGGAGCGAGCGTGCGAGCTGGAGAAGGTTCCAATGAATTGCTTCCGGCTGCCGGCCAAAGGCGTACAGCCCGCTATGATCGAAATAGGCTGCGGTGAAGCCCGTGTCCCAAAACGGAGTCCAGCGCCACGGGCCATAGTCGAAGCTTTCTGCAGTGATGGCGATATTGTCGCTGTTGAGCACGCCGTGCACAAAACCTGCTGCGATGTAGCTGGCTGCTAATCGGGCGGCCGACCGGGAGACGTGGCCGAGCAGCCGCTGCGGACCGTCCTCTCCGCCTTCCTCCCCATAATGATAATGGAGGCAATAGTCGGTGAGCTTTGTCATGCTCATGGGGTCATCGACATAAGCAAGGCGCTGAAAGGTGCCGATCCGGATGTGGCTGTGTTGCAGCCGCACCAGCACGGAGCTGCGCGTGGGCGAGGGCTCGTCGTTTCGCTCCAGCGCTTCGCCGGTTTCGATGAGCGAAAAAGATTTGGATGTTTGGACGCCAAGTGCTTCGAGCATCTCGGCCGCGAGTACTTCGCGCACCCCGCCCTTGAGCGTCAGCCGGCCATCGCCAAACCGGCTATGGGGTGTCCGGCCCGTTCCCTTGGTGCCAAGGTCAAGCAATCGATTGTGACCGTCGCGGAGCTGCGCGAAGACAAAGCCGCGCCCGTCTCCGATCTCTGGATTGTACACCCGGAATTGGTGACCGTGATAACGCAGCGCCAAGGGTTGCCGCATGTTGTCCGGAAGCGGCGCGAACCGGCCGAAATGGCTGGCCCACTCCTCCTCCCGAAGCTCGGCCAGACCGACCGCAGCCGCCCAGCGGTCGTTTCGAAAGCGGATAATTGTTTGGGGGAAGGTCGCCGCCTCCACGCGGTCGTAAAAAGCCTCGCCCAGCGCTTCTATGGCAGGTTCGGGCCGGTAAGGGCTTGGTTGGGGGCGATCCACGCTGGCGTGATATGTTGCCCGGCCGGTGGCGGGAAGGGTGAATGACGGCCTGGTGGGACGGCATTGGCAGCCAGATGACGGATTTCGCCTTTCATTCCCGTGTCTTGATGAGGTGGAACTCCGTTTGGCGAACATCGAGGTAGCGCACCGAGCGTCCATCGAAGAATGCGTCCTCCTCCGTCCTGAACTCGACTTCCTGGCCCTCCCACTCGGGCACGGCGGACTTGGCACTGAGTTCGATCGACCATGCCGTATTGGGCTTGAGCCGGTATTCGCCCTGCGGGCTTGGGCCCTGATTGTCCCAAAAGCCGATCGAGGTACCTGCGCCGTGCCCATGATAGCCGATCGGGTGCGAATAGATGCTTGGCTTCAAGCCCTTCTTCAGGGCTGCGGCCCGCGCGAGCGCGAGTATCTCGTTGCCGCTGCGGCCGGTTTTAAAGGTGGACGTGAGGACGTCTTGCACTGCGTTGGCTGCTGCCAGGCCCCGCTTGAGGCCGGCCGGCGCATCCTTCTCGGCATCCTTGAGGACATAGCCGAGATGCTGGGTGTCGGTGTTGAGGCCCAGATAGGTGATGCCGAAATCCGTCCAAAGCATGTCGCCCTTTTGGATAACGGTATCGCCCTCCAGAAGCTCTTGGGCGCCCGGCCGCGCAATTCCGAGGGAAGGTTGGAACCAAGCCGCGAGCCCAAGTTGGCCGACCCTGTCGCGCATCCACCAGACGACGTCGTCCGCGCTCGTTCGGCCAGGGGTAATTACGTTGGCCGAAAGCGCCTCGGCGAGTATCGCGTGGGCAAGCCGCACGATTGCGGGGTAAATCGACATCTCCTTCGGCGTCCGCGTTTCGAGCCAGCCGACCGCGAGCGAGTCCGTTCTTTTGACCCTCCCGCGCATCGGCTCCGGCAGGGCCGCCATCATCGCCTCATATTGGCTGAGCGTGAGACCGTCCGCAAAGGCGGTCTCGGCGGAACTGTTGATGGCAATCGTCTTCGGGTTCCGCTCAGCGGCGATTTCCGCGAGCCGCTTCCACTGGTCGGGCTGCAGTTCCGGATTCCAAGCCGGGGTGAATAGGCCAGCCAAGCCGTATCGGCTGACGGTAAGTCGCTCGATGGGCTTGCCGCCACCGGGATCGAAGAAGATCAGGATCGTCCGGCGCCGCGCGTGCATGCTTTCCGCATCGAGCATCGTCGCGACAACCGGATCCTCCAGATATTCCCGCGCGATCATCACCCACATGTCCACCTTGTTCGCCCGCATGAGCTCCGGCACGAGCCTATCGAGCCGATTCTTCAGCCAGAGATCGCGAAGCTTGGCCTGCTCGCGGAGCGGCAGAACGGCCGGCGCGACGGGGTTGCGTGATTCAGTTGCATTCGCGGCCGGCCCGGCGGGTGTGGGAGCGCTCGACGTCATCGCCAAAGCCGCGGCCGAGTAGATCAGATCTCGCCATTCCAGCACCGTTCGTCTCCTCCTCGGGCTCCTGATGCTACCGCACCCGTTTTGCATTGGCCACGAAGTTGCGTCTTGGCGTCGCTTGATGCAGATGACGCTCCGTTGAAGGAGAAGCGTGGATGGCCGCAAAGGCAGAGTTGCTGAACGATGGGGAGCCCGTCTCCTCCGGATCTGCGGCGCTCGATTATGTGCTTCACGGCGGATATGCGGCCAATCGTCTTCACCTGATCGAAGGCGAGCCAGGTTCCGGCAAGACCACCCTGGGCCTTCAGTTCCTGCTGGAAGGCGTCCGTAAAGACGAGCGCTCCCTTTACATCACTCTTTCCGAATCCAAGGATGAGCTTCTCCACGTAGCTGGCACGCATGGCTGGGATTTGGGCGGCATCGAGATCTTCGAACTGGTCCCGCCCGAGCTCAGCCTCGATCCGAGCCAAGAGCAATCGATCGTCTACGCTTCGGACCTCGAACTCGGCGAGACGGTGCAGATGGTGATGGCGGAAGTGGAACGGGTCGCGCCTGCCCGGATCGTGTTCGACAGCCTTTCGGAAATCAGGCTGCTGGCACAAGGTCCACTTCGTTTCCGGCGGCAGGTGCTCGCGCTGAAGCACTTTTTCGCCAAGCGTCATTGCACCATCCTCTTCCTCGACGATCTCACGCAAACCGAAGACGACCTCAGCCTGCACAGCCTTGCGCACGGAGTGGTCCGGCTCGATCAGGTCGCGGTCACCTATGGCGCCGAGCGGCGGCGGCTGAGGGTTTACAAGATGCGGGGTCGCCCGTTCCGGGGCGGTTTTCACGATTTCACGATCCGCACCGGCGGGCTCGAGATTTTCCCCAGACTGGTTGCGGGGTCACATCCGAGTGGTCATCAGGATTACCCGAGGGCACAAAGCGGCATCCAGGAACTCGATGATTTACTCGGCGGGGGGGTCGATTACGGCACCTCCACGCTCATCATCGGTCCCTCCGGATCGGGCAAATCCACGGTGGCGCTGCAATATGTCCATGCCGGCCTTAGCCGGGGCGAAAAGGCCTTTTTCGTCAGCTTCGACGAGACCGAGTCGGTTTTCATGCGGCGAGCCTCGGGGCTTGGTCTCGACGTCTCGTCGTTCAAAAGCAACGGAAGCTTTGAGTTTCGACAGGTGGATCCCGCCGAACTCTCTCCGGGAGAGCTGAGCGCGCTCCTCCGGGAGCAGGTTGAAGGAGGCGCAAAGATCGTCGTGCTGGACTCGCTATCCGGCTATCAGCACGCAATGCCGGAAGAGCAGTTCATGCTGCTCCAGATGCATGAGATCGTGACCTACCTCAATCAGCAGGGCATTCTCACTTTCCTGATCCTCACTCAAAGCGGGATGGTGGGGCCCATGCAGTCGCCGATCGACCTCACCTACCTTTCAGATTCGGTCATGCTGCTCCGTTTCTTCGAGGCCAAAGGAGAGATCCGCCGTGCCATTTCCATTATCAAGAAGCGCACGGGGCGGCACGAAACCACCATCCGTGAGCTGAAGATCGACGGCCAAGGTCTTCGGGTAGGCCCGAAACTGGCCGCCTTCCGCGGCGTGCTCACCGGAACTCCGATTCTGGAAGGGGAGCCGGCGCTGCTCGAGGAACGCCTTGCACCACAAGACTGACCAAGCAGCCGAAGACGCTTTCCTGGTGATCGCCCCTTCGGGGCGAGATGCCATCGTCATCGGGCAGCTTCTTGGAAGCGCCGCCCTTGAATACCGGGTTGACTCCGACGGCGAGAAACTCCTGGACGCGCTTGTAAAAGGGGAAGCGGCCGGCGCAATTGTAACCGATGAGGCGCTCGCCAGAATCGGCGCAGCCCGGCTTCGTGAGGCGATCGAAAATCAGCCGCCCTGGTCTGATTTCCCGTTCGTGCTCCTGTCGCGCCGCGGCGAGGCGCGCCAAGGTTCACGATCCATCGAGGAACTGGTGAACGTCACCATTTTGGAGCGGCCGCTTCACCCGGCTTCCTTGATCAGCGCTGCACGGGCGGCGCTGCGGGGCCGGCTCAGGCAGCGAATAGCCGCAACCCACCTTGCAGATCTTGAACAAGCTCGCGCCGAGCTTCGCGAGCTCGCCGACACGCTTGAAACCAAAGTCAGCGATCGAACGCGCGATCTGGCGGCGGCGAACGATCGCCTCACCGCCGAAATTGCGGAGCGCGAACGAGCGGAAGCCCGGCTCCTGCAGGCCCAGAAAATGGAGGCGATTGGGCAGCTCACCGGCGGCGTCGCCCACGATTTTAACAACCTTCTGACCGCTGTGGTTGGTTCGCTCGACCTTCTTCTCCGCCGAACGGACGACGAGACGGTGAGCCGCCCCGCGCGCAACGCACTGCAAGCTGCAGAGCGGGGGGCGCAGCTTACGGCTCAGCTTCTCGCTTTTTCGCGCCGGCAACGTCTTTCTCCAACGCCCGTCCAGCCCAATGACATCGTCTCAGGCATGGGCGATCTGCTGGCGCGAAGCATTGGCCCCCACGTCCGTGTTGAAACCCGGCTCGACCCCAATCTCTGGCAAGCTCTTGCCGATCCCACGCAACTCGAGCTGATGCTGCTGAACCTCGCCATCAACGCCCGCGATGCGATGCCCGGTGGCGGGCGGCTGACGATCGCTACGCGAAATATCGATACGGTACCGGCGCAACTCGCGAGCGAACTCAATCCGGCGCAGTATGTCGCCATTGCAGTCACCGATACCGGCAGTGGAATGTCGCCGGGCGTGCTTGCCCGGGCGTTCGAGCCTTTCTTCACCACCAAGGAACAAGGCAAAGGCACCGGCCTTGGCCTTGCCCAGCTCTACGGCTTTGCAAAGCAATCCGGCGGGACAGCGCGGATCGAAAGCTCGGAAGGCGAAGGGACGACGGTCACCATCTACTTGCCGCGCACGCAGCAGGAGGGGTCGGCCGCGCAGGCTGCTGGGTTGGCGCCGCGCGCTGCCGAGCGCGCGCGGATTCTCCTCGTCGATGACGATGATGACGTCCGCCTGATCGCTGCGGCCCTGATCGAGGAGATCGGCTATGAAGTCGTCGCGGCCGAGAGCGGCGAGGCGGCACTGAAGGCGGTGGATCCGGCCAATTTTTCACTTGTCATAACCGATGTCGCGATGCCGGGAATGCACGGGGTCGAGCTGGCGCGCCAAGTACGCGCGCTTGCGCCCACGCTGCCGATCGTCTTCGCGAGCGGTTATGCCGACCTTCAGACGTTCGGCGTTGACCTGTCCGAGGAGACGCTGCTCAAGAAGCCATATCGACTTTCGGAGCTTGCAGCGCTCATCGCGGACGCTCTCGCCGAGCGCAAGGAGTTGAGCAACGTCATCGAATTCCGCCGACCCGAATCAGCGTGAAACATGGAAGGCGGGCCGAAACCTATAGCCTGAGCCCGGCTGCTTTTGGGGCGGCGCCCGCTACGACATAACGCAACATGGCCGTTCGGATCCTTCATCTCCACTCGACTTTTTCGCTCGGCGGCAAGGAAGCGCGCGCCGTGCGGCTCATGAATGCATTCGGCGATGCCGCCGAGCACACCATAGTCAGCAGCATGCCGGAGCAGCTTTCCGCGCGCGAGGCCGTCTCACCGAACATCAAAGCTTGTTATCCCGCCAATGCGCCACGGCTCACCGGCCGCCCGGGCATTCGCCGCCTTCTGCGTCTCGCCCGCTACATGCAAAATTTCGATCTCGTTCTCACCTACAATTGGGGCGCCTTCGATGCGGTGATGGCACGCCGCATATTTGCGCCCGGCATGAAGCTGCCCCCGCTCATTCACCACGAAGACGGCTTCAACCAAGACGAAGCCGGGGGCTTGAAGCCCGGCCGGAACCTTTACCGCCGCGTCGGACTTGGCGCCGCTTACCGGCTCGTGGTGCCTTCCGAACAGCTTGAGAAGATCGCCCGCACCGCCTGGGGGCAGAAGGGGCAACAGGTCGAGCGGATATCAAATGGCATTGCTGTCGGCGGCTATGCCGGTGCGCCGGCCAGTGATGCCATTCCGGGCCTGCCTCCAGCTTCAGGGGAAGTCGTCATAGGCACCGTCGCCGGCCTGCGGCCGGTCAAGAACCTGCCCCGGCTCGTTCGAGCATTCGCCGCGATGCGCAAGGAGGCGGCGCGGCTAGTGATCGTCGGAGAAGGCCCGGAGAAAGAGTGTATTGCGGAAGAAGCGCAGGCCCTAGGCATCTCGGCCCGAGTCCACCTCGCCGGCTTCATCCCGGACCCAGCCCGCTATATCGGCCGCTTCGACATCTTCGCCTTGTCGTCAAACAGCGAGCAGTTCCCAATTTCGCTCGTCGAAGCGATGGCGGCAGGGCTCCCGGTTGTCGCAACTGCCGTGGGCGACATTCCGGCGATGGTCGCGACCGACAACCGCTCGCTGATTGTCGCGCCGGAGGATGAGAGCAGTTTCACGGCAGCCCTTGACCGCCTGGCAGCCGATTTCGAGCTTCGGGCCCGCATCGGCCGGGCTAACCAGGAACGCGCTGTCGCTGAATATGACGAGAGGCGGATGATCGCCTCCTATGCGCGCCTCTACG
>JADDQD010000027.1 GCA_016781555.1 Pseudomonadota bacterium | reverse complement strand
GACTGGATGACGGCGTACGACCTGCCGCTGCTGGTCAACATGCAGCCGGCCGGCAAGTATCTGAGCGAGCGCTTCCACCGCGCCGGCGGCGTTCCCGCCGTGCTCTGGGAGCTGCTCAACGCCGGAAAGCTCGACGGCGAAGCAAAGACTGTCACCGGCCGAACGCTCGCCGAGAACGTTGCCGGGCGCAAAGCGACGGACCGCGAAGTCATCTTCCCCTTCGATGCGCCGCTCAAGGAGCACGCCGGCTTTCTCGTCCTGAAGGGTAATTTGTTCGACTTCGCCATCATGAAGACGAGCGTCATCTCGGAGGAATTCCGGCAGCGCTATCTTTCCGTGCCCGGCCGGGAGGGTGTGTTCGAGGGACGTGCGGTGGTTTTCGACGGCTCAGACGATTATCACCACCGGATCAACGATCCCGCACTCGAAATCGACGAGAACTGCATTCTCGTGATCCGCGGCGCGGGCCCACTCGGCTGGCCGGGCTCGGCCGAGGTGGTGAACATGCAGCCACCCGATGCGCTTCTTCACCGCGGGATTACAAGCCTCCCGACCCTTGGTGATGGACGCCAGTCCGGCACCTCCGACAGCCCCTCCATTCTCAACGCCTCACCGGAAAGCGCAGCTGGCGGAGGCCTGTCCTGGCTCCGCACTGGGGACACCATCCGCATCGACCTCAATCAGGGCCGCTGCGATGCGCTTGTTGACGGGGTCGAAATCGAGCGCCGCCGGGCCGAGGGCATTCCCGACGTGCCGGAGAGCAAGACGCCGTGGGAAGAGCTTTACCGCGAAAAGACCGGGCAGCTTCAAGAAGGCGGCGTGCTCGAACTTGCGGTGAAATATCGCCGGACCTCCGAAGACCCGCCGCGCCACAACCATTGAGCCGCGGGCAACATGATGGTTTTCATCCGCTGAGTTACCGCTAACATACGGCCAACCCATTCGGCGAATCGGCCGTGGGAGAGGAGGAAACGAAAATGAGGGAAGGAACAGGGGGGCATGTGAACATGTCCTTCATCGCCATGATTGTCGCGGTGGCGACCATCGGCGGCTTCATGTTCGGCTATGACAGCGGCGTCATCAATGGGACGCAGGAGGGGTTGGAAAGCGCCTTCAACGTGGGTGCCCTCGGCACTGGTGTGCTCGTCGGGGCGCTGTTGATCGGCTGCGCGGTGGGCGCGTTCAGCGCGGGTCGCCTCGCGGATCGGATCGGTCGCCGCAACGTGATGATGCTCGCGGCCGTAATGTTCCTCGTGAGCGCACTTGCTGCCGGTGCGGCAGGCTCGGCTGAAATCTTCATCCTCGCGCGGTTCATCGGCGGCCTCGGTGTCGGCGCAGCGAGCGTGATCTCGCCCGTCTACATCAGCGAAGTGACGCCGGCGGCCATCCGCGGGCGCCTCTCGACGGTCCAGCAGATCATGATCATCACTGGTCTCACCGGCGCGTTTGTCGCCAACTGGGCCCTCGCGCAGTCGGCCGGCGGATCCACCGCCGAGTTTTGGCTCGGCTATTCTGCCTGGCGGTGGATGCTCTGGCTGCAGGTGATCCCGGCCGCCATCTACTTCCTGGCCTTGCTAGGCATCCCCGAAAGCCCGCGCTACCTGGTCCTGAAAGACCGTCAAGCCGATGCGGAACGCGTGTTGACGCGGCTGTTCGGGGCCGCAGAGGCTCGACGCAAAGTCGCGGAGATCCGCGACAGCCTCGCGGCCGATCACCACAAGCCGAAATTTTCCGACCTTATCGACAAGAATACGGGCCGGGTTCGCCCGATCCTCTGGACCGGCATCGGGCTTGCAGTGTTCCAGCAGCTCGTCGGCATCAACGTCGTCTTTTATTACGGGGCAGTGCTTTGGCAGTCGGTTGGGTTCAGCGAGGCGGACGCGCTGCTGATCAACATCGTGTCCGGCGCAGTTTCGATCGCGGCCTGCATCGCCACTGTGTTCCTGATCGACAAGATCGGGCGCAAGCCGCTGCTGACGATTGGATCGATCGGAATGGCGGCGACGTTGGCGGTGCTTACCGTCTGCTTCTCGACAGCGAGCCTGGTCAACGGAAGCCTTCAGCTTTCGAACGACGTCGGCACGATCGCCCTTCTGGCGGCCAACCTTTACGTGATCTTCTTCAACTTGAGTTGGGGTCCGGTCATGTGGGTGATGCTCGGCGAGATGTTTCCCAACCAGATCCGTGGTTCGGGCCTCGCCGTCAGCGGGCTTGCACAGTGGGCGGCGAACTTCGCCATCGTGTTGAGCTTCCCCTGGATGGCCGAGAATATCGGCCTTCCCATTACCTACGGCTTCTATGCAGCCTCGGCCCTGGTCTCCTTCTTCTTCGTTCGGAAGATGGTCCACGAGACCCGCGGACGCGAGCTCGAGGACATGCAAGGCTAAGCCAAGCTCGAGCGGGCGCAAAAAGGGCGCGGGCCGGTTGGTCCCGCGCCCTTTTTCATTGAGCTGATCCGGAGCGACACCCGCAGCCCCATTAGCTCGAGCCGACCGAAAGACTCACACAAGTCATGGGTTCATTGCTCCGCTGGTAGAAATTGTTAGCTCTGCGAAACCGCTCACGGTCGGAGGCGTTCTGGGGTCGAGGCGTTCGACGAACAGCCTCTGAGAGCCCGCCCCGAGTCTGCCGGTGGCGGGCTCTTGCTGTCACGAACAAATGGAGCGTCAATGGATACGAGACAGCTCATCGCGTACCTGCTGCTGGCGCTGATTCCTTTGATTATCGGCGCAGCCTGGCTCTATGCGACTCGCGACAAGCGCCGAGAAAAAAGGCGCCGGTAGCGCGCCGTCAGAGGCGCCGACTATGGCTCGTCGGAAAGACCCTGTGACACTTCGGCGGAAAATATGCCGGGAGTCTCAACCTCAAAGGCGAAGAGATCACCGGCTTGTGGCTGCTCGGCCAGCTGTTCGGGCTTCAGCCCCTGCCGCGCGGTAGTGGCGAAGCCGGTGCGTAGATCCGGTCCGCCGAAGGCAATCTTGGTGACGTTCGAGACCGGAAAACGGACAGTTTCGATGAGCCTGCCATCGGGCGAATAGCGCCGTGCCGACCAGCCCGAATAAAGGCCTATCCAGACGCAGCCTTCCGAATCAACGGTGGGCCCGTCCGGATAGCCGTCCCGGCTGTCGATCTGGCAGAAAAGGCGGCGCTCCGTCAGACTACCCTCGTCGGAAACCGTGCAGGCAAAGACAAGGCCCCGCAGGGTATCGATGTGGTAGAGGGTGCGCCCGTCAGGGCTCACCGCCGGCCCGTTTGTGATGCAGCACTCGCCGCCCGATTTGATGACGCTGCCATGGTCGCCGAGCCGGTAGATGACCCCCGTCTCCGCTTTCTCGTCATTGTCCATCGTGCCGAACCAGAGCCGGCCGTTCGGATCGACGGTGCCGTCGTTGATGCGGTTCGCCGGCAGGTCGGGCTCGACCAGCGCGACAGGACGAAATGCGCCGCTGCGCTCGTCGAAATGGGAGAGGCCGCTCTGGAGACCCGCGATGAAGCCGCCGGGTGCTGCCGGAAGCGCAAAGCCGACATATTCGGGTGCTTCCCAACTCTTCTTATCCCCGCTCGTCGGCTCGAAGCGGTGGATCTGCCTTTTCTTGATGTCGGTGAACCAGAGGGCGCTATCGCGGCGGACCCAGACCGGCCCCTCCCCCAGTTCGGCACCAAGGCTCCAGACGCTGACGGGCGAGCCTGCCGCCATCAGCGCCACCCCGCGTCGATGAAATATTCGTGGCCGGTGACAAGACGCGCATCGTCGGAGGCAAGGAACATCACCATCGCGGCAACGTCCTCAGGCACCAGTCGGCCCTTCAAGCATTGCGCATTGACGATCTCCGCCTCGCCTTCGGGCGTATACCATTTGAGCTGGCGGGGCGTGCGGACATTGCCGGGAACGACGCAGGTCACCCGGATGCCGTCTTCCCCCAGTTCGCGCGCCAGCGAGCGCGTCAGGCCTTCAATCGCTGCCTTTGCGGTCTGGTAGATGGCGAGATCGGCCATACCGAGGTGCCAGGAAATCGAACCGAGATTGATGATCGCTCCAGCGGCCCGCTCCCGCATGCCCGGGATCACCGACTGGGCGCAGAAGAAGAGGTGCTTGAGGTTCACGTTGATCCGATTGTCCCAATATTCCTCGGTCACCTGATCAATCGTGTGTCGGTCGTCATTGGCAGCATTGTTGACGAGAACATCGAACGGACCGCCTAGCTCGATCAGCCGCGCGACAGTCGCTTGCATTCCCTTGACGTCGGTGAGGTCGACCCGCTCGAAGTGCGGCTCGGGGCCGACGCCGCCAAGTTCGGCGACGAGTGCACGCGAATCCTCTTCGGCGATGTCGAAGAAGGTGACCTCCGAGCCTTGGCGAACGAAGCCTTCGACCATGCCGGCACCGATCCCCGAGCCCCCGCCAGTGATCAGCACCCTTTTTCCGCGAAGGCTTGGATAGATCGCCTTGTTGTCGCTCGAACTCGGCACGCGATCAGCCCCCGACATAAACGGTTTTGGTTTGGGTGTAGAATTCGATCGCGGCGAAGCCCTGCTCGCGCGCGCCATAGCTCGACTTGCGGGTGCCGCCGAATGGGACATGGTAATCGACGCCAGCGGTCGGCAGATTCACCATCACCATGCCGGCCCGAACGTTGCGCCGGAAATGGCGCGCATGCTTTAGCGAGTTGGTGATGATGCCTGACGACAGCCCGAACTGACCGCGATTGGCGACTTCAAGCGCCTCCTCGTAATTCTTGACGCGAACCGTGCTGACCACCGGCCCGAACACTTCGTCGGAGTTGATCCGCATCTCGGGCGCGGTGTCGGCAATGACGGCGGGCGACATATAAAAGCCCGGTGTGCCAAGATTCAGGCGTTCCCCGCCGGTTACGAGGCGGCCGCCCTCGTCCGTGGCGATGGCGACGTAACGGAGGTTCTGCTCCAGCTGGCTTGCGCTCACAGCAGGGCCGATCTGCGTCGAAGGATCGAGCGCATGCCCGACCTTCAGCCCTTTGGCGCGTTCGGCGAGCGCCTCGACAAACCGGTCGTGAATGCCCTCGGTGACGATCACTCGCGAAGAAGCCGTGCAGCGCTGACCAGTGCCGTAGAATGCCCCATCAATTGCGCAGGCGACGGCACGCTCCAAATCGGCATCGTCCAGGATGACGAGCGGGTTCTTGCCGCCCATTTCAAGCTGGATACGCGCCTGGCGCTTGATGGCCGCTTCGGCGACCTTGCCGCCGACAGCTTGCGAACCCGTGAAGGAGATGGCGTCCACTTCCGGATGGTCGACGATCGCCGCGCCGACCCCGCCTTCGCCGAGCACCATGTTGAACACGCCCGGAGGCGCGCCCGCCTCGTGAATGATCGCAGCCATAGCGTGCGCAATAGCGGGCGTAGGATTGGCTGGTTTCAAGACGATCGTGTTGCCAAAGGCCAGCGCGGGCGCGGTCTTCCATGCCGGGATCGCGATTGGGAAGTTCCAGGGCGTGATCAGCCCAACCACGCCGACGGCTTCACGATGCGTGCTGACATCGATGCCGGGGCGCGTCGACTCGAGCGTCTGGCCATGGCGGCGGAGCGCTTCACCTGCGAAATATTTGAAGATGCGGGCGGCGCGCATCACCTCGCCCGTGCCTTCCGGAACAGTTTTGCCTTCCTCCCGCGAGAGGAGCTCGCCCAGCTCCTTCGCGCGCGCCATGATGGTGGATCCGACCTTGTCGAGGAGGTCCGAGCGGATCTCGGGCGAAGCGTCCGACCAGGCGGGGAATGCAGCCCGTGCCGCTCTTGCGGCGGCATCGACTTCAGCGGCGCCGCCGGCCGGGAAACGAGCGACCACCTCTTCCGTGTTCGAGGGATTGATGCTCGCGTTCGGAGTCTCGGCCGAAACTTCCTCGCCGTTGATGAAGTGGGTCAGATTGTCCATGTTGATCCTGTCTCGTTTTAGCGTGCGCCCACGCCTACAAGTCCTCGTGCCACCAGATTGTTCATCAGTTCACGGATGCCGAAGCGCCAGGGCGGTGCCGCTTTGGATGTCGTGACGCGGTTCACCAGAGTGCCAAGCTTCGGCGTTGAAATGTGCACTTTGTCGCCCTGCTTATGCGTGAAACCGCGGCCGGGGGCGTCGCGATCCTGCACCGGCGCAAACAAAGTGCCGAGATAGAGGGTGAAGCCGTCAGGATAATGATGCTCGCTCATGGCCTGGCGGACCAACTCCTCGGGATCGCGGCTGATCTCTCGCATCGAGCTACTGCCCGTGAGCCTGTAACCGTCCATTCCCTCAACAACCAGCTCGACCACGGCATTGCGCACGTCGTCCATTCCGAAGCCCCCGTCGAAAAGGCGAATGAAGGGCCCAAGCGCCGCGGACGCGTTGTTGTCCTTGGCCTTGCCGAGGAGGAGCGCACTCCTCCCCTCGAAGTCGCGCAGGTTGACATCATTGCCGAGCGTCGCACCGACCGGCGTGCCGCTGCTGTTCACAACCAGCACGATCTCCGGTTCCGGGTTGTTCCAGCTCGAATCCGAGCGGATGCCGATTTCGGCTCCCCAGCCGACCGTCGAGAGCACGGGCGCCTTGGTGAAGATTTCCGCGTCCGGCCCGATCGCCACTTCAAGATACTGCGACCACATGCCCTCTTCGATGAGGGCAGCCTTGAGGCGCCCTGCATCGTCCGTGCCGGGTACCACCGAGCGAATCCCCCCGCCGACACGCGCTTCGAGCTTTCCGCGGACCGCAGCGGCGGCTCCGGCGTCGCCGCGCGCGCGCTCTTCAATCACCCGTTCGAGCGCCGAGACCGCAAAGGTGACCCCGGCAGCTTTTACGACCTGGAGATCGACCGGCGACAGCAGCCGGTCGGACTGCAAGTCTTCAGTTCCGAAAAGCGCCCGCCCCTCGACCGAAGCGGCATCGGGGCGTTCGAGAAGATCGGCGACCGTCGCCGCGGAAGCTGAGACATCGTAGACCGTGCCGTTCCGAACGACGACCGGGGTGGGGCCGGCCTCAAGCTGCAGACGCCCGACGAGGACAGCCTCACCACAGTCCGTGGGCAGCATCTCCCCTGAAAAATTGTCGCTCACGCTTTTCGCCCCGGTGGTTCTGCGGTTGTGATACCGCTACCATCGACCCCGGCGCTGTCAAGCACGGTGGGCTGAAAGTATGACTACGAGCGATTCCTGGGCTGAGGAGGTTGGAATGTGGCCGATCGAGCTGGGTCGGCCTTCAACATCAGTTCGCCCGGCGCGGTGGTGCCGTGGAGGCGCGTTTCACCAGATTGTGGGCCAACTGCGTCGATGCTGGGACCGCGTTCCGCTTGATCAAGTCGATGAGGAGCCCGGTGGCGGTGTAGGACATGGTGTAGCTCGGCTGGTGCACCGTGGTCAGCGGGGGGTAGATGGTGCTTGCCAGCTGCGTGTCGTCGAAGCCGCTCACGGACAGCTCGTCAGGCACCCGGATCCCGAATTCATGAGCCACGAAGATTGCGCCTGCCGCCATGTCGTCGTTGGATGCAAAGATGGCGGTCGGCCGCTGTGTGCAGGCCAGCAGCCGGCGCGCCGCAGTGAGGCCGGACTCGAAGCTGTTATAACCCTGCTCGACCGGCTGCTCAGCAGGGTCGACACCCCAGCTCGCCAGCGCTGCCTGAAACCCCTCGAGCCGCAGCTTGCTTGAGTGGTGGCCCGGATGACCCTTGATGAAGCCTATCCGCCTGTGGCCAAGCGCTAGGAGATAGGAAGTCATTTCGTGCGCCGCCGCTTCGTCATCCATTTCGACGATAGGCGAAGAGTGTGACGTCCCGTCGGGTGCGATGCGGACGAACGGAAGTCCGCGGCTATCAAGCGCGGCGATCAGCTCCGCATTGGCCGACAAAGGGGGCGTGATCACCACGCCATCGATGTGCGTCTGGTCGACCATGGCGAGAACCTCTTCGATCAGCGGCTCGCCAAGGTCGTTCAAGGGCTGGACGAGGAGCCGAAGCTGCGTTTCCCGGCACTTCGCCATGGCCCCGCTTTGCACCGCGAAAACGTAGTTGGCGCTCGGATTCTCGAACAGCAAGGCAATGAGGCTGGACCGACGTCCAGCGAGGCTTCTGGCCGGGAGGCTCGGCTGATAGTTCATAGCCGTCATCGCCTCGCGGACCCGGCGCCGGGTTTCGGGCCTGACGCTCGGCTCGTCGTTGAGCACGCGCGACACCGTCTTGATCGAAACGCCGGATGCGGCCGCAACGTCCGTGATGGTGCAGCGAGCCATCAGGTCCCTGCCGTGGCGCTCTCAAGGTCGCGAAGGCTCCGTCCGCGAGTTTCGCGGCCGGCATAGCCGACGAGAAACCCGGCGGCAGTCATCGGCGCGATCAGCACCAGCGCCGCTGCTCCAAAGCTCGGCACCAGGCCGACGAGCGCAAGCGTTTGGACGGCAACGCCGCCGACCTTGCTGCTTCCGGCTACCAGACCCGTCGCCCGACCCCGGACACCGAGCGGGTAATTTTCCGCAGTATAAGGAAGAAGCACTGCGATGGCGGCATTGCTGCCGATGATCAGAAGCGCGACAACAGTGATAACGATGACGGGGTCGGAGGAAATCTCGTCAACCAGCAAGGTCCCGGCGAGCGCGACGGACGTGAGCAGGATCGAGCCGACCAGGGTCCACTTGCTGCTCCAGCGGCTGTAGAACCATGCGGCAGCCGCCACCGTGGGAAGCGCGATCAAGGCCGATTTCGCGATGATGCCGCTGGCAAGCGCAGAGCTGTAGCCGCGCGCCTGAAGATCCGAAGGAAGCCAGAGGAGCAGGCCAAAATTGACGAAGCTCCAGGCGAGCGCTGCCGTCACCAGCGCCACCGTAACCTTGGTCTGCCGTTGCGGGACGGTGTGGGTGTCAGCCGCCACGGGGGCAAGAGGTCGCGCGACGATGCCATAGCGATGGGCAAGCTTGCGGAGGTCCTCGACCCGGCCCTGCTCAGCGAGGAATTTCGGTGATTCGGGAATGAACTTGGCGAGCAGGAGAAGCGCAATCCCACTGGGGAAGCCTTGAAGCCACAGGCTTCGCCAGCCGAACACCGGCTCAAAAACACTCGCTAAAAAGCTCGCTGCCAGATACCCGCCCACCAGTCCGGTTCCGCCAACCAGCACCAGCACCCAGCTGCGACTCTTCGGCGGCATGATCTCCGCAAGCAGAGTGTAGATGACCGGCATCATCCCGCCCGCGGAGGCTCC
Source organism: Pseudomonadota bacterium (assembly GCA_016781555.1). Lineage (GTDB taxonomy): Bacteria > Pseudomonadota > Alphaproteobacteria > Sphingomonadales > Sphingomonadaceae > Allosphingosinicella. The sequence continues at coordinate 782 of JADDQD010000027.1, read as the reverse complement.
CATCAGGAAGCACATCAGGAGGTTCCAGCCGAAGTCGGGCATTGCGCCGCATACGGAGGTTGCAATGAACATGATCGTCGAGAGGATGATCGAAACGCGCCGGCCATAGACGTCCGCAAGCCAGCCCCAAACGAAGGATCCAACCGTCGTGCCGATCAGCGCAACGAACGGGAGAAAGGCCGCCATCGATCGGTCGATGTCATACTCACGGGACAGTCCCGGAAGCACGAAGCCCAGTGTGGCCGGCTTCATCGTATCGATGACGAGGCCGATCACCAGCACGATCAGCGTGAGGATGTGCGCGCCGCCGAGCGGCGTATCGTCCGGCGCTTCGTAGCGCATTGGGGAATGCCCCTCGGCAAGGCTCCTGTGACGCGCGGGCAGCGCTCCATAGCAGGCGGCTGCGACACCGAGGACAATCACGGCCATGCCGATGGTCATGTCCGCGCCCATCGGCATGTCGGACATGTCGTGGCCGCCGCTCAGGCTCTCCAGATACATCGGCATGTGGAGCAGCACGCCGGCGCTCACCGCCGCACATCCCGCCCAGAAAGCGATCTGCCTGTAGCCGGTCTGGGCGGGGGCGGTCACGCTGGTCTCCACCTCAATGAACTGCGGCCGTGGCGCTATCGCCGCGATGCCTTATCGCTGCACGGGACGCAGCCACAGCAAAGCCGGCCAGCATCAGGTAGCAGGCCGCTGGAACGATGAACGCCGTCACGTAGCTGGTCATGCCCGATACGAGACCCACGAGCGGAGGGATGGCGGCGCCGCCAACGATC
>JADDQD010000123.1 GCA_016781555.1 Pseudomonadota bacterium | reverse complement strand
CAGGCTCAACGTCCTTCACGGGGGCGGAGGGAAGGGCGAGGCGGTGGGCTACCGCGTCGGCGGCAAGACCGGCACCGCAGAAAAGAGCGGCAGCGGCGGCTATTCGAAGAAGGTCAACGTCTCGACCTTCGCGTCGGCCTTCCCCATGGACAATCCTCGCTACGTCGTGATCGCCATGCTTGATGCTCCCAAGGCGACTGCCGACACCTTCGGCTACACCACCGCCGGCTGGACCGCCGCGCCGATCGTCTCCAAAGTTGTGGCACGCACCGGCGCGCTCCTGGGGGTGAGGCCCGACGAGCGGCGGGACATCGACGTTTCTGAGCTGCTGCCGCTCGTCGGCGCTACGGGCAACTGATGCGGCTACGCCTGCTGATCGGCGGGGACGATGATACCGTCGTTACAGGTTTCGCCATTGACCACCGGAAAGTGGCCGGCGGGAACGTCTTCGGCGCGTTTCGGGGGAGCGCCTTCAACGGGGAAGACTTCATTCCCGCTGCAGTCCGCGCGGGTGCTGTCGCCATTGTCGCCCGCCCGGACGTCAACGTGGAGGGTGCGGCTCACATCGCGGCGCAGGAGCCACGACGCGAGTTCGCGCGTCTCGCCGCGAAGTTCTTCCAGCCCTTCCCGGCAATTGTGGTCGCCGTCACGGGCACCAACGGCAAGACGTCCAACGTGGAACTCGCTCGGCAGCTCTGGCGAATCGCCGGACACCATGCGGCCTCGATCGGGACGCTGGGCGTCACCACTGCCGACGACCAGGTGAAAACCGGCCTTACCACTCCCGACATCGTCACTTTTCTGTCGAACATGGCAGGGCTCGCCCGGGAGGGCGTGACGCATGCCGCTTTTGAAGCGTCCAGCCACGGCCTTTCCCAGTTTCGCACCGAAGGATTGCCGGTCCAGGCGGTTGCTTTCACGAATTTCACCCGTGACCACCTTGACTATCATGGCACGATGGAAGCTTATTTCGAAACCAAGATGCGGCTGTTTTCCGAAGTGGTGGAGCCCGACGGCACCGCGGTGATATGGGCCGACGACCCGAAGTCCGGAGAGGTCGAGAGGCGGTGCGAGGAGCGCGGCCTTCGCACCATGACGGTGGGTGCACGCGGGACAGCGTTTCGCCTCCTGGAGCGGGTGCCGACGCAGCTTGGCCAGCGCCTGTCGGTGGAAGCAGGTGGCGCTACGTACAAGGTCGAACTTCCGCTGATCGGCGCCTACCAGGCTGCGAACGCTCTGACAGCTGCGGCGCTGGTGATCGCAACCGGCGGCGCCCTCAAGCAGACGCTCGCTAATCTTTCACGGGTTCAGCCGGTGCGGGGGCGGCTCGAACGGGCTGTTATCACCGGCGCCGGCGCACCTCTTTATGTCGACTATGCGCACACGCCGGACGCCCTTGCGAGCGCGATTGAAGCGCTTCGGCCGCACGCGAGGGGGCGGCTGATCACGGTTTTCGGCGCGGGCGGGGATCGCGACGTTGGCAAGCGTCCGGAGATGGGCGCCGTCGCCGAACGGATGTCGGACCTTGTCCTGGTGACCGACGACAATCCGCGCAGCGAAGAGCCGGGCCTCATTCGCCGCGATATCCTCGCCGGCGCCCCCGGTGCCAGGGAAGTGGCGGGTCGCCGCGAAGCAATCGCAGCCGCAATTTGCGAAGCGGGTCCCGACGACGTCATTCTTCTCGCCGGCAAAGGTCACGAGCAAGGGCAAATCGTCGGGGACATGGTTCTTCCCTTCGATGATGTCAGCGTAGCCCGCGAGTGTGCGGCATGAGCGCGCTCTGGACCGCTGCGGAAATCGCGGATGCCAGCGGTGGCACGGTCCATGGCGCCTTTGACGCGAGCGGCGTTGCATTTGACTCGCGCGAAGTCAGCGACGGGGACCTGTTCATTGCACTCAAAGGTGAAACGATGGACGGGCACCGCTTTCTGGAGCGAGCCTTCGGCGCGGGCGCGGCCGGAGCTCTCGTGAGCGATGAGATCGCGCAGCCGCATGTTCATGTTGCCGACACCACCCAAGCGCTGAACGCGCTTGGCCGCGCGTCACGCGCGCGCAGCGAAGCACGTATTTGCGGCGTCACCGGATCGGTTGGAAAAACCGGCACCAAGGAGGCGCTGTTCGCCGCCCTCCACCGCTCAGCGCCAGGGCAGGCGCACCGCTCGGTAAAAAGCTACAACAATCATACGGGCGTGCCGCTGTCGCTCGCCCGGATGCCGCGCACCGCCCGTTACGGCATTTTCGAAATGGGCATGAACCATGCCGGCGAGCTAGCGGCGCTCACTCGTCTTGTGCGGCCTCATGTTGCTATCGTTACGGCGATCGCCCCCGCGCACCGAGAATTCTTCGCAAGCGAGGAGGAAATCGCCGATGCCAAAGGCGAGATTTTCCAGGGGCTTGAACCCGGCGGAACAGCCATTGTGCCGTTCGACAGCCCGCACCGCGACCGTCTTATCGCCGCCGCCAAGCCGCACGCGCGCAAAATCCTTACCTTCGGCCTCGATGATGGTGCCGACATTCGCGCGCGTGAAGTGGTTGAGGGACAACCAGGCGGGACTCTCGTCAGCGCCGTCATGCCAGGCGCGGAGCTCACCTACACCATCTCGCAGCCGGGCGAGCATTGGGTGTCGAACTCGCTTGCCGTGCTCGGCGCGGTCGAGGCGCTCGGCGGCGATCTTGCGGCCGCAGGCCTTGCCTTGGCCGATCTGCCCGGCATCAAGGGGCGCGGCGAGCGACACATGATTTCCCTGGCCGGCGGCGGGGAAGCTTTGCTGATCGATGAAAGCTACAACGCCAATCCCGCTTCCATGCGAGCGACGCTGAAGAGCTTGGCCGCGCAGAAAGTCGCAGGCCGCCGCCTCGTGGTTCTCGGCTCAATGCGGGAACTTGGGGCAGGAGCCGACGCATTCCACGCGGGCCTTGCCGAGCCGATCGAGGCGGCCTGTGTTGAACATGCAATCCTGGTGGGAGAAGAAATGGGCGCGCTTGCAAAAGCGCTTGGCCAAAAAGTTAATTTCGAGCATGTGCGGGAGACGGCTTCGGCGATCGGCCTCGTGCGCGGCCTGATCGCGCCGGGCGATGCTATACTCGTCAAGGGATCGAACTCGGTTGGGCTATCCGCCCTCGTCGATGCTTTGGCCCGCGGGAACAACTGATGTTTTTATTCATTGCCGAAGAGCTTGGCTATCCGGGGGTTCTGAACCTCTTTCGCTACATCACATTTCGCGCTGGTGCGGCAACCGCGACGGCGCTGCTGATCGGCCTCCTCATCGGCCCCAAGTTTATCGGCTGGCTGAGGATTCGGCAGGGCAAGGGCCAGCCGATCCGCATCGATGGGCCGCAATCGCACCTGTCCAAGCGCGGCACGCCGACGATGGGCGGACTGATGATCCTGACATCCGTTTCGATTGCGGTTCTGCTCTGGATGGATTTCACCAACCGCTACGTTTGGGCATGCCTTTTCATCACTGTCGGGTTCGGCCTCATCGGCTTCCTCGACGATTACGACAAGGTGACCAAGCGAAGCCATAAGGGCGTGTCCGGCAAGACGCGGCTCCTGGCCGAATTCGTCGTCGCCTCGATCGGCTGCTTCATCATTCTCCAAGGAACTGGGACTGACCTCTATATTCCCTTCTACAAGGGTCCGGTCGTCGACCTCGGGATATTCTACATCTTCTTCGGGGCGTTTGTGGTCGTCGGCGCGGGTAATGCGGTGAATCTCACCGACGGGCTCGACGGCCTAGCAACAATGCCGGTGATCATCGCCAGCCTCGCCTTCCTGCTGATAACCTATCTCGTGGGCAACGCGATTTACTCAGATTATCTCGGCATTCCATTTGTCCGCGGCGCCGGCCACCTCACCATATTGTGTTCCGCCATCGTAGGGGCAGGCCTCGCATTCCTTTGGTTCAACGCGCCCCCGGCCGCAGTTTTTATGGGCGACACCGGCAGTCTTGCGCTGGGCGGCGCGCTCGGCGCGATTGCCGTAGCAACCCAGCATGAACTCGTACTGGTCATCATCGGCGGCCTGTTCGTGCTGGAGGCTTTGTCGGTCATCATCCAGGTGTTCTTCTACAAACGGACGGGTAAGCGCGTCTTCAAGATGGCGCCGATCCATCACCATTTCGAGCAAATGGGCTGGTCGGAGCCGACCGTCGTGATCCGCTTCTGGATCATCAGCTTCGTGCTTGCGCTTGCTGGCCTGTCGACGCTGAAGCTCAGATGATCACCAGCCCCGCCTTTGCCGGAAAGAGCTACGCCGTTCTCGGACTTGCCCGCTCTGGCATGGCGACGCTGGACGCGCTGGCCGCGAGCGGCGCCGAAATCATGGCGTGGGACGCGCGAGAAGAAGCGCGTGCGGCCGCCGCCAGCAAGGCCCGCATCGCAGATCCGCTTACCACCTCCATTTACGGCTTTTCCGGGGTGGTGGTCTCGCCAGGGGTCCCTTTGAACCGCCACCCTATCGCGGCGCGGGCGCGTGAGGCAAATGTGCCGGTGATTGGCGACATCGAGCTGTTCGCGCAGGCGGGGCTCAGCTTGCCGCCGCACAAGGTGGTGGCGATCACCGGCACCAACGGCAAATCGACCACGACGGCACTCGTGCACCACATCCTCAAGGTGGCCGGCATTCCAACCACCATGGCCGGGAATATCGGCGTTCCGATCATGTCACAGGAGCCGCTCCCGGATGGCGGCGTTTATGTGCTCGAGCTGTCCTCGTACCAGATCGACCTTACCCGCAGCCTCGATCCAGACGTGTCCGTGCTGCTTAACGTCACTCCAGATCATCTCGACCGTTATGACGGCGTTGAGGACTATGCCGCGTCCAAGGCGCGCTTGTTTGCGATGCAGTCGCCGGACCATGTCGCAGTTATTGCCGCAGAGGACGATTACACGCGCGCCATTGCCGCGCAGGTGCGTGGAAAGCGCGTGCTCGTTTCATCAGCCGACGTCAGGGATCAATCTCGCTGGCCTGCGCTGCAGGGGCCGCACAATGCGCAGAATGTGGCGGCCGCGGTTGCGGTTGTTCGAGCGCTTGGGATTTCGGATTCAGTAACCGGACGAGCGCTCGCGACTTACCCGGGCCTACCGCACCGGATGGAGCGCATCGCAGAGAAGAACGGGGTGCTGTTCGTGAACGACAGCAAGGCGACAAATCCGACCTCTACGGCGCCCGCGCTGGCAGCCTTTCCGGCAGTGCACTGGATCCTCGGCGGGTTGCCGAAATCCGACGATCTTGAAGCGTGCGCGCCTTACCTCGACCACGTCAAAGCAGCTTATACGATTGGCGAGGCGGGGCCGACGTTCGCGCGGCTGCTTTCCGACAAGCTGCCGGTCAATGAATGCGAAATGCTGGTGGAGGCGGTGGGCTGTGCTGCGAAGCACGCGAAGCCGGGCGAGGTGGTGCTACTTTCGCCCGCCTGCGCCTCGTTCGACCAGTTCAAGGATTATGAGGCGCGGGGGGAGGCATTCCGGGCCGCTGTGGAGGCTTTGCAATGAACGTTTGGCACGGGGAAGTGGCGAGCGCCGCCAGGCAGCGTAGCGCGTCCGGTAAGTTTGGACGCTCGGACCGAAGCGCGGTCGGCCGCTGGTTCTGGGAGATCGACCGGGTTCTGCTCCTGCTCGTCGTTGTGCTTGTTTCGATTGGCCTCATCGCCGTGGCGGCCGCTTCACCGGCTGCCGCGACCCGTTATTCGGGTGGAGCCGTTAGCTTCACCCCGCTTCATTATTTTTATCGGCAACTCGTTTGGATCATGGTCGCCTTGCCGGTGATGATCGCCGTGTCGATGCTTCCCAGGGCTACGGCCCGGCGCCTCTGCCTCGGTGGAGCCGCCTTCTTTTCCGTTTTGCTCGTCTTCGTCCCTGTCATCGGCCAGGAAGTGAATGGTGCGAAACGCTGGATAGGCGTTGGCTTCGCTCAGTTTCAGCCGTCCGAGTTCCTGAAGCCGCTTTTCATCGTCAGCATTGCTTGGCTTCTTTCGCTGCGTGAGAAGGACAAGTCGCTGCCGGTGGTGCCGCTCAGCGCGCTCCTACTCGGCATCATTGCCGTCCTGCTGATGCAGCAGCCGAATTTCGGTGAGACCATCATCTTCGCGACAGCCTGGCTGATGCTGATTACGCTTTCGGGCGCGTCCATGCGGCTGTTAAGCCTTCTCGGCCTCGGCGCCGTGGTGAGCGTCATCGCCGCCTACTTCTTCTATCCTGTTGCAACCACGCGCATCGATGCGTTCCTCTTCGGTGGGGCCGGCGACACCGATACTTATCAAACCGATAGCGCGCTGAGGACGCTCACCTCGGGCGGGCTGTTCGGTACAGGTCCCGGTGGCGGCGCCAGGAAATTCTCGCTTCCCGAGCCCCACACCGACTACATCTTCTCCGTGGTCGGCGAGGAGTTCGGCCTTATCGCCTGTCTAGCGATTGCAATCATATATCTGGTCATCGTTGCCCGCGTATTGATCAAGTTGCTGCACGAAGAAGACAGGTTCGTGGTGCTTGCGACGGCCGGTCTCGTAGGCCAATTCGGGCTGCAGGCGCTGATCAACATGGCGGTCAACGTCCAGCTCGCGCCATCCAAAGGAATGACGCTGCCGTTTATCAGCTACGGCGGCTCCTCCATGGTAGCTTTGTCGATCGGCATGGGATTGCTGCTCGCCTTCACCCGGCGTAACCCCTATCTCCATCGGTCCCCCTATGTTGTGAAATGGAGCGGGCGTTAATGGCTGGCATCGGCATTTCGCGCCATTATGTCCTCGCCGCTGGGGGGACCGGCGGGCACATGATACCCGCCCACGCGCTGGCGGAGGAACTAACCCTGCGCGGGCATCATGTCGCGCTCATCACCGATGAACGCGGGGCACGCATTCCCGGATTGTTCGAGAACGTTCCCGTTCACGTCCTTCCGGCCGGCCGCCTCAGCGGCGGTCCGTTGGGATGGATTCGAGCTCTCAAGAACATTCTCGCTGGCCGCGCCATGGCCCGGCGGATGTACGAGACCTTTCGACCCTCTGCGGTGATCGGCTTCGGTGGCTACCCGGCCCTCCCGGCCCTGCTTGCTGCGCGAAGCGATGGCATTCCCTCGCTGATCCACGAGCAGAATGCGGTGCTTGGGCGTGTGAATCGGCTGGTGGCTGCCAGGGTCGATGCGATTGCCACTGCCTACCCCAACGTTGATCGCCTTGCGTCGGCGCACAAGGAGAAGGTGCATCTCGTCGGAAATCCAGTGCGTGACGAGGTTCTCGGCCTTCGCGAGCAGCCTTATCCGCCGCTCAGCGAAGACGGCATCTTCCGGGTGCTCGTCACCGGCGGAAGCCAGGGCGCGACTGTGCTTTCAAGCGTGGTGCCGGACGGGCTTGGGCTGCTGCCGGAACACTTTCGTCGGCGGCTGCAGGTTACGCAGCAGTGCCGCGAGGAGGACATAGAAGCAGTGCGGGCCCGCTATGCAACGCTTGGCATTCCCGCCGATCTCGCCACCTACATCACTGACATGCCCGAACGGCTCGCTTGGTCGCACCTCATCATCGGACGCGCCGGCGCATCCACTATCGCGGAACTGACGGCGGCGGGCCGCCCGGCCATTCTGATCCCGCTCCCCACGGCCACCGACAATCACCAGGTTGCCAATGCACGCGAAATGGCGAAGGCCGGCGGCGCGCGCATGATTCTCCAGTCGAAATTCACGCCAGTCGAGCTTGCCAAGCAGATGCAGAAGCTTGGCCTCGACCCGCAGGGGCTCACCAACGCGGCTGAGCGTGCCAAGTCGGTCGGCCGGCCCGACGCAGCCAAAGACCTCGCCGATCTCGTCGAGCGGATCGGGCGCGATCCCGCCGCCGATGCACTTGCGGCTGACGAGATGGTTCTTCGCCCTCTGCCCCAAGGTGCCTATGCATGAAAGGTGTCGGCACTGACATCGGCACGATCCACTTCATCGGGATCGGCGGGATAGGAATGTCTGGGATTGCCGAGGTGATGCACATCCTCGGCTACAAGGTTCAGGGATCCGACGTCGCTGAAGGCTACGTCGTGCAAGGGCTCCGTCAAGCCGGCATTCCGGTCAAGATCGGCCACCACGCCGACAATCTCTCGGACGCGGCGGTGGTGGTCGTTTCCACGGCCATCCGAAAGGACAACCCCGAGCTGGTCTGCGCGTATGAACGGCGGATCCCGGTTGTGCGCAGGGCCGAAATGCTCGCTGAGTTGATGCGGCTGAAGTCCACCGTCGCGGTCGCCGGAACGCACGGCAAAACAACCACCACGTCGATGGTGGCGGCGCTTCTCGACGCGGGCGGCATTGATCCAACCGTGATCAATGGCGGCATCATCAATGCCTACGGGTCCAACGCGCGGCTTGGAACGTCCGACTGGATGGTCGTGGAAGCCGACGAAAGCGACGGCAGCTTCCTGAGGCTCGACGGGACGATTGCCGTTGTTACAAACATCGATCCGGAGCATCTCGATCATTATGGAAGCTTCGACAAGGTGAAGGACGCCTTCGTCGAGTTCGTCGAAAACGTGCCTTTTTACGGAGCGGCGCTGCTCTGCGTCGATCATCCCGAAGTGCAGGCGATCATCCCGCGCCTGCGCGATCGGCGCGTTGTAACCTACGGCTTTGCTGCGCAGGCTGACATACGCGGCGACAATGTTCAGCCGTTCGCTGGTGGCAACCGGTTTGACGTGTCGGTTCGGGATCGAACCGGCAACGTTCGCACCATCACCGGTGTAGAGCTTCCGATGCCGGGGCGGCACAATGTGCAGAACGCGCTTGCCGCAGTTGGTGTTGCCGCCGAGCTGGGTATCACCGACGACGTGATCGCCCAGGGCTTTGCTAAATTCGATGGCGTGAAGCGCCGCTTCACGAAGGTCGGCGAGGTTCAGGGCGCCACCATCATCGACGATTATGGTCACCATCCCGTGGAAATTCGAGCCGTGCTTGCCGCCGCCCGCGAGGTTGCGCAGGGGAGGGTAATCGCCGTCGCGCAGCCGCACCGTTATACGCGGCTTCGAGACCTCATGGACGAGTTCCAGGGCGCCTTCAACGACGCGGACATCGTCTATGTCGCGCCGGTCTATCCGGCCGGCGAGGAGCCCATCGAAGCTGTGGATGCAGACGCTTTGGTGGAAGGGCTGAAGCAGCGCGGCCACCGAATGGTGCGCGCGGTGTCAAATGCAGACGAGCTTGCGGGGCAGCTGCGCGATGTTGCAGCCAAGGGTGACATGGTCATCTGCCTTGGTGCCGGCGACATCACCAAATGGGCGGCGGGACTCGCAGACGGCATCCACCAGGCCAGGCTCAGCAAGTGACGGGCCGCACCTCCCCACTCCCAGCCGGAGCCAGCAAAGGATTCGAAAGCGAAGGGGAAAGGGTTGAGCGCGGCTCGCCAGCGGCGATTTCTGGCTTTGCCGGAAGCGTTGCACCGCAAGGCTCCCTCGCCGACTTCATCTGGTTTCGGACCGGGGGAGCCGCTGACTGGCTGGTGAAGCCCAGGGATGTCGCTGACCTCGCACTCTTCCTCACCCAGCTTGATCCGAGCCTTCCCGTTTTGCCGGTAGGCGTCGGCTCGAACCTCATCGTCCGTGATGGCGGTGTTCCGGGCGTGGTGATCCGGCTTCCTAAGAGCCTGGCCAAGGTGAGGATCGAGCCTGGCAACCGAGTGCGGGCCGGCGGCGGGGCGATGGGAATCACCGTTGCGAGCGCTGCCCGTGACGCGGGCGTCGCCGGGGCTGAGTTCCTCCGCGGGATTCCCGGAACTGTCGGCGGGGCCGTGCGGATGAACGCGGGCGCCTATGGCAGAGAAGTGTGCGACATTCTCGTCGAGGCGACGCTTGTTCTACGCGATGGAAGCGTCGAGAGGTGGCCCAAAGAGCGCTTCGGTTACACCTATCGCCACAGCGAAGCGCCGGAAGGGGCCATCATCGTCGAGGCTCTGTTCGAAGGCGTGCCGGGGGAGGCACGCGCTATCGGCGCGGAGATGGACCGGATCGCGCAGGAGCGTGAAGCAAGCCAGCCGCTGAGGAGCCGGACGGGCGGCTCCACCTTCAAAAATCCGCCCGGAACGAAGGCGTGGAAGCTGATCCACGAAGCCGGCTGTCGGGGCCTCAAGATTGGCGATGCACAAGTCTCTGAAAAG
>JADDQD010000287.1 GCA_016781555.1 Pseudomonadota bacterium | reverse complement strand
TTACCCACAAAATCACTTGCGCTGATGGGGGCGTCCACAGATGAAAAGCAGCCAGAGTCCATCTGCCGATCAACGCACCGAACGCTGAACGGTGTCCCGACCTTGAGCGGCGGGACCAGCAGGATGAACGTCGCCGGCTTAACGGCAGCCCGAGTGAGCGAAGCGATTTGGAACCGTTGCCGCAATCAGGACAGGCCCCGAGAATTCCACATCATGCGATAGGTTGAAGCCGGCGAGGTGAATCGACGTCGACCTCCGACCTCAAGCCAGCCGGCTTCGCTCAACTCCCACCGGAGTGGGCCCGCTCCGGCGCCGCGGCAGGAGATGCAATGGTCTGCTGAGGTGAGAGAACGCGGGTGGCAGGATCGGCACGCGGCTCGGCCCCGAAGCCGTCATAGATCGCGCGCGCTGCGGTCGCGATGACGCCAGACCGGTTCTCCCCGCCCCGCGCGAAAAACGCGACCGCAATCCGGCGCCCGCTCGGTAAGGTGAGGAAGCCGACGTCCCCGGTGTAGCCGTTGAGGGTGCCCGTCTTGTTCTCGACCCTCGCGCCCGGCGGAAGGATGCCGCGGATCCGGTTCGAGCCTGTGCGGCAGCGATACATCATGTCCAGCAGCAGCGAGCGGCTTTCGGGCTTCAGCGCGTTGCCGCTATCGATCACGCGAAGCAGGCCGAGCATGGCACTCGGGGTGCTCGAGTCGCGGATATCGCGCAGGTCCCGGCGTGCACTAAGGAGCTGGGCGATCGTGCGATCGACCCGCATGCCGGTGAGCTTGTGGCCCCGCAGCCACTGATCGACAGCGGACGGGCCGCCAAGCGCCGCGAGCAGCAAGTCGGTCGCCCGATTGTCGCTGCGCGTTATCATGACGTCCATCAGGCTTCCCGCCGTCACGTTGCCGATCCTGTCGTCAAGGCTTCGGCGCCCGGCATCGACCTCGGCAAGATAGGTGGCGGCCACCGCAACTTTCATGGTGCTCGCCATCGGGAATGGCCGGTTGCCGTTGAAGCCGATGGTCTTGCCCGTCTCCAGGTCCAAAGCGGCGATGCCATATTCGCCGGGATTCTCGCTGACCATGGCGGCAAGACGCTGCTCGATCAGCTGCAGCTTCGACGGCACCTCGGCCCCGGCGGGCTGGGCGAGTAAGGCTGCGAGCGAAGTAAGCAGCACAAGAAATCGCATCGGGACACTCCAGTCGGTCATCGGTGGTTGCCCCATATCACAAGGCACGCTTTCCGACAGAGTACATGCTGCTGCTGCAAACTGTTACTATGCCGATCCTAATGTCGTCGCGCACCAGCCCCGGTTCGGCGAAAACGGGCGCCGGATAATGGAACCGAACGAGCGATTGGGTCCGCGCGAATTAAACCTTGAGGCAAGCACGGTCCAGCTTCAGGATGCGCTTTGGCGAGGCACCCGCTTTCCCTTGGTCCGGCCGGTCAGATGAAATTGCCGGCAGCGGTCGCAGCGATAGGGCCTCAGCGGGAGGGCAATGCTGCGAGCGTGCGAAAGCGCATCCTCCTCCGAAGCGAACCGCGTCTTCTTGAGGCAGACGCTGAGCTTCGTACGCACCTTTGGCTCTCCTGCCCCAAACCACCGCCAGCAACTCTAACATGACCGGAGTCGCTCGGTGCGTGCAAGTCTCGTCCCGCCCTGTCCATTCTTGCCGCGACCGCCCGTCCCTCCCCGCCTTGATATCTGGCGACTTCGATGGTGTTGGGTGCCGCAAACTGGAGGTAAGCACATGTCTACCATATCCTGGGACGAACCCGCGACTTTGATCGATCTTGACGGCAAGGCTCCAATGATCGGAACGCTCCGTGACTGCGCCATGCATTTCGCCATCTTCAAGCCTTTCGCAAAGGCGCAGGCCCGCATCTTGTTGACCAAGCCCGTCCACCGCGAGGGCCAGAAGACGCGGACCTGGATCCTCAACCCGGATGAAATCGAGCGACTTGCCGCGCGGCTCGGCAGCGAGGATTGAGCAGGCACCTCCACTGTTCGGAGCAAGCTGGGGCGATTCGTCCAAACCGCACGCACGCTCTTTGCCCGTGGCTGGATAAGCCGAGTGTTGCTCCCCGTGACTTCTGCTAAGATGCAGGCAGGAGCATAAAACTTGGCGGACATTCTTATCATCTACCCTGCGGACAAGCAGACGGCGACGACGCGGCTGAGCGAAGCGATCGCTTCTGCCGGATACTCGGTGACTTCAAGCGCGCTCAGCGATCCCAACGGCTTGCCCGCCGCCCTGGAGCAGGCCAGCACCGCCAAGGCTGCCCTGCTCATTTGGTCGAGATCCATGGTTACCTCGGCGCTTCAGCAAGGCAGTTTGGCAAAGGTCCGTAAGCAGAAGAACCTGGTCGAAGTGTCCGCCGACGGCATCACACCTCTTGGCGAAGGAGACAGCAGTCGGGTGGCGCTGATTTCCGGCTGGCGGGGCCAGCCTTTCCATCCCGGGTGGCAGCGGATCCTCAGCGAACTCGAGCGCCTGTGTGGGGCGCCGCCGGCACCTGTCGAGCAACTGAAGCAGCCTGCGCCGAAGCAGCCTCCGCCGAAGCAGCCTCCGCGGGTCGAGAGCAGCCGAACCGAAACGGCCGAACGCGCGCCGAGCGCACCGGCACCAAGACCCGCCCGCCCAACGCGCGGCTTTGCAAAGGCTGCCATCGCGGTCGTGCTGCTGCTCGGGGTTACAATCGGCGCGGTCTCCTGGATCAGCAGAAGCACTTATCAAGCCAACAGCGTATCCCAGCCGCAGCCGGAAACCGCTGCACCGAGGCCTGCGCGCGCCAAAGGTCCTACAGCCGTGCCAGCGCTTCCGCCGACGGTGGCACAGCCAAGCGAAGCTTCGCCCCCGCAGACCGCCTCAGCCGCCCCTGCACTCCCGGCGCCGGAGCCGAAGCTGAAGAGCGATGTTGCAGCAGCGCCTTCATCCCCCAAAGCCAAGCCGGCGGCCAAACGGTCCGCACAAGAAGGTTCGGAGCCCGACAGGAAAGCTCGCGAAACTCCGAAGGCAAAGCCGCGGCCACCGGTCAAGCAATACTCACCTCGAAACTCCGAGACGATGCGCTTGTTCTGCGAAGGCAGCGGACGCTCCACGGCTCAGTGCCGAACGTTCCTGCGATCCACGCGCACTTCTAGTTGATAGCTGCTGCCTCGTAGGAAAAGGTCGGCAACGAGCGGAGCGTCAGACGCTATCGGATCGAAATTGCCTCACTGACCGTTCCCCCTGACCGCACCCGCTCTCGCAGATGGCACGGGCGGACACAGGCAAGCGGCTCCGAAAACGACGGAGAGGAAGCGAATGGAACAGGGTTCGGGCGGTTTGGAGTCGGTCACGCGGATGATGGAGCCCGTCGCCACCGTGCTCGAGCTTTTGGGCGTTGTCGTCATTATCCTCGCGGTCGTTTTCGCAACGATCCAGTTGATGCGCACTTGGCGAGCCGCACCAAAGGCCGCCTACGACCAGTACCGTGCCAATCTCGGCCGAGGAATTCTTCTCGGGCTCGAACTCCTGGTGGGTGCGGACATCATCGCCACCGTCACGGCACCTTTGACCTGGGAAAGCGTCGGACTGCTGGGAGTAATCGTCTTGATCCGTACGTTCCTCAGCTTCTCGCTGGAAACGGAAATCGAAGGTACTCTCCCATGGCGGCGGCACCAGGTGAGCGAGAACCCCACACGCTGAGCCTCGCCCGCGGTATAGGCTTGCCGCTCCCCCGAGAAGCGAGCAGCTCTTCGGTGCCGGTCCCGCGGCCGTTGTTTTCGGTGCCTTCAGTCGTGCGGGCAGCGTGCTATTCTTCAAGCCCCGGCAAGCGACTGCCCTCGCCGCCGTGCGTGGCCGATGCAGAACCGCCGAAACCTTGGTCAGGCACTGCGGCCTTTACCGCCACCTGCGGCGCGTCGCGAAGCCGCATGAACAGGCCCCCGCTTGGCTTGCGCGGAATAGAGACCCGTGTGCCGGTATAGCCGTGAGGTATCTGGACAGCATCGCTGAAGCCAGCATCGCTCGCGACAGAATGGATCAGGAAAAGATCCGCGCCTGCAAGCGTGCAACTCGGCGGGGTTTCGCCGCAGGTGATCGCACCAAGCCTGGGTAATCGCACCAGATTGGCGAGGGGCTGCCAGTCGCCGTGCACCCCGTCCTTCACCAGGCGGAAACGCAATGGCCCGAACGCCGATGCTCCGAGTCCCTTGGAGACATCGAGCCTCGCCACCAGGACCTGGGAGTCGACCATGGTGAGGCCGTTGCCCATCTTCACGGTCACCGCCGAAGAGCCGTCCTCCGTGCCGATTTCCACCGCTTCGCGTCCGCGAAATCGCGTCTCCCCTTCAGCCCTGATCGAAAAAGCCATGGTGGCTCCGTGCGGAACGACACCGTCGCTGGGCACGCTGAGCGCAACCGGCAGGGACCCGGAAAGCGGCTCCACATTTCTGTCGGCCAAGGCTACGCGCGGTCGCAGGCTAGCCACTGTCACCGGCAGTGACAGCGTCCGCCCATCCTTCAGCTCGACCTTGGCGACCATCTGCTGCCCCGGCTCTAAGCGATCCGTCAGGCCATCGGCAGCGCTCGTCATGGCAAGCTGATCCGCGGACTCGACGCGCTCGAGGTCGCCGGGAGCAAAAACTATCCGATCAAGCTTCAACTTCGCCACCTGGTCAAGACGCGTGCCCTTCAGCACGCCCGATCTATCGCCCGCGTGGAGCACGAAGCCATCGATACGGCTTGCCTCCTCGAAGAGTTTCAGCGGCACGCGAACAGGATCCCGTTGCCCATATTGGCTGACCTGAAGGGTGGCGGAGCCCGCACGCGCCTTGTGGAGCGGCAAGGTCATCGAGAGCGATTGCGGCCCGTTCGGCTTCCACTCCACCGGACCGGGCGGTTTCGAACCATATCCGAACGAGACTGCCTCCACACAGGCCGCCGCCCCTCCGTCGAGCTTGAGCTCGTTATCGCGTCCGACGATCAGCGCCGCGCGCTGGGGCGCGCGCCACGACGCCAGCTGCTCATTCTGCACCGTGAACCTGGGACCAGCGAACGGATCGAACCCCCAATAACCATGCAAGGTGGCATCGACGACCGGGTTGAGGGCGATGTCTCCGGCGGGGGGTTGCGGCAAGACGATCCCGCCACTCATGGGGTCGGCTTTCACCGGCAGATCGATCGACTCGCCGGCCTTCGTCTTGAACCGCAGCGTCATGTCGCGCGCAAAACCGGTGGCGTAGAGAAGAGGCGCACCTTGGATCGCCAGCACCGGCTCCCGGCGGGCCAGACAGGTGATGGTGTTCGGTTCGCTGGCGCGGATCGTCGGCAGCTCGGGCTGCTGGACCGGAGGAAGCGGCGCGACGATGACCGAGTGGGGTTTCCGGAACGACGGAGCGGTGTTGAGCAGGAGACGCAGCGTGTTGTCCCGGCCGAACGCCAAAGCTGGTATATATTGATACTGCGCCGTTCCGAACGCTCCTAGCAGGCGCGCCACGTCACGCACCAGACCGATATAAGGATTGTAATAGCCCGATCCACCCTGCGGGGTCGCGCTGATGCGATAGGCGATGTCGGTGGGCGCCCCGGCCAGCGTGTCCGTCAGACTTGTCCTGCCGCGGCCGTCGTGCAGCACAAGCGCTTCCTTGTTCTGCGTCAAGCAGGCGGCTTGCAGGCTCGGCCGCCGCTGGAGGCATTCCGCATTCCACCGGATCGCGAGACTGCGCGCGAGAACGGCCGAGGCGGCCTCCAGCCGTTCCGCGCCTGACGCGTCGATTGCGCCGACGCCGTCAAGGAAAGCTTCTAACCTCGCACGATCGAGCGATGCCTGCCCCATATCCTGCGCAGCTCGGACGAATATGCCCGGTCGTCCGCGCACGGCGCTTACCAGCGCGCCGAAGCCGCCGCGTACATCCGGCGCGAGCAGGACGAGTGCCTGCTGAGCGCCCGCCGGCACCGTAACCGTTGATCCCCCCGCCTTGCGCTTGTCCGGTTTTATCCGGACGAACCAGTTCTTCGGTGGTGGGCTGGTTGCGCCACGAAGGAACGCGACCACCACCATGTTCTTGCCGAGTTGATCGGCGGGCAGATCAGCGGACAGGTGCAGCCGATCGCCAGCCGCGAGCTGCGGGACTTGGCCGATGGGGAGCGTCACGGCTCCGCGCGTCACCATCGCCTTGATCGCCGGTCCGTCCAGGTCGAACGAGGCGGATTGAGCGCGAGCCGCGCCGAACAGCGGCAGCACCGACAGCGAAAGCGAAAGCAGCAGCCTGAAGATCATGCCAAATCCGAAGTGGTTCCGTTCGCGAGCGCCCTATAGAGCGAACGGCTACTTCAAGCCACGTGCGGCCGCTCCCGGTCAAGCTGAACTTGGCTGACCCGGCGAGGATCGGCCTACATCGGCCTCACTCAATGACCTAAGTGGCGACGGGGCAGCGCCTATTCGATGCCGGCTGGAACGGGCTTCAACGTCAGCCAAATGGCTGCGGGTCCCCCCGGCGCTATTCCTTGCCCGTACCAGGCTCGGCAAGCTTGCGGTGCATTTCTGCCGATACGCCGCCGCCGAGCACCTTCGAAGCCGCTACCTGGAGCTTATTCTTGAGGCTGTAGACGATGCTCCGCTCGCCCCTCATCATCGCTCCGTAGCCAGTCTTAGCGACATCGGCGGGATCATCCTTGGTCATCGTGCCCATACGCGTGTCGTCCATCTCGGCACGGTCGAAGAATTTGGTTTCCGTTGCTCCGGGCTTCAAGCAGGTGACGGTGACCGCCGTGTCCTTGAGCTCGTTGTTGAGAGCATCCGAGAAGCTGTCGATGAAGGCCTTGCTGCCGTTGTAGACCGCGTGGAACGCACCCGCGATGTGGCCGGCGATGGAGCCTGTGATGAGGATCCGTCCCTCGTTTCGTGCCACCATGTCGCGAGCCACCTTCTGGATGAGGTAGAGGGTGCCGGTGATGTTGGTGTCGATCACGTGCCGCCAACCGGCGACGTCCTGCTCCAGAAAGGGCCCGCCAAGTCCGTGGCCAGCATTTGCGAAGAGGAGGTCGACCGGCCGACCGGCGGCGGCTGTGAGCAGCCGATCAACGCCCTCGAACGTCGCAAGATCGGCTTCGACCGCCGACACGCCGACGCCATAGCTCTGCAGCTGGCGTGATGCATCGGCCAACTGCGTATCGGCCACAACGAGGAGGTCGTAACCGTCCTGTGCGGCAAGCTTGGCGAGCTCGAGCCCAATTCCGGTTGAAGCTCCGGTGACGATTGCGAACTTGCGCTGGTTCATGGCTTTTCTCCTCTGCGGCGACTGGCCCCTTGTTCATTCCGGAAGCTTCCCGATAACCGTGGCCGGCTGGTGCCGGGGCGGGTTCACCTCCTCAACATTTCCGAACGCACCGCCGCCGCTCAGTGCCCTGTCTTCAGCACCACCTTGGTGCACTCGTTCGGTTCTTCCTTGAACATGCGATAGCCTTCGGGCGCTTCTTCCAGAGGCATGCGGTGGCTGATCAGGAAGGTGGTGTCGATCTCTCCCTCGCCGATCCGGCGCAGCAGTTCGGGCAGATAGCGGTGAACGTGGGTCTGGCCGCTCTTCACTTGCAGCCCCTTTTCCATCAGCGCCCCGATCGGGAACTTGTCGACGAAGCCGCCATAGACGCCCGGGATCGAAACCCGGCCGCCCTTGCGGCAAGCGATGATCACTTCGCGCAGAACCGCGCCGCGGTCCGTGCCGAGGAAGGTCGCCTGCTTCACCCGGTCCATGATGTTGTCGATCCTGAAGCCATGGCTTTCGAGGCCGACGGCGTCGATCACGGCGTCCGGGCCGATGCCGCCCGTCATGTCCATCAGAGCTTCCCAGACCCGCACTTCGCGGAAGTCCAGGACCTCGGCACCGAGCTGCTTTGCAAGGGCGAGCCGGCGAGGGTAATGATCGATTGCGATTACGCGGTGTGCACCCATTAGCAGCGCGCTTTGAACCGCGAACAATCCGACCGGGCCGCAGCCCCAGACCGCGACGGTGTCGCCCTCCTCGATGTCGCAATTCTCGGCCGCCATCCAGCCGGTCGGGAGGATGTCGGTCAGGAACAGGACCTGATCGTCCTCCATGCCGTCCGGGATCACCATCGGGCCGACGTCGGCATAGGGAACGCGAACATATTCCGCCTGGCCGCCGGCATAGCCGCCGGTAAGGTGCGAATAGCCGAAGATGCCGGCCATTTGGTGCCCGTAAAGGGTCTCCGACATATCGGCCTTTTCGGCCGTGTTCGAATTGTCGCACAGCGAAAACTGCTGCTTTCCGCAGAAGAAGCAGCTGCCGCAGGAGATCGGGAACGGAACAACGACGCGATCGCCCTTCTTGAGGTTCCCTACGCCCGAGCCGACGTCGAGCACTTCGCCCATGAACTCATGGCCAAGAATGTCGCCGGACTGCAGAGTCGGGATGACGGCATCGTAAAGGTGGAGATCGGAGCCGCAGATGGCGGTGGAGGTCACTTTCAGGATTGCATCCCGAGGATTGATGATCTCGGGATCGGGAACATTGTCGATCCTAACATCATGTTTGCCGTGCCAGACGAGCGCGCGCATTGGCTTTCCTTTCTTTGTCGGTCAGGCCTCTTAGTCCGCCCTGTTAGAGTCGGTTCAGGCGGCGGCCGCTTCGGTGGGGCGAGGCTGGGACGTGGTAACTTCGCCCGTCTCCATCAGTTGCTTGAAGCGCCTGAGGTCGCTCCGCGCCTGCAGCTTCGGCTCGCGCTGAAACAAGGTCGCAACCGCCCGTCCCAGCGCTCCCGCGGGCGGGTCGTAAGCAATCGTCGCCCGGACGATTGTTCCGCGCCCTGGTGGTGCGTCGATGAATTCGATGCGTCCGCTGTTCCTGACATCCGCCCCTTCTTGCGAGGACCAGGCGATCAGGCGGCCGGGCTCATCCTCCGTGACCGCGGAAACGAATTCGACGGTTCCTCCCGCCGGCGCTTCGATCACCCAGCGCGAGCGCGTGCCATCAAGCGGCGTCACCGAGCGCACATGTTCCATGAACCGGGGCAGGTTGGTGAAGTCGCGCCAAAAATCATAGAGTTCCTGGCGGGAGCGGTTGATGGTTACCGCCCGGCTGATGAGCGTGCTTTCCGCGTAATCGCCCGACGCACCGCTCCGCGCCGCCGCTAGCGGCCCATCGCCGAACAGCGTCCGATTGGGATCGCCGCGGTCGGCGCTCAGCTTCCGGCTCATGGCTATTGCGGCTCCACCGGCCGCAAGAGCGCCGATCCCGAGAATGAATTTTAGAGCGCGCGATTTGCCACCGCCGCTTCCATCCGCACAGTCATCGCGCATCTTCGCCTCCGCTCGTTGCTATCGCCGCCAGCCTCGCCAATGCGCCAGCCGACGAGCACTTTGTTCGAAGCTTCACCGGTCATTGCCGGTTCCGATCCGAGCCTGAACCGCATCGCTCGCGACCAAGCGCTCCATGACATTGAGCGCGAGTTCCGTCGTCAATCCGTATACCAGATGCGCGACAAGGCCCCGCCCATGCGCCTGCCACGGATAATCGCGCGGGTTGGCGCCAAGGCTTGTCACCGCGTTTATCCCTTCGTCCTGCAAGAGGAACACGCCCAGGCCATAGAGAAGCCCGCGCACGGGGCCGGGCACAGGCAATTGGTCGCGCAGAAGCGCGTAGCCGGCAGCCGGACCGATCCCGATCGCATAATGAACGGCCTGTTCGGCGGCGCCGTGTTGCTTTTCGCTAAGTTCGCGGCCGCTCGCCTCCTCCAGCTCGGTCGCGACCACCCCGGCCGGCGGCTCTCCATGCGGACGCACCGCTGTGGTGGCAGCGCGCGTCTCCGGAGCCTCCCGGTTCCAAAGGAAATAATCGGCGCGGTCGAGCGCCCAAACGCCGATCGCTCCAGCGGCCATGCCCATTGCAGCCGTCACGGCCCGGTTTCGCTCCTCGGGCTCCCGAACTGTTGTGGTGGCGTCCATTGCTTCTCCTCCAGTGTTTTGGCTCAAGTTCGAATTGCGCTCAGTCGCTCGCGACGGCTCACAAAGGCAGCCCTTGTGGCCGGGGATAAAAGGGAAAGGGCGGCAAGTGCGATGCTGCCCAAGGCGGCAGCCGCAAGCGCCGGATGCTTTTGCGCTTGAAGAAAAAGGCTTTGCCGGCGGACATAAGCGTCCTGGCTGCCTTCGATCTCTCCCTCGGGACGGGGTTGGTAAAGATTGTCGCGCCGCGCGGGATCCGTCGGATCGTCAGGGGCTTGCTGCGCACGCACCATCACGGCCGCCATGATCCTGTCCGTGAGCGCCGGGAACACGCGTCCCAGCAGCGACTGGAGATAGCCTACACCGCCCACGTAGAGCGTTCGCCTGGGATGCTCGGCCGCGAACAGCACGGCGTCGGCAACCAGACGCGGATCGTATATCACCGGCGGGAACGCAGGCTGCTCACCCATGTAGTTGCGGGCATGACCGGTAAACAGCGTGTGCATCGCACCCGGCTTGATCAACGTCACGGAAACATTGGCATTGTCGCGCAAGAGGTCCATCCGCAACGCGTCCGTTGCAGCGAGCACTGCGTGCTTGGAAGCGCAATATGGTCCCTGGAAGATCATCGTCCGGTCGGAAAGGATCGAGCCCAAGTTGATGATTGCTCCGCCGCCTCGCTGCCGCAGGTGCCTGGCCGCGACGAGAGAGCCTTTCACAAGGCCGAAATAATTGACTTCGAAAATGCGCCGGTGATCCTCGAACGGGATCTCCTCCATCGCGCCATAAGCTGAAACTCCGGCGTCGTTGACCCAGGTGTCGAACCCGCCGAATGCGGCCACGGCCGTTTGGGCGGCTCGCTCGATGTCGTCCGGAACGGCGACGTCCCTGACGCAGAAAGCGGCGCGGCGGCCGTTGGAGCGCAATGCACTGGTGATCCGCTCAAGCGCTTCTCCGTTGCGCGACACGAGCAGAACCGCAGCGCCCCGCGCAGCCGCCTCTTCCGCAATGGCAAGTCCAATGCCGCTGGAAGCGCCGGTTACGACAATGGCATGCTGCTCGAGCGGCTTCAGCTTGATCGACACTAAAGGGTTCTCCGGAGTTCAGCCTTTGGAACGGCATGGGGGGAGAAAAGCTCCGATGCATCGGCACTCCGTCCTGCCGGCGCTCTCAGGTGAACGCCTCGTGGCTTCGCCGGGACCGCGGGGTGTGGGGCATGGATGGCCCGTTTTTAGCGCACCTGATCTTCTCATGTGCGGACGGGCGATGGTGCGCCTGCTGGCATCACCCCTGCTCCACCATCCATAAACTTCGGATCCCCTGCGCGGGAGCGAACGTTGGCTGTCTCGACTGGAGAACTGATGTTCCCTCGCATCGCCCTTCTACCTCCGCCTCACGCGTCACGCTCGAACCATGAGCTTCGCACTTGGCGGTAAAGCTGCGGCAGCGCCAGTAAGCACACGTGACAGAAACAAAGTTGGAGCCCGACCATGACTGACAGCACCGAATATTCCCCGCCCAAAGTCTGGACCTGGGACAAGGAAAGCGGCGGCCGCTTCGCGAACATCAATCGCCCGATCGCGGGCCCGACCCACGACAAGGAACTGCCGGTTGGCCGCCATCCATTGCAGCTTTACTCGCTCGCCACGCCCAACGGGGTGAAGGTGACCATCATGCTCGAGGAACTGCTGGAGCTTGGCCATGAAGCGGCCGAATATGATGCCTGGCTGATCCGGATCAACGAAGGCGACCAGTTCAGCAGCGGTTTCGTCGAAGTGAACCCGAATTCAAAAATCCCGGCGCTGATGGACCGGAGCGGATCCGAACCCGTGCGCGTTTTCGAATCCGGCGCGATCCTGGTCTATCTCGCCGAAAAGTTCGGCGCCTTTTTGCCTGCTGCCGGCGCGGCGCGCGCGGAGTGCCTGTCCTGGTTATTCTGGCAGATGGGCAGCGCTCCGTTCCTGGGCGGCGGCTTCGGCCATTTCTACGCTTATGCGCCGGCCAAATTCGAATATCCGATCAACCGCTATGCGATGGAGGTGAAGCGGCAGCTCGATGTTCTAGACCGGCGGCTCGCAACGGCCGAATATATCGCCGGGCCGGATTATACGATCGCCGACATGGCAATCTGGCCCTGGTACGGGGTCCTGGCCAAGGGTGATATCTACGAAGCGGGCGAGTTCCTTCAGGTGCAGGAGTATAAAAACCTGCAGCGCTGGACCCAAACCCTGGGGGCGCGTCCCGCGGTGAAACGCGGCCGCATGGTGAACCGGGTTATGGGCGATCCTGCAAGCCAGCTCCACGAGCGGCACGAGGCGAGCGACTTCGAAACGATGACACAGGACAAGCTCCAGCCTGCCCAGGAAGAGCCTGTTGGAGCCGCTTGAGAAGCGAACATGTTCAAGCCTCCCCGTCGCCCAGGCGGGTGTGGATTTGCACCGGTTCCGTGAGCGTCCGGTGCACCGGACAGCGTTCCGCGATCTCTAGCAGGCGTGCGCGCTCAGCCTCCGTGAGGTCACCTTGGAGGTGGACGACCCGCTCGATGCGCTCCAGCTTCGGGCGGGACTCGCCGGCTGCTGAATCAGCGCTGTCCGCCTGATGCGCCCGCGAATGCTTGAGATCGACCGACACCCGCTCCAGCGGAAGATTTTTCCATTTGGCATAAAGCCGGACCGTCATGGCGCTGCAGGCGCCGAGGCCGGCAAGCAGCAGCTGGTAGGGAGACGGGCCGCTGTCTAGGCCGCCCATTCCGGTTGGCTCGTCCGCGATCAGCTGGTGCCTGCCAAGTGCAATGCTCTGCTGGAACTGACCGGCTCCCGTTTCCAAAACCCGCGCCCATGCCTCGCTCTCGCTCTCGGCGGCAAATGGCTCCAGGTAGCGGTTGGCCCAGGTGGCGATCGCCTGCGCCGCATAGGCGGCATCCTCCCGCCGCCTCAGCAGGTGATCGGCCCGGTCGAGGGTGAGGAAGCTCTTCGGATGCATAGCCCAGCCGAACAGCTCGCCGGCATTGTCGATGCCGACCACATCGTCGACCGGCGAGTGCAGGATCAGCAGCGCCTTGCGGAGCGCGCGAAGCTTGGGCTGGAGCCGTGCGCTGGATATGTCGTCGAGCAGCTGCTTGCGCACGGTGAACGGGCGCCCGGCAATCTCGATTTCGACCTCACCTTGGCTCCGAATGGTTTCGACATGCTTCCCGAAGACGTGCGCCAGGTGGGCGGGATCGGAGGGAGCGCCGATCGTCGCAACGGCCCTCAGCTCCGGGATTTCCTGCGCGACCGCCAGCGCAGCCGCGCCGCCGAGGCTGTGGCCGATCAGAAGCGCCGGAGCCGCTTCGTTGTCGCGCAGCCAATTGGCAGCCGCAATCAGGTCGTCGCCGTTGGATGAGAAGTTGGTGTTGGCGAAATCGCCGCTGCTTCCGCCCAGGCCGGTAAAATCGAAGCGAAGAACGGCAATTCCCTCGGCCGCAAGCGTCTGCGCGATGACCTGCGCGGAAGGCAGATCTTTGCCGCAGGTGAAGCAATGAGCGAATAGAGCCCAGGCGCGGGGCTTGCCCGCAGGCCGGTCGATCCGCGCAGCCAGAATATCACCAGTCCTGGACTGCGCAGCGACCTTCAGGAAGCGCAGCGGCTGATCAACAGCTTCACTGTCAACGAAACTTATTTTTACCGGGAAGAGCACCAGCTCCGCTGCCTCAGCCAATCACTCCTGCCCGAGGTGGTTCGCGGTCGCCGGCCAGGTGACCTCGTCCGCATCTGGTCGATGCCTTGCTCCACCGGCGAGGAGCCATATTCGATCGCGATCTGGCTGCTCGAAAACTGGCCGATCGTCGACGTTTACAACATCGAGATCGTCGGATCCGACATCGACACCGAGGCGCTTCAGGCCGCTGCGCGCGGCCGTTATGGCGCCCGCGCGCTTTCCAAGCTCCCGCGGGATATTCTGGACACATATTTCGAACCGGAGGGCGACGGCCACAGGGAGATCATTCGGGACTTGAAGGAGTCGGTGAAGTTCACCGCGACGAATTTGGTCGATTGGGAGGCCATGGCCGCGCAGGGACGCTTTGACATCATCTTCTGCCGCAACCTCCTCATCTATTTCGACGAGGCCTCGCGGGAAGTGGTCGCGCAGAACCTTTATGATGCGCTCCACCCGCACGGATTCCTCTGCCTCGGCCACACCGAGTCGATGAGCCGGATTTCCGGCAAGTTCACGGCGCGCCGCTTCCCGGAAGCGATCGTCTACGGACGGGGCTGATGGACGAGCTGCTCGAACAATTCCTGATCGAGGGGCGCGAGCTGGTCGGCCGAGCGACTGCCGACCTTGCCGCGCTTGAACGCGACCCGGTGGCCCCGGGCCGGATCGAAAGCGCATTCCGCGCAATCCATACCCTCAAAGGCTCGGCCGGCATCTTCAATCTGGCGCCAATGGGCGCCGCACTTCATGCCGCAGAAGACCTGCTCGGCGCCGTCCGCGGCGGCCGGGAGAACATGACGCCCTCGGTCTGCCGCGGCCTCCTTGACTGCATCGACCAGTGCGACCGCTGGATCGATGCTCTCGAAAACCTTGGTGCACTTCCGGCCGATGCCGCCAAGGAAGCCGTTCGGATCGCCAATGCGCTGAGCGCCTTCGGGAGCGGCAGCGACGCTTCCAGCATAGCTCCGCTGGATCAGGCGCCGCTTTGGCTGGAGCGCCTTTTGGAAAGGGAGCGGCCGCTGATCGCCGAAGCTGCAGCTGCCGGAACGCCGCTGGTCGCGGTTCGCTACGCGCCGCGCAGCGACTACTTTTTCAGCGGCGATGATCCGCTGGCCCTTATCGCCTCGATCCCCGAACTCCTTGCTCTAAGCATTGAGGCTCGCGAACCTTGGCCGCCGCTCGAGGAATTCGATCCATTTCAGTGCAACCTCCTCGTCGAGGCGCTCTCCTCGGCCACCCGGGGCGAAGTGCAGCAGCCGTTCCGGTTCATTGCCGACCAAGTCGAACTCACCGAGATTGCGCCCTCTTCTACTGGTCATGAAGCGCCTGAAACAAGCGAGGCAGCAAGGCCGCGCGACCCGAGCGGAACGCGAACGATGCGCGTCGAATCCGCGCGCATCGACAGCCTTGTCGATCTTGTCGGCGAGCTCGTGGTCGCCAAGAATGGCCTCTCGCACCTTGCGGCTGAGATCGAGGCCGGCACCGACCCCCGTGCCGTCGCGGCAGCGATCCGCGCGAGCCAGGCTGCCACCGACCGGATCGTCGCCGACCTTCATCGTCAGCTCATGGGCGTCCGCATGGTTGCGCTGGACGGGTCTTTTCGGCGCCTTCCGCGGCTTGTCCGCGAGATTGCGGCACGGCTTAGCCGCGACATCCTGTTCGAGGTGAAGGGCGGCGACACGGAGGTGGACAAGGCCATCGCCGATGCTTTGTTCGAGCCGCTTCTCCACATGCTCAGGAACGCAATCGACCACGGCATCGAACCACCCGCGGCCCGGGTAAGCGCGGGAAAGCCGCCCGCCGGCCGAATCGTTCTTGCCGCGAAAAGCCTCGGCGATCAGGTGCTGGTGGAAGTCAGCGACGACGGCGCCGGCATCGACCCGGATGCGATCCGTAAGGTCGCGCAGCAACGGGGGCTGATCGGGGCGGAGGCGGCGCTCGACGACGAGGCTGCGATCCAGCTCGTCTTCGCCCCCGGCTTCTCGACGGCCGAGCACGTGTCGGATGTATCCGGTCGCGGCGTCGGGATGGACGCGGTCCGCACCGCAATCGAGCGGGTCGGAGGTCGGATCGCGCTCGCGAGCCGGCGCGGTCATGGCACCACCTTCAGCCTTCGCCTGCCGGCCACAGCTGCACTGACTACCATTCTGCTGGTCGGCGTCGCGGGACAAAAATTTGCCATCCCTCTCGAGCTCATCGTGGAAACCGCCCGCGTACCCGAAGACCGGATCCTTCCCATCGGGCTCGGCAAGGCCTTCGTCCTGCGCAACCGGACCATTCCCCTTCTCGATCTTGCCCAGTTGATCGGCCTCGCCATGCGGCCGCGCGCACGCGAGGTCCACGTTCTGCTGGTCGACGGCGGCGAAGGCGTCGTAGGCCTCGCGGTCGACAGCTTTTCGGAACGGATGAATATCATGCTCCGCCCGCTGACCGGCCTTCTCACCGGCATCAAAGGCGTCTCCGGAACCACGCTTCTCGGTGATGGCAGCGTCCTCCTGATCCTTGATCTTCCGGAGGTGATCGGATGACGGTTGAAGTGGAAGGCGGCGTCATTCGCCTCAGTGGCCGCTGCCGCGTCGAAGAAGCCGAGCAGCTCCTGGAGTTCCTCAGCCAGGGCGCCAAAAGCGTCGACCTCACCGACTGCGAGCACATGCACGCCGCTCTTTTCCAGATCCTGCTCGCGGCGCAGCCGGAAATACGCGGCCCGTCCGCATCGTTCATCGAGCGCTGGCTTTCGCCTCTGATGAAGCGAGGCGAGGCAGCGGGGCCGGAGCCTTCGAAGGATCACACCGTTTCAGCGTCGGCGCGGAAAGGCGCTTGAACGGCGCCGAACGGGGCGGCTACCACATCACCCAACCAAATCCGCACAAGGAAGAATGAATGTCCCTCACGGTTCTCATCGTCGACGACAGCAAGCTGGCACGGATCAACGCTGGCAAGGCGTTGACCAAGCTTCAGCCGGAATGGGACCGCGTCGAAGCCGGCAGCGCCGCCGAAGCGCTTGAGATCGTAGATCGGCAGCAGGTCGACCTTGCGCTTCTCGACTTCAACATGGAGGAGAAAGACGGGCTCGAGCTCGCCGGCGAACTTCGCGAGAAATTCCCGAATATGCCGATCGCGATCATCACTGCGAACATCCAGGATGAAGTGATCGCCCGCGCGCGCGCCGTCAACGCGACCTTCGTCCCGAAGCCCCTCTCCCGCCGAGGGACTCGAGGGCTTCGTTTCCGGCGCAGCCCTCCGCCTCCGCTACGCCAGCCAATGACCAGCGGACATCCGACTTTCCGAGCTGGAGCATGACGCACTCACTGAGGTGGTGAATATCGGCGTCAGCCGGGCCGCGGCGTCGCTCCGCAAGATGGTCGGCCAGCAGGTTCTTCTCTCGGTCCCCGCCGTGGATATAGTAAGCCGCAACCAGGCGGTCAGCCTGCTGGGCGAGCGCGAAAGCGACGAACTGGTCGCCGTCAGGCAGTCCTTCGAAGGCGCCTTTTCGGGTCGAGCCCTTCTTATTTTTCCCGAAGCCAACAGCCTGTCGCTAGTCAACGCCGTCACCGGCGAAGAGCTTTCCCGCGAGGAGCTGGTAGAGATGGAAGAGGAGGCGCTTGCCGAGACCGGCAACATCATTCTCAACAACTGCCTCGCCACCATGGCCAACATGCTGCAGCGGCCGCTCAACATGTCGACCCCGCGCGTCATCCGCGGCGGGGGAGACGACCTTTTCGCCAACGGTGACCCTGCAGGCGATGGGACGGTTCTGTTCCTTTACATCAACTTTTCGATCCGCAATCGCGACATCCGCGGTTATATTGCGATGCTGATGGACCTGCCCTCGCTCGCCTCGCTCCAGCTGCTCCTCGCTGACTTCATCGAGCGGGTTGTCGGCGACCATTGATGCGTGCTGGATGTTCGCCTCCCAACAGCGGTATTTGCTGATGCAGTCCGTCCGCGATCCTTTCGTTGATCTGGAGGAAAGGCTCGAAGCCACGCTTGCCGCCGCGGGTGCCTCCGGAAGCTGGGACTGGGACATCCCCGCCGATCGCCTTTATCTGGATGCGCGCATGTCCGCGCTGTACGGCATCCCGCTCTCCGACGACGGCGTTCCCACCGAAACCTTCTTCGCCCCGATCCACCCCGAAGACGTGGCGCGGATCAAGGTCGCCGTTGCCGGCATGGTGCACGGCGCCGAGCTCTTCGCCAAAAGCTTCCGTTTGTTGGCGGCCGACGGGACGGTGCGCTGGATGGAAGCGCATGGCCGCTGCTTCTACGACGCCGAGGACCGGCCAAAGCGCTTCTCCGGCATCCTCGTCGACGTAACCGCCCGCCGCCGCACCGAGGAGCAGCTCCGGATTGCGCAGACGGCGGGCGGCGTCGGCACGTTTGAGCATGTAGCCGGCTATGCGACGGCTGCGGTGTCCGAGCAATTCTGCCGCGTGCTCGGGCTGAATCCGGCCACCGCCCTCCCCGTCGCTACCATCAACAGCGTCGTGCAGCCAGGTTTCGAGCCGCTGCTTGGCCAAGACGATGACCAGGCCTTTTCCAATGCGGAAGTCTGCATCGTCAGGCGCAACGACGGCGAGCATCGCTGGATCACGCGCAGGGGCGAGACCGTATGCGACGCCGAGACTGCAGGTGTGCGGAGAATTGGCGTCATCTATGACATCACCGAGCGCCGAAACCGGCCTTCGCGAGCTCAACGACACGCTTGAATCGAGGGTTGCTGAGGAAATCGCCAGCCGGCAGCAAATGGAGGAAGCGCTCCGCCAGTCCCAGAAAATGGAAGCGGTTGGCCAGCTCACCGGGGGCATAGCGCACGATTTCAACAATCTCCTCACCGTCATCATCGGCAACGTCGACATGGCGGCACGGCGGCTCGGCGATCATGCCGATCCGCGGATCCGGCGAGCACTGGAAAATGCCGCCAAAGGTGCCGAGCGCGCCTCCACCCTCACCCAGCGTTTGCTCGCTTTCTCGCGCCGGCAGCCACTCGATCCGAAGCCGACTGACATTGGCCGGCTTCTTCGCGGGATGGCCGATCTCCTGACGCGGAGCATCGGCGAATCGGTCAGGATCGAGATGTCGGCACCGCCCGATCTGTGGCGCGTCGAAGTGGATCCCAACCAGCTCGAAAATGCGCTGCTCAACCTCGCCGTCAACGCGCGCGATGCCATGGACGGCGACGGCATTCTCCGCATCACCGCCGGCAATGCTACCGCCGCGCCGGGCAGCACCGCTAGATCACGGCTGGAGCTCGGCGACTATGTCAGCATCGCGGTCGCCGACACCGGCTCCGGGATGTCTCCCGAGACCATCGAGCGGGCGTTCGACCCCTTTTTCACGACCAAGGAGGTCGGCAAGAGCACTGGCCTTGGCCTTTCCATGGTTTACGGTTTCGTGAAGCAGTCTGGCGGCGAAATCGAGATCCGCTCTGCCACTGACCAAGGCACCACAGTGACGCTTTATCTGCCGCGGCTCCTCGTCGGCGAGGAAGAGCTCGGCCAGATGGCCGAGGAGCGGGCGCGCGAGGGCAGTCTCTCGGAAACCGTGCTCGTCGTCGAGGACGACGCCGATGTCCGCGCTTACACCGTGGAGACGTTGGCCGAACTCGGCTATCAGGTTCTCGAAGCCAGTGACGGCGCCGCCGCCGTCCGGCTGCTTGAGCGGCAGGATCAGGCGGTCGAACTCGTGTTGACCGACGTGGTCATGCCCGGAATGTCCGGCCGCGAAGTCGCCGAATCCGCCCGCGCTGCCCGCCCCGGCATCAAGATCCTCTACACTTCAGGCTATCCACGCGAGTCGATCCTGAACGGCGACCGCCTGCAAGCCGGAGTCGACCTCCTGCCCAAACCCTTCACCTACCAAGATCTCGCAGCAAAGGTGCGGGACGTCCTGGATCATTAGAGCATGCGCTAAGTTTGACCCGTTCGCCCTGTTCCTTCCGCTGCCGCTGCCCAGAGCCTGTCGGAGCCTGTCCTGAGCGACACCGCAGGCGGCGTCGCAGGGCGTGTCCTGAGCGTGGCCTCTCCAGGAGAGGCGTGGCCTCACCGGCAATCTACCAGACACGTCCGCTTGCCAATCGACTGACTGAATGTCTTCATTGAAGCGTGAAACCTGTGCGTGCCGCTTTGACCATAGACGCGCAGCTCGTCGAGCGCCTCATCGCCGTGCAATTTTCGCAGTGGGCCTGCCTTCCCGTCCACCCCGTTCGTCACATGGGGTGGGACAACAGAACCTTTCATCTCGGAACGGATATGGCAGTCCGGCTCCCGAGCGCGGCCGTATATGCCCCACAGGTCCCGAAAGAGCATCGCTGGCTGCCGATCCTGCGTCCAAGCTGCCTCTGCCCATCCCGGTTCCCGTCGCGCTGGGGCAGCCGGGCGAGGGTTATCCTTGGCAATGGTCGATCTACCAATGGCTGCCTGGCGAGCCGCTTAGCGCACTTCGCCTCTCCGACACCCGAGGGCTGGCGCAGTCGCTGGCGAGCTTCTTGAAAGCCTTACAACGTATTGATCCCAGCGGCGGTCCGCGCCCGAGTGCCGACAACTTCCACCGTGGCGGGCCGCTTCGCACCTATGACAGGCAAACGCGCGAGGCGATCTCCCTGCTGCGAACCCGGATCGATGCTGAGGCAGCGACCCGTGTCTGGGAGGCTGCGCTCGCGACGCTTCACGACGGAGCTCCAACCTGGCTGCACGGGGACATCAGCTCTGGAAACCTGCTCATCGAGAATGGGGAACTGGCGAGAGTAATCGACTTTGGCTGCCTGGCCGTCGGCGATCCAGCATGTGATCTGGCGATCGCGTGGACGTGGATGGATGGAAGAGGCCGAGCTGCTTTCCGATCGGCGCTTTCCTTCGACGAAGGTATGTGGGCAAGGGGCCGTGGATGGGCTCTGTGGAAGTTGCTTCTGACATGCGCAGGCTTGGCCGGCGGTCATCCTGGCAGCGAGAGCCAAAGCTTCATCGCCTTGGAGGAAGTGCTCAGAGGCGACGGTTGAGGTGATCGGCCCAAGTGGGAAGCTTGGACGCCACTCCGTCAGCGAGATTTGGTCGTCTCCCGTGCAGGCCGAGCCTTGGTCTTCGAGGTTCGCTCCCACCCTATGACTGGGTTCAGGGCCAGCCGCGCATCTTCGGGCTGTCGGCACGATGGACTTCTGAACAGCGAGGTTGTGAAGGATTGAGGTGGGGCGTGACGCGCCCAGCCCGCCGAAGACGCAGGCGATTAGACCTTCGCGCTCATGGCGTCTGAGCCTGCAGCTTCTGCCCGGTGGACTGGATGATCTTGAGGCTTTGATCCATAGCCTGTGCGCACGCATTCATCAGCGCGCCGGCATTAGCGGCGGCGATCCGGTCCTTCTGAGCAACCATTGCCGCTTCGAGATCGGCGGCCGCCAATTGGCTGGCGCGTCCGCCATAGAAGAGCTTGGCCGATTGCGCGATTTGCTTCGCCTTCGGCTCTTTCGTGGATTTGGCGAAGATGTTGCTCACCATCAGGCAGCGCACGTCATCGCCTCCCCCCTGAGCTCCGAGGGCGGCAGGAGTGGCGGCAACGGCAATGGCGAGTGCGACGGAAAAGAACTTCATGAGGTCTCCAAACAGAGCTTTTGAAGGCTGACGAAACCCCTCAGCCCCGCTAACGCGCCTGGGCCCCGTAGCAGCCCACCTCCGGCGGCTCCAGCTGCCATCGCGGCTGCTACAGCACTTCCGGCACAAGTGCGAACCGGTTTTCGGACGGAATGATGAAGTGCGTGCTGCGCCGCGATCGCCATGGTCGTTTCGCGGGCCGAGGCCATGCCAAACCGATATTTTGCCTGAAGCGCCGCGGAATGCCGTTGACCGCACCTGTCGTGACAAAGGTGCGATACTTTCGTTCTGGCCTTTCGCGAGCGCTGCAGTGTCAGAATTCTGGTTTAAGGGGACAGCTTTTCAGAGCGTCTCTAGGCTCCTGGCCTCTCGCTCGTGATAGTCGGCCTCCCGATCATAATAATCGGCGAGCTGCATCAGGGCGCGCTGCTCGTTTAACCCCTTCTGCCTTGCCGCCGCGGCTCGGCACTCCCTCGCCTGCCTCCGAAGGTAATCCGCTTCACGCATCAGCCGCCCACCATGATATCTGCTTACGAGCCCGCGCGCGGTAAGACGAGCACCGAGCCCTGCATCGTCGGCTCGCGCCCAACCGAAACAAACCGGACGATACCCGGCTGATCCGCAACGAAGCGGACGCTCTTCATCTCTCCTCGCTTGAGGGCGAGCCGCTCCGGCTGACCATCAACAGCGATATTGTGCGAGGAGCCCTGCACACCCAGGAAGTTCAGCACCACGGTATCGCCTTGCCGCACCACCACCTGGCTCGGGTGGAACGCGAACGCGCGGACCGACCACTCACCCGTCTGGTCGGGTGGCTTGACGATGAAGCCTCCGCTGCTTTTCGGCGCGGTTGCGGGAAACGGCTCCGGGCTGTGATCGCCTGCGCCGTTGATATTCGTCTTGCCGTCGAGGTGCAGCGTAGCGACGTGAAAAACCTGCTCGGAGCCGGCTCCCGCTTTGTCGCTCGATCCAGCCGCCTGGCTCGGGCTTTCCGAACCGCACGCGGAGACCCCTCCTGCCAGGCTCGTCAGCAATGCCCCCACAATGAGCCGGCGCGCTTTCGTTGTCGCGTAATGAGCGAGGACTGCAGTCATATGGCCTCAGAGTCCAATCTGCTGGTTGACTATGGGTGCCGATTAAACCAGCGAGATTGGAGAAAGTTCTTTGTGCGCCGTGCTCAGCGGTGCCGATTTCGTGCGTTGCAGTCCAACTACAGGGTGGCCATGACTGATTTCGCAGTCTGAGGGCGCAGAGGTGTTCATTTGAGCAACCAGGACCTTGCTTTTCTGATCCGGGCGCTGGACGTCCGACTGACGGCTTTCTCCGTTTGCGAGATCGGCAGCGGCTGGAGGCTGAAGGGCGGCTCCATGCAGTCAACGGTGGTCCACTTCGTTCTCAAGGGGAACGGGTTCTTCGAGCAGACCGGAAGCCGAATTCCGCTGGGGCCCAAGACGATCCTCGTCGTTCCTCCGGGAACGCCGGAGAGCATCACCGCTGGCGGAGAGGTCAACCGGGAAGCGGCGGCCGCGGAGAATTGCCGCCCCCTGTCCGAAGGACTGCTCAGCTTCATCGCTCATGACGGCTGCGCGGAATTGGTGCTCGGTTGCGCCACCATCTCGGCGAGCTTCGGCAGAGGTCAGCCGCTGTTCGAGCATCTGAAACAACCGGTCGCCCTTTCCGTCGACGGAAATAGGCTGTCGTCGATGGCCTTTGAGTGCCTGCTGGAAGAGATAACCTCGCCGCGCCTCGCCACAACCGCTGTCATGGAGGCGCTGATGAAGCAGATCTTCGTGCTGCTGCTTCGGGATCATTTCCACGAGCTGGGCGCAAATTCCCCTTTCTTCGCGCCGCTTGCCGACGCGAGGCTGGTGCGCGCCGTCTCGGCCGTCATCGCGCATCCCGACCGCCCGCATTCGCTGGACAGCCTGGCCGCCATTGCCGGAATGAGCCGGTCGAACTTCGCCAAACGCTTTTCAGAAACCTACCGACGGACCCCCGGCGATCTCCTCCAGGAGGTCCGCCTTCGCGCAGCCGCCCGGATGCTCGGCACGTGCGAGCTTCCGGTCAAGACGGTGGCGGCGAGGGTCGGCTACGCCAGCCGCAGCCATTTCTCGCGCGCGTTCAAGGGGGCCTATGGCGTCGATCCGACTGCCTTCCGCGCGCAGCTTGACCAAGAGCGCAGACCCGCGCCGATCGACCTGCCGAGGAGCGTACTGCGCCAGCAGTGGGTCGAATGAACGCTTAGACCCGTTCGAAAGGGGTCGGTTGACGATCCCGGAGAGATGCAAAACCAGATACATGAGAGTTCGACCTTTATGGAGTATGCCGCACCCAATCGAGCCAATTTGGCACGCGGGCCTGATAAGAAACAGGATCACTGAGCGCCTGGAGCATGTAAGCTTGCCGGATCGTCGGCTTGTATCAATTCGGGCGCCAGCGACTGCGGCCAGGAGATCGCCCCAGCTTCATCAATGGAGGGAGCGACGAATGTCATTTT
>JADDQD010000052.1 GCA_016781555.1 Pseudomonadota bacterium | reverse complement strand
GTTCTCGCCCATGGGTTCCAGGTGGTGCGTCGCGATAACGCGCTGACGCAGCTGCTCAAGGCTCTCGCTCTTTGCGAGCTCGTCGCGGAATTCGGGCTGCCCCAGAAGGAAGATTTGAAGCAGCGCGCGCCCGCTAACCTGGTAGTTGGAAAGCATGCGCAGCTCTTCGAGCGCGGAGACGGGGAGGTTCTGCGCCTCATCGACAATCAGAAGCGTTCGCCTTCCTGTTCGCGCCTGTTCTTCGAGCTGCGCTTCAACCAGTTCCAGAAGCTGAGCTTTTTCAATTCCACCCGTGCTGAGGCCAAGTCCCTGCGCTACCAGGCGCAGCATGTCCGTGCCCTCGACCTGCGTCGAAACGATGTTGATCGCGTTCAGCCGCGCGCGGTCGATGGTCGCCATAAGATGAGCGACAAGCGTCGATTTACCCGCGCCTATGTCGCCGGTGATCACGATGAAGCCCTCGCCCTGGGCGAGGCCGTAGCCGAGATAGGCCATGGCTTTCTTGTGGGTGCGGCTTTCAAAATAAAAACGCGCATCGGGGGTCAGCTGGAAAGGCCGTTCGCTGAGGCCGTAAAAATCGGTGTACATCAGGTCGTCTCCGTGGCGGCGCCCGCCTTCGCTTAGAATGAGTATCTTAGGCCGACCAGCGCCTGGGCGACGGTGCTGTCGAAGGTGCCGGAATCTGTCGTGTAGAGGCCGATGGCAGCCTGTCCCTGCAAGCGGTCCAAGAGGAAGCTTTGGTGGTAGCTACCGGTGACACCGGTGCCGAAGACCGTATCCGCTTCGAGGGCGCCGCTGTCGAACCAGCTCGCATAAGCCTCAACGCCCACGCCCGAGGTGCGGCTTAGCTGACGGTTCAAATTGCCCGAGATATGGAAGCTTTCATCCGAGAAGCGATCGAGCGCGAAGCCATTGAGCACGTCCGGCGAAAAATATTTGCGTTGTGAGTAGCCTGCGCCGATGCCGACCGACCAAGGGCCGCGGCCTCCCGAGAGCAGGAGGTTGGCACCGCGATTGCGGAAATTGGCAGTGCTGATCGCCTGGAACGCGTCGTCGAGGCATGAGCCGGTGCCTGGGTCGTTTCCGAACACGCAGCCGCCGATTCCACCCACCCCGGGATTGAGCGGGTTGCGTCCAACGCGGAAGTTGGTCGGAACGTTCGCCAGATCAGCAACCACGATGCGCCCGAAGCTGTCGACGCTGTCGTAAACGGAGCCGGTGATCGCATAAGCGGAGTTGAGCTTGTGCTTGACGGAACCGGTATAGGCGGTGTCGCCATAGCGGCGGCCCACGCGGGCCTGAACTTCGGTGCGGCGGCTCGGGCGCCAGATCACGCCCGCGTCCCAAATGAAACCGCTCTGGTCATAGGCGAGAAGGCGCGGCTTGCTCGGGTCAGCGACCAAGCGGCCGCCCGGTGTGACAATGGGCACGCCGCCTTCATTGCGAATGACATCACTTTGGCTTGATTGAATTTTTTCGTATCCCACGCCGCCGGTGAGGGCGAACGTCGGAGATACCGGAAGGATGACGTCACCGCGAACGAACTTGCCCTCGAACCGTTGATCAAGACGATCAACATCTTCGCGCGCATAGCCGGCGGACGCAGTCCAGCCGAACGGAAGCACTCCCGGAGCCATGCCCACGCTGACATTTGCCGTGTGGTTGGTGGAGCTGTCGTAGCGGTCGTAAGGTGATGCGCCTGGCAGCAGCGGAAATCCGGCGAGGCTTTGATTGTCGACCTTGACGTAGCCGAGGCGATAGCTTGCCGCGACGTCGAGCAGGCCTGCAGTCGAGGAGAAATCCGGCCCGGCATAAAGGCTGTAGACGTCGGCGAGATTGCGGCTGTCGGCGCTGCCGAATCCGAAAATCGGTCCGCGGCCATCAACGCGGGCGCGGGTGGCGAGCGCGCCGGCGTTCATGGCAAGCATGTTTGGGATGAGCTCCGCCCTGAAGGCGGCAAGCCCGGTATGGACGTCCTCGTCGGCAAGGTCGTCGTTCCACGCGATGCGGCGCTCGTAGCGATAGCTGACCTGGCCTTGGCCGGTACGCGTGCTGCTGCGAGCGTCCACGCCCGCCGCGAGGGTGGTATAGGTAAGGACGTCGCCTTCGTTAAGGTCGGCGCTCAGCACCTGCTGTACCTCAAGATAGGGGACAACCGTCGTTCGCTGGGCCAGCGCGGGCGACGCAACGGCGAGGCCGATCCCGGCAGCAAGGCCGGACAAGCCGAGCGCGCGGACCGCGCGGCTGGCGACACAGGCGAGCTTCATCTTCATTGGCCATATCCATAATAGCTGCCGAACCGCCGGCTGTTTGTGGCAAAGCCGGCGCCGTTCAGAATCAGACTGAGATGCGCGCAGCCGGAGAGAAGCCCGACCGCTTCCCGAAGGTCGGATTCCTTGGTCTTATCCGCCCGCACCACCATCACGATCTGACCAACCTTGCTGGCGAGGATCGTCGCGGGCGACGCAACCAGCGTCGGCGGGGAATCGAAAATGACCAGTCTTTTGGGGTGGCGCGTGGTGAGGGCGTCCAAAACCTGCCGCGTCCGCCGCGAAGCGAGCAACTCAGTCACGTTGTTGGACTGGCGCCCTGCTGGCAAAACGGAAAGCCGCTCGATGTCCGTCTGGATTACAAAGGCCTCAGGATCGGACGCCGGGTCTGCAATCGCGTCGATCAAGCCTGGCCCGCCCTCGATCCCGAGAATCGAGAGGATCTCGGGCTTGGAGAAATCTCCGTCGACGAGCAGGACTTCCACGTCCTTTTCGCTCGCCATCGAGACCGCGAGATTGACAGCGCAGAAGGTCTTGCCGTCGTCGGGCCGTGCCGAGCAAACGAGGATGGTCTGCCTCTTGTCTTCCGATATTCCGGTCTTGCCGCTCGCCGCCTGCAGAAGCTGCCGCTTGATGATGCGGAATTCTTCGGCTAGCGCGCTCACCGGCGCTTCAGGCAGCATGAAGCCGCCGTCACGGAGGCTGTCGCGATCAACAACGCCTTGCCGGCGCGCGAACGAGCGGGCCGCCTGGGTCGGCTCGGTTGTGACGTCATCCCGGGCTTCCGGGGAGAAAGCCTCCCTCTCCGGCTGGTCGGCTGTCGGCTCGGCGAAAAACGGATCAGCGTCCGCCTCATCGTCAGACGATTCCGGGAAAAAGGGATCGGGGGACGCCACCCTCGCCGCGGGTGTCACTGAAGATGCGCGGGCGGCGGCACCGAACCCGTAAAGGTCGGCAGCGCGCTCGATGAGCGACCCGCCGGAAGGCGTGAGGCTGCTGTGCTGGTTCATATCGTCTCCTCAAGCCACCGTGCTGCGCTGCCAGAATTCGACGGCCATCAAGACGAAGTAGCTCCCCGCAAGGGCGCCCCCTGCCCCGACAAACCATTTCAGCCGTTGCGCGCGTTCAGCCTTGCGCTCGGGCGTAAAGACCTCACTCACGGCTCCGAGAACCGGCAGCCCGGTGACCTGTTCGAGGCGTCCCTGGTTGGGGAACGTCGCCTGGAGCTGGCTCTTAGCGAACGCGGCACCGATGCCTGCCCCTGCCGCCACGAAGAGAATCATCGTCAGCAAGAGCGGACGGTTGGGAGCGACCGGAACCGTCGGGCGCGAAGGAGGATCGATCACCTTGACCTGGACGGCGTCCGTCTTGTTCTGGATGTCGCTGCGGAGGCGGACCGTCTCGCGATCCTCGAGCAGCTTATCATATTGCCGCTTCAGAACTTCATAGTCGCGGTTGAGCCGCGCCTGCTCGGCCACCACTCCCGGCTCCGAAGACTGCTGTACCGAAAGCTCGGCAATCGCCGCCTGTATCTGGTTCTTGCGCGCGGCAGCGGAGGCGATCACCGCCTCCTTTTCGGCAGCCATGGCGCGGAGCGACGTATGAGCGGGATTGGGTGTCGAAATGGCTCCGGATCCGGCAGACCGCTCCGACCGCGCCTGCGGGCGAAGCCGAGCGATTTCGTTGCGCAGGGCCACCACGTCCGGATGTTTGTCGGTCCAGCCTTTGGCGGTGTACCCCGCCAGCTGGCCCTGGAGGGCGACGAGCTGCTGGGTGGCATAACCACCGACGGAAGCTACGCCCGGGGTCGAGATGGTCGGCGGCGTCGCACCAAGCTGCGCCCGGATCGAGGAGAGCGCGCTCTGCGCCGACATGAGCTCGCGGTCTATGTTCGACATTTCCATCCGCGAAGCGGCCAAGCGCTGCTGGATAGAGCCTTCCCCCGGAAGCACGCCCAGGTAGCGCGTTTCGAACTCGACGCGCCGCTGCTCAGCCTCCTGGAGCTGCGCCTCGCGGCGCTTCAGTTCCTCATCGAGGAAGCTCAAAGATGCGCCGGTTTCCGAGCGGTCCCCGGCAAGATTCTCCTCGACAAAGATGTTGAGAAGGTTCTGCACGACGGCCGCCGCCGTTCGCGCATTCTGGGCGTTGGTGAAGCCGCCGACGCCCGATTTGGCGCTGATCTCGAACAAATTGTCCTGCTGGGCCGTGACCTGGATGTTCTCCCGCAGCTTTGCCACCTGTGTGGCAAGATCGCGTTCGGACGCGACCAGCAGGTTGAGGTCCGTCCGTCGGACGACTTTCTCGAGATTTTCGGTTGAGGTCAGCAGCTGCTTGACCTGCATCAGATCCGTCTGACGCTCGGCGTTCGTGATCCCCACCTGCTGCGGGAGGATCGACTGCGTCTGCGCAAAGACGCGCGCCTTCGACTCGTAGCTGTTGGGGACCAGCGCGATGGCAAGCCAACCAGCCAGGCAAAGACCCCAGGCGGCGGCAAGCGCCAGCCAGCGCCGGGTCCAGACCTGGTGCAGGGCAATCCGGAACTGTTCGTAAAGTCCGTCCATCGACTTTGCTGTCCTTCGATGCTCGAGTGCGGGGGCGCCGTGGCGCTTCAGAACATCGTTTCAGGAATGATGATCACGTCGCCAGGCTCGAGCCGGACGTTGGCACTGGTGTCGCCCCGCTTGATCAGCCGCGAGATCTTCAGATCATATTCCTTCTGCGACCCGGAGACCTTGTCCTGACGCACGAGGCGCGCCCGGTCGCCAGCGGCGAATTCGGAGAGCCCGCCCACTGCGATCATCGCGTCGAGCAGGGTCATGTTGGCGCGGTAAGGAAGTGAAGCTGGCTTCTCGGTCGCCCCGACGATGCGGATCTGCTGGGAGAAGGTACCTTCGAACTTGTCGACCATCACAGAGACACGCGGCTCGGAGATGTACTGCGTCAGAACCTTGGTGATATCTTCAGAAAGCTGCGCAGGGGTTTTGCCGACCGCCACCATGTCCGTGATCAGCGGCGTGGTGATCCGTCCATCAGGGCGGACCTGCACCTTGGCGCCAAGTTCCTCGTTGCGCCAGACGAAGACGGTAAGCTCGTCGAGCGGCCCGATGATGTACTTCTCGCCGACTTCCTGCTCGCTCCCAACAAAGCCGGCGGAAGGAAGGCTGTTGCCGCTGCTGGACGTCGAAGCGCAGCCAGCGAGCCCGGCGGCGCCGGCGGCCAGTGCGAGAGCCATTGTGGATTTGAGCGATACGCGCATGGATCGATCCTCTTCGTGTGTCTGCCGCTGCGCGCCCCGCCCGTGACGGCCGGACAAATGCGCGCATTTGGCTCTGCTATCAGTGGAAGAGGTAAAATTACCGTTAGGAACAAGGTGCTTTTCCAGGCCGTCCCGGACCGGGACGGGTCCCGGAGAGAGGTTAATCCGCCCCGCCGACCGTGATTTCGCCGGCTGGCTGGTGGCCTAGGAACGCCTGCGGGCTAGCGGAAAGGCCGTAGGCTCCGGCTAGGAAGACGGCGACGACGTCACCGACGTCAGCATGCGGCGCCAAGATGTCGTCGGCGAGCCGGTCGAGCGGCGTGCACAGGCAGCCGACGATACTGACTTCCTCGCAGGGCGCCTCGCTCATCCGGCTGGCGATCGCGGCCGGGTAGTTGCGTCGGATCACTTGGCCGAAATTGCCCGAGGCAGCGAGCTGGTGGTGCATGCCGCCGTCGGTGACCAGGAAGGTCTTGCCGTGGCTAACCTTGCGGTCGACGATGCGTGTCAGATACACTCCCGCTTCGCCTACCAGCCATCGGCCGAGCTCGATTGCAAACTCCGACTTTGCGAGGAGATGATGCCGCCCCTTGAGAGCCTGTCCTAAGGCTTCTCCGACCCGCTCCACGTCAAGCGGCTGCTCGCCGTGGAAATAAGGAATACCGAACCCGCCCCCGAGATTGACGAGCGGGGGAACGGCGCCAATGTCCTCGGCGAGCGCTGCGGCAAGCTCCAGTGTCGCCCGCTGCGCTTCTATAAGGGAGTCGGCATCAAGCGCCTGGGAACCGGCAAAGATGTGAAAGCCACGCCAATCAGCGCCGGCATCGATGATCCTGCGAACAAGATTCGGCACCCGTTCGGCGTCAACGCCAAAAGGCTTTGCTCCCCCGCCCATGCGCATGCCCGATCCCTTGATCTCGAAATCGGGGTTTACCCGGACAGCCAATTTCGGCCGCACCCGCGCCTGCCGGCCGATCGTCAACGCACGCTCGGCCTCGCCTTCGGACTCACAGTTGATCGTCACGCCTGCCGCTATGGCTGCTGCAAGTTCCGAATCCCTTTTCCCCGGTCCAGCAAAGGAAATTCGCTCAGCCGGCGTTCCAGAGGCGAGCGCGAGTTCCATCTCCCCCGCTGACGCCACGTCGAGGCCGTCTACGCGGCTCCCAATATGCTTGAGCAGCGGCGCATAGGAATTTGCTTTAATTGCATAATGAAGTTCAACCTCGGCAAAGGCCGCGCGGAAACGATCAATCCGCGCGTCCACCATCCCCAGGTCATAAACAAACAGTGGAGTCTCGCCGGCTCGCCTTACCAATTCATCCGCGCGTGTGCCGCCGATCAGCAGCATGCTCCCATCGGCGCCAAATTCCGCCGGCACAGCTCCCATGGGCTTGGTCACGCCATCAACTCACTTTTCAGTTTTTCACGGTCGAGCTTCCCGTTCGCGTTCCTTGGAAGCTCGCTCCGCCAGACAATAAAGGCGGGTTGCATAAAATTGGGTAACTCTCGCTTCAGATGGTTCCGAAGTTCGGCTTCGGCTTCCTGTCCGCGGGCCCCGGCGCCGCTAACAATGAGCACGATCGCTTCCCCGAGCCGGTCGTCAGGGCGGCCAAGCGCGACGGCTTCGGCGACAAGCCCGCTCGTAATGGCTGCTTCCTCCACTTCGGTGGGGCTCACCCGGTTGCCGCTGGTCTTGATCATCGCGTCCTCTCGCCCGACGAAGTAAAGGAGCCCCTTCTCGTCGGTCCGTACCTGGTCGCCGGACCATACGGCGATGCCGCCATGGTGCGACTGCGCCGGAGCCGGGCGGAATCGCTGCGCGGTTCGCTCGGGGTCGTTCCAATAGCCCTGCCCGACGAGCGGACCTGCGTGAACGAGTTCCCCCGCTTCTCCTGGCGCCGCCGGCGAACCGTCGGCCCTTGCCACCAGAATCTCGGCAAATGGGATGGCCGTGCCGATCGAATCGGGATGTTCTTCGAGCAGCGCCGGATCGAGATAGGTCGATCGAAATGCCTCTGTCAGGCCGTACATCAGGAAAATTTCCGCGGCCGGGAAGATTTCACGCATCCGGCGGACGATCGACGGTGAAAGCCGCCCGCCCGAATTGGTGAGCCTGCGCAGGCTTAGTGCAGCGCGCGCGGGCCACGCAGCCTCGATCAGCTGCACCCAAAGCGGCGGAACACCGGCAAGCGTCGTGATCTCATGACGTTCGACCGCGCGGATAACATCCCGCGACGACAGATATTCGATCGGGATCACGCACCCACCGGCAGCCCAGGTCGAGAAAAGCTGGTTTTGGCCATAATCGAAGCTGAGCGGCAGGACCCCCAGCGTTCGATCCTCGCGGGTGAGGCGCAAATAATGAGCGACGCTGATCGCGCCGAGCCACATATTGGCGTGGCTCAGCATCACTCCCTTGGGGCGGCCCGTCGAGCCGGAGGTATAAAGCAAAGCTGCAAGCGCCTGTGGGTCGCCGGCCGATGGCGGCAGCGGCTGGGAGGCGAACAGGGCGGCTCCACCGTCCTCATCCAACGTGCGACACCCGGCCGGGACATCCGTCTCGCCAAGCGTGGCGAGCCTTGCTCCCCCTGTCATGAACAAAGATGCGCCGCTGTCGGCCAATATATGCGCGACTTGGCTGCGCTTCAGCACGGGATTGATCGGCACGTGGATCAGCCCGGCCCGCGCACAGGCCAGTGGGAGAAGGCTGGTCATACGGCTCTTGGGGGTCCAGCTCGCCACCCGGTCGCCATGGGAAAGCCCGCACTCCTTCAGTCCACCTGCAAGCGCTCCCACCAGCCGCTCGAGCTCCGCATAGTTCAGAACTCCTTCGCGGGTAATCAGCGCGGGGTCCTCGGGCTTTCCAAGCAAGCTCAGGTGGTCGAGCGGAAAGGGTGTTGAATCCGGTACTTGCACTTCGGCTCCTGTTAACGGCGCGGCAGGAACTGCGCCCTATAGGCGAGGTGGATTAAGGAAATATCGTCATGGCGGCCGAGGTTGAACTCTTCGATGATCTGGATGCTGTCGAGCGTGACGCCGGCGCGGCGCTGACGCGGGAAGCGCGGCCGTGGATGTTCGACCGGCTCGACTGGTTCCGCTTGGTTCACCAGTTCACGCCGCCTGTCGGGGAACTGGTCGCACTTCGCGCGCGCAACGGCGAGGCCAGCGCTTGGCTTTTCCTCGCCAAGGACGGAGCGAGTGCGCTTGCGTTTTCCAACTGGTATTGTCTCCGGTTCGGGCCTGTCGTCCACGGTGACAATGGCGATGCTGCGGTTACCGAGCTCGTCCGCGGCCTGAGGCGTGGACGCATTTCGCGGCTTTTCCTGTCACCACTGGGCGAAGACGATCCGCTTCCAGCGGCGCTGAAGCGGCTCGGCTGGGCTACCCGGCTCGAGCAGACGAGCGTCAACTGGCGGATCAGCACGAAGGGGATGAGCTTCGAAGATTATTGGGCGGCGCGCCCGTCGAAGCTTCGTAACACTGCCCGCCGACGTGCAAAAAGCGCCGCCCTGGAGCTGCGCGTGCTCCACCAGTTTGAAGCTGCGGCTTGGGCGGATTACGAGTCCGTTTACAACGCCAGCTGGAAGCCGGCCGAGGGCTCACCAGAGTTGATGCGAAAGTTCGCCGAGCAGGAAGGTGCCGCAGGTACGCTCCGCCTCGGCCTCGCTTATTTGGACGGAAAGGCCGTTGCCGCCCAGCTCTGGACCGTGGAGAACAAGGTGGCGACTATCCACAAGCTCGCGTACCGCGAAGATGCCAAGCAGCATTCGCCCGGCACGGTCCTCAGCGTTGAAATGTTCCGGCGCGCAATCGATCTCGACAGGGTCGAGACGATCGATTTCGGCTTTGGTGACCATGGCTACAAGGCCGACTGGATGGACCGAAGCGCCCCGCTTTATTCGCTCACCGCCTACGATCTGATGAGTTTCAGCGGCCTCGTCGGCATCGTCAAGTCGGTGACCTCCAAGCTTGTCCGCCGGACTCGAAGCGATTAGGCGCGGCACGTCCGCAATGAATAGGGGAATGTCCGTGGGCCTGACCGATGCCGAAGACGTCGATGCAACGCTGCGCGCGGTGCTGGTGGACGTGCTCGGGATAACTGAGGAGCGGGTGCAGGGCTTCAACGAAGCCACGCCGCTGTTCGGTGCGCTGCCGGAGTTCGAT
This sequence comes from Pseudomonadota bacterium, assembly GCA_016781555.1. Taxonomy (GTDB): domain Bacteria; phylum Pseudomonadota; class Alphaproteobacteria; order Sphingomonadales; family Sphingomonadaceae; genus Allosphingosinicella. The sequence goes on along the minus strand of JADDQD010000052.1, from coordinate 520 downwards.
TCGATGGCCGTCGCGGGGCTTCTGACGGAGCTGGAGGAGCGGCTCGGAATCTTCATAGAAGATCATGACGTCGACGCCGATATGCTTGAAACTTACGGGTCTTTGCTGACTTTCGTCAGGGCGAAAGCGCTCCAGTGAAGGAAGCAAGCGGTCTTTGCTACGACCGCTACCAAACCGGAGCTTCGCAAGAGTGGATCATGCGGATCGGCCCTGCGATCGGACGTCCCATGCTCATCCTTCCACCGCTGTTCGAAGAAATGAACCGCACGCGCGCCTTTCTTGCCGCTATGATGCGGCATCTGGCACGCCTCGGTTTCTGCTGCTGGCTACCTGATCTTCCCGGCACGGGCGAAAGCCAGCAGCCCCTCGAAGCAGTGCGATGGCAAGACTGGAGAAAGGCCGCTCATGATGCTTCGATCCATGTTGCCGCGGCCACCGGTACAACCCCGATTGAGGCCAGCGTCCGGGGCGGCACTTTGCTTGACAGTGGAGCCGCCGCTCGCTGGCATTTCGCGCCTGT
>JADDQD010000132.1 GCA_016781555.1 Pseudomonadota bacterium | reverse complement strand
CGATCGCGGCGGCAGGCAGCGCCTCAACATGAAGGGGAGCGCGGCTCGCGATCAGTTCCACACCCAAATGCGCCAGCTGCTCTTCGGTACGCGCACGGAACTCGGCTGCGACAAGGTTCCCCGCAAGGAGCACCGGACGGAGGCGCCGCGAGCGTCCGCCGCGTACATAGCCGGCTTGCATTCCGTTAGCGGGAGTGAAGGCACGCACGATCGCGCCGTGCTCGCCATGCGCCCGAACGGCGCAGATGATCGCGTGGGTCTCGATCCGCATGCTGCGCCCTGCCTATCAGCGCATCCAGGTGCGGACGAGCCTTTCGAGCTTGAGAGTAGCCGTGCCTCTCTTCACCGCAGCCACCGCGGCATCGAAGCCGACGAGGACGTGCCCGGCGGCGCGGTTGCTCAGCGTCGGGCGCAGGAGAAGGAGATCGAGGCAATCGACGGATCCGGTCGCGAACTGCGTTTTGTGCTGCCCTTCCCCGTTGGTGAAGTCGAACAGCTTGAAGCGGCCTTCCTCGAAAACCTGCCGCATTGCTTCCAACTGCAGCACCGTACCGGGCGAGAGACCGGCATGTTCGGGGTCGTATCCCAGAGAATGGTAGATCAGGGTGTCCCCATCGGCAGGTGCATAGAGGTAGCTGATCGGCGCCCCGTCGAGGAACAACACCCAGCCCCGCACTGCGTCCCGCCGAGCCCGCGATCGAAGCTCCTCTACGAAGTCCGCTCCCTCCGGAAGGCCGCAGCCGAGCAGCCTCTCCTGGTAGCTCAGGGCCGATACGACCCGGGCGTGGCGGTAGAATTCCTCCATCTCGGCTGCGGAGCGGTAGAAACGAAGATCGAGCGTCCCTCCCGAGCGGTCGGCCAGCTTGCGCAGCTTGCGTTTGAGAGTGGACCGCCCTTTCGCTGAAAAGCTGCCAAGATAGTCGTCGAAGTCACCGTCAAACGACACGTAGCTGCGACGGTAACGCTGCCGGACGAAGGGGGCCAGCTCAGGGCGCTGGCCAAGCAGCTGCTGCAGCGCATCGGCGGCAAGCGAGACGACCCAATAACCGTCACATCCGGGGGGAAGCGGATCGAGCGCCGGCAGCGCCGCGCTTCGCGCGGCTTCAAGGCCAAGCACCGTTGGAATGAGGCGGCGCCTGACATGGGCTATTGTCCGCGCGCCGATCCTCAGCGGAAGTGCGACACTTGCCGTCACAGGCGCTGCTCATAGCGGAGATTGGACCAAAGCTGCTCCACCATCCGCCGGGTCGTCGTCGTTCGGCGGGAGGCAAGCGGCGACGCGGGCTGGCCAAGCGGAACATTCTCCAGGTCGGTGAAATGCGCGGTGGGAAGGACGGATGCATTTTCGCCCAGAAAGGCACACATCTTCTCGAAGCGCCGGCAGAGCATATGGTTTGGCCGAAGCCCGTCGCGACTGGCGAGCTCAAAGCTGTGGCTTACAATGGTCGTGACTGGATGGGCGTGGGCCACGGCATGTTCCAGCGCCGCTCGAAGCTCGCCGATAGAGACGGCGCAGAGCTGGAGATGGCGAAGCTTTCCAGGCGCGGTCTCGATCTGCCCCACAGGGACTTCGGTGACGTTCGAGCATCGTGCCGGTGCGATCGTCGTCCGGTGCAGCGGCAATGCACTCGGATCGGGATGATGGCTGCCATTGTGGCTGCTGTCGAAGGGGATGCCGAGGCGGCTGAGCGCCGCAAGCGTATCGGCATTGGCCGCATAGCTCCCGGCGCGGAATGCGATTGGATCGGGTGCACCGGCATCCAAGAGGAGCTGCCGCGCCAGTTGGATCGTTTCCAGCTGCTGCGAAGCGTCCAAGGAGTTCAGCTCGAAAGCGCCAGGTGCCTTCCCTTCCGCCACATCGACCCACACCGGGTGCAGGTGAAGCTGAACTTCCTGACCGGCCGCGAGGATCGGCTCGACCATATGCCGGATCGGCTCGATCCCATAAGCGGCGGCGGGCATGGGATCGACGAAAAAGCATGCCTTGAGCCCATGCTCTTTGAGCCGCTCGAGTTGATAAGGCACACCGACGCCCGCGGGATCGAACGACTTGGCGAGGTTCTGGCGCCAGTCACCCCCGGCAACATAATGCCTCCAGGTAAGCTCCGTATCGATGGTGATGAGGACGCGGCTTTGCATGCCGCTGGCCTTAGCCGCGCGGGTGAAAATAATCGTAAATGCCGCGCGCGATGGTCTTCGAAATGCCCGGCACTTTTTCGAGATCCTCCAGCGCGGCGCCCTTCACCGCGCGGGCCGTGCCGAAATGCATCAGAAGTGCTCGCTTGCGGCCGGGGCCGATGCCGGGAACCTCGTCGAGAGGGCTCGCGGCCATGCTCTTTGCTCGTCTGTCGCGGTGGGCTCCAATCGCGAAGCGATGCGCTTCGTCCCTCAGCCGCTGGAGGTAAAACAGGACTGGAGAGTTTGGCGGCAGCGTCACTTGGCGGCTGCCCGGCAGGTGGAAGACCTCGCGTCCCGCATTGCGATCCGGACCCTTGGATACCGCCACCACCGGCACGTCGTGAATGCCGGCGTCCTCGAGCGTCTCGGTGACCGCATTGAGCTGCCCCTTACCCCCATCGATAATCAGAAGGTCCGGCCAATCGCCCTTGGTGCGATCCGGATCCTCTTGTTCCAAGCGCGCGAAACGGCGGCTCAGCACCTCGCGCATCATCGCGAAATCGTCGCCGGGTGTGGTTTCCGGGCGTTTGATGTTGAACTTTCGGTAGCTGTTCTTTTGAAAGCCTTCGGGTCCCGCGACCACCATCGCACCGACCGCGTTAGTGCCCATGACGTGGCTATTGTCATAGATTTCGATCCGCTGCGGCGGTGCCTCGAGCTCGAACAACTCGGCGACCGCCCGCAGATTCTGGTGCTGGGTCGAGGATTCGGCCAGTCGCCGATCAAGCGCTTCCTCAGCGTTGCGCTTGGCCTGCTGGATCATACGGGCCTGATCACCCCGCTGCGGCATTTTCAGTGTCACTTTGCGCTCGGCGCGTTCACTGAATGCTTCGCCCAGGAGTTCTCCTTCAGGAAGCTGCCGGTCGAGGAGGATGAGCTTAGGCGGCGGCATCTCCTCGTAGAACTGCGCCAGAAAGCTCGCGAGCACCTCCTCTTCGGGTACATCGCTGGTGTGCGCTGGAAAGAAGCTCCGGTGGCCCCAGTTCTGCCCGCCGCGGATGAAGAAGGCCTGGATGCATACCGTGCCCGGCTTCGCGGCCAGTGCAAAGATGTCGGCGTCCCCCATGCCCTCGGCGTGCACGGTCTGCGTCCCTTGAATGAAGGTGAGCGCGCGCAGCCGATCACGGAACACAGCGGCAAGCTCGTAATCCATCGCCTCCGCGGCGTGGGTCATGGAGCCGGCAAGCTTTTGCTGGACCTTCGTTGATTTGCCGCCGAGGAAGTCCTTCGCATCCGAGACGAGCTCAGCATAGCCTGCTGCGTCGATACGGCCCACGCAGGGCGCAGAGCAGCGCTTGATTTGGTACAACAGGCATGGTCGCGAGCGGTTTGAAAAGAAACTGTCGGTGCAGCTGCGCAGCAGGAAAAGTTTTTGAAGCGCGTTCAAGGTGCGCGTAACGGAGCCGGCGCTCGCGAAGGGTCCGTAATATTGTCCCTTGGCCCGGCGTGCTCCCCGGTGCTTCTGGACCCGCGCAAAGGCGTGATCCTCCCGAAGAAGAATGAAGGGGAAGCTTTTGTCGTCGCGCAGCAGCACGTTGTACGGCGGCCGGTAACGCTTGATGAGCTGCGCTTCGAGAAGCAAAGCCTCAGCCTCGGTGTTGGTTGTGACGATCACCATGTCGCGCGTCTGCGCGACCATCCGTTGCAGCCGCTTGGAAAGGCGGGTGACCTGGGTGTAGTTGGTGACGCGGTTCCTGAGCGCCCGGGCCTTACCGACGTACAGCACCTCGCCCCGAGCATCGAGCATACGGTAGACGCCTGGTCGAATGGGTAGCGTCTTCACGACATTGCGGATCGCCGCCACGCCCGCTTCGATATCGGGCTTGTCGGTTCCGCGGACGGTGTAGGCGGACTTTTCCTCGTGGAAACGGTCGGAAGGCGTGTCGGTCACGAGCGGGATTTAGGAGCTTGCGGAGCTCAAATCCACCGAGACCAACGGAAGCAGGAGTCCGCTTAGGCCTTGATCGGATCAGGCTGAATCAGCCTGATCCGTGAATCAAGGTCTCCACAATAGGAAAAGGCCTAGTGCGCCGGTCCCAGGCCAGCGATGGTGCGGTCGACCATGACACGGTCTGCATCGGCGTTGTGCTGCTCGGCAATCAGGTGCGCGGCAGCAACAGCGGCAGCTTCGGCAGCTTTGGCGCGCACTTCGGCAATTGCAGTACGTTCGGCGGCGGCAATCTTGCTTTCAGCCATTCGAGTCCGCCGCTCGACCAGAGCCGCGGCATCAGCTTGGGCTTGTTGAACGATCCCATCCGCCTCGTGGCGAGCACGCTCGATCATGGACTGCGCCTCCGCGCCCGCTGCGGCGGTCTTGGCTTCATATTCAGCGCGTAGCGCTTCTGCGTCAGCCCTGAGCCTCGCTGCCTCGTCGAGCTGCTCGCGGATGGTTTCGATCTTTCGGTCAAGCGCGCGGCCGATCGCCGCCGGCACCTTCTTCCAAAGCATGATGGCGATGACGACGAGCATCGCCAGCGCCACCCAAGCGGTGGCGTTCAGGCCGAGCCCCGTCGGGTCCGCGTGCGGCGCCTCGCCATGGCCGCCGTCGGCAGCAGTCGATGCGATTGCATCCTCGCCGCCATGCGGCATGACGCCCTGTTCGCCCTTGGTGGATTGCGCCGAGAGGTTCGCCTCGACAGCCGCGCTTGCCGCTTGATTAGCCATTGGCCAGTGCCGCCCTTACTGCCTGCGCCGCACGCTCACGAGGCACGGATGCACCGGCAAGCTTTGCAACCATTTCCTGAGCCGCTTCGGCGGCAACGTCCTGGATGTCTGCAAGGGCCGCTGCGCTCGCAGCTCGGATATCGGCTTCAGCTGCATCCACCCTGCGGCCGATGTCGGCATCGGCCGCCTTCACCCTCTGCTCCGTCGCCCGCGCGGCGGCATCCTTGGCAGCCTGGGTGACCTTCAGCGCTTCGGCACGGTTGGCTTCTACCTGTGCTCGGTAAGCCTCCTCCCGAGCATCCGCTTCGGCACGAGCGCGCTCGGCCGCTGCGAGATCTTCCGCAATCCGCCGGTCGCGCTGCTCAACGGTTGCCTCGATCTTGGGCAGCATGCCGCGGCCGATGACGACGTAGATCAGCCCAAAGGCAATCACGAGCCAAAAGAGCTGCGACGCGAACGTCTCCGAGATCTGGGCTATTTGAGGCATTGAGCGCGCTCCGCCTTGCTCCGGCCGCTGTTAAGCGACGAAGAGCAGGATCATGGCTACGACGAACGCCAGCAGACCGAGAAGCTCGGCAGCGGCAAAGCCGATGAACAGGCGGCCCTGCTGGCTGTCAGCAGCAGCGGGATTGCGGAGCGCGCTCTCGAGGAACGAGCCGAACACGTTGCCCACGCCAAGCGCTGCCATGCCAACGCCGATCGCGGCGAAACCAGCACCCAACAGCTTTGCTGCTTCTGCGTCCATCTTGAAACTCCTTTTAAATGGTTCTTAAAGTTGAGGAAACTCAGTGAAGATTGACCGCGTCGTTGAGATAGAGCGAGGTCAACAGCGCGAACACGTAGGCCTGGATTACCGCGACAAGCAGCTCAAGCGCGCTGATGCCGACCATCAGGATGAAGCTCGGGACGCTCACGATCGGGGCCACCCAGGCGGCATCTGCATTCATGCCGTTGATGACGAAGCCCGCGAGCACCTTCAGCAGAATGTGCCCTGCCGTCATGGCGACGAAAAGCCGCAGACCCAGGCTGAACGGCCGCACCATGAACGAGACGAACTCGACCGGGACCAGGATCGGCAGCATCCACCAGGGAGCGCCGTGCGGGACGAACAGCGAGAAGAAGTGAAAGCCGTGCCTCAGGAAACCGACCACAAGGACGATCGCAAAAGAAACGATCGCCAGCACGCCAGTGATGGTGATGTGGCTGGTGACAGTGAATGGATGGATGCCCACCACCCCTAAAGGCAACATTCCGAGCAGGTTGGCGGCCAGAATGAACATGAAGACCGAAAAAACATAAGGCGTGAACTTACGGCCTTCAGGGCCGATATTCGTGTGCATCATGTTGGAGATGAAGCCGGTTACCCCTTCGACCGCGGCTTGCCAGCGCGTGGGTACGAGTTGGCGCTTCATCCCGCCGAGCATGAACAACCAAAGCGCACCAAGCGTCACCAGCATCCACAGCGCGCTGTTGGTGAAGGCGATCTGATGTCCGCCAAGGTTGAACCCGTCGAAGATGGTCTGCACCTCGAACTGGTGCATCGGGTCGATTTTGCCCTCTTCGGCCGCCACTTCGTTTCCCCATTTCGCCGGCGGCTCGATGGCTCCGGCTCATAACTCAAGCGCCCGAGAGTTCAGTCCGGGCGCTGGGTGGAAAGTTTGATGATGTTCCAGAACCCGCCAATTGTCCCGAGGACCAGCAGCGAAATCAGGAGCCAGGGCGACGTGCCTAGCAAGCGGTCAAGGACCCAGCCGATCAGCGCACCGCCTGCAAGACCTCCGATCAGATAGGACAGGACGCGATTGCCCAGCTGCTGGTTACGATCAGCCGGTGCATGCGTCTGTCCGGTCCTCACCGCTTCGTCAGCCTGCGCCTGACGCAACCGCTGTTCGAGCGATTGAAGCCGCGCATCTTCCGTAAGCTTCGGGTCCTGCCCAGGTTCGTTCTCCGCCATGTCATACTCCCAAAGCGAAGCCCTTTCTAAGGGCATCAAGCGGGCGAGGAACATGCCGGCGAACGAACCCGCCAAGGCGCGGTTCCTTTAGAAAGGGGGTCCCCCCAAGTCAACACCGCTGCTGCACTGCGGCAATGACTAGCGGCTTCTCACACCCCCGCGCACAAAGCTTCGCCGACTAGATCCTTGGCCTTCATCGCATCCGCCTCGGAAGTGCCGGTCTGCGTGAGCTGCGCGCCGGCAAGGCCTGCGCGCTCGCCGCAATAATAAGCGCAGCCGGGAGGCGTGGTCGGCGGCAGTTTCACGCTCTTTCCCGATATGCTGGCATTGATCGTGCAAGCGGCGTCGCCCGCCATCGTGAGCTTCAGACGGTCCCCGGTGCGGCTGACGCTGCCGCTTCCAGAGCAGCTGTGGAGATTCGCGCCCCAGACAACCAGCCCAAAACGCGCTTCGCCGCCCTTGCTTTCGACGATGCACATTTGGTGCCGCGACACACCGGCACCGCCTTCATAAAGACCGACCAGACTGGCGAGCCGAACAGGCGGCGAATCGGGTGTGGCGGGAGCCGCCGGAGGTTTGAAAGAAGCGGTTGAACCATTTTGGGGTTGCTGCTCCTCCTCCGAGGGGGAGCAGGACGCCAGGACAATAAGCGGAACGAGGAATTTCTTCATGCTGGTCCTACGCTTCAGGCCATCAACGGTTCAGGCGTACAACCTCAAAGAGCTGATCCACACCTAATTTAGATCAGCAAGCCGGGAACGGGGCGACAAAGCAGGGCTTGGCCCCTATATGCGCGGCAACGGGGCGAGTGACGGGCTAAAGGCTATGCTGACAACCAATCCTTTCGACGACGACAAGCTGCGTGAGGAATGCGGCGTGTTCGGCATCTGGGGCGCCGATACGGCGTCTGCGGTTGTTGCGCTGGGCCTTCATGCGCTGCAGCACCGCGGGCAGGAGGCCGCTGGTATCACCAGCTATGATGGTCGCCAGTTTCACAGCCACCGCGCACAAGGCCACGTGGCGGGCAATTTCGACCGGGACGACATCATCAGGAGCCTCGCTGGCCAGGCCGCGATCGGCCATGTCCGCTATTCGACGACGGGCGAGACGGCGTTGCGCAACGTCCAGCCCTTGTTTGCAGAGCTTTCCTCCGGCGGCTTCGCGGTCGGCCATAACGGCAATATCTCGAACGCCTTGCGGCTCCGGCGCGAACTCAACCGCCGAGGATCGATCTTCCAGTCGACGTCCGACACGGAGGTGATCATCCACCTGGTCGCGACTTCCAGCTACCGGACGCTGCTCGACCGGTTCATAGACGCGCTGAAGCAAGTGGAAGGCGCTTACTCCCTCGTCTGCCTGACGGCCGAGGGAATGCTCGCGTGCCGCGACCCGCTCGGCGTCCGCCCGCTCGTCATGGGGCGGCTTGGCGATTCCTACATCTTTGCGTCGGAAACGGTGGCGCTCGACGTCGTGGGCGCGACTTACATCCGATCCGTGGAACCAGGCGAACTGATTGTTGTATCCGAGCGCGGGTTGAAGTCCATCCGGCCGTTCGCGTCAGTCCGGCCGCGGCCCTGCATCTTCGAGCATGTCTATTTCTCCCGGCCCGACTCGATCGTCGATGGTTCGTCGGTTTATTCGGTGCGCAAGAGCATCGGCGCGGAGCTTGCGCGCGAGAACCCGGTCACGGCCGACTATGTCGTGCCTGTTCCCGATTCCGGGGTTCCCGCAGCGATCGGTTATGCTCAGGAATCGGGTATTCCGTTCGAGCTCGGCATCATCCGCTCGCATTATGTGGGGCGGACCTTCATCCAGCCGAGCGAGTCGATCCGCCACTTGGGTGTGAAGCTGAAGCACAACGCGAACAGCGCCCTCATCCAGGGCAAGAGCATCGTTCTTATCGACGATTCGATCGTTCGCGGGACCACCAGCCTCAAGATCGTGCAGATGCTTCGGGATGCGGGTGCCCGCGAGGTCCACATGCGGATCGCATCGCCGCCGACGCGCCATAGCTGCTTTTACGGCGTCGACACTCCGGAGCGTGCCAAATTGCTCGCAGCGCAGATGAACATCGCCGAGATGTGCGGCTTCATCAACGCGGATAGCCTCGCCTTTCTGTCGATCGACGGACTTTATCGCGCACTCGGCGAGGACCTGCGCGATGAAGCCGAACCGCAGCATTGCGATGCCTGCTTTACAGGCGACTATCCGACGCGGCTGACCGACCTCGAGGATTCCGAGCCGACCGACCAGCTCGCTTTGCTGGCGGAACGCTACGCCTGATGACCGGCTTTCTTGGCGGGCAAGTGGCGCTGGTGACCGGCGCCAGCCGCGGCATCGGGGCAGCGACGGCAGAAGCGCTGGCGCGAGAGGGTGCGCACGTTGTCTTGACCGCCCGCACCACCGGGGGACTGGAGGAAGTCGAAGATCGCATCCACCAGGCCGGCGGCAGTGCAACGATCGCGCCGCTCGACCTCACGGACGGCGACAGCATTGCGCGGCTCGGTGCAGCAATCGCCGAGCGCTGGGACGCAATGGACCTTCTCGTGCTGAACGCGGCGATGCTCGGCACGCTGACGCCGGTGCCGCATATCGACGCCAAGGAATTTTCCAAGCTCCTGACGCTTAACCTGCTCGCGCAGCACGCGATGATCACAGCATTCGATCCGATGCTGAGAAAAAGTAGCCAGGCCCGGGTGCTGGCAGTGACGTCAAGCGTCGGCCGCCATCCGCGCGCTTACTGGGGCGCATACGGCGCATCCAAGGCCGCGCTCGAGACGCTTCTACTAAGCTATGCTGACGAGACGCGAAACTTCCCTTCCCCTAAGGTGGCGATCATCGACCCCGGCGCTACCGCGACGCAGATGCGCGCGCGCGCCTTTCCCGGTGAGGACCCGGCAACCTTGAAGCCGCCCAGCTCCGTCGCAGAGGCGATCGTGAACCTTCTCAAGAGTGGCTTCGAGACCGGGCATCGTCTCGACGTCCGAGCGTAGCCGAAAGCGTAGCAAAGGAAGGGCTTCGACAGGCTCAGCCCGAACGGGCTCTGGCTCGTTTCGCCAGCCATTTAGCGGAAGACCGCGGACCGTACTCCGTTCGGGCTGAGCTTGTCGAAGCCCTCTCCTGCTGCTTCTGGCGAGGACTAACGCGCGGAGTGGGCCAGACCTTCCCGTACCCGCCTCACCGCTTCACCAGCGTAACCTGGGCGACGTCGATGCCGCCGCCGCGGAACCCACCTTCGCAATACATCAGGTAATAGCGCCAAAGGCCGTGGAAACGCTGGTCGAAGCCGGCGGGGAGCCTCCCCTCCTCGACGGCATCCTCGTAGCGCTTGCGCCATTGCTTCAGCGTCTCGGCATAATG
>JADDQD010000242.1 GCA_016781555.1 Pseudomonadota bacterium | reverse complement strand
TCTGGACAAGATAAAAGATGGGCAATGGAAGCTGGAGCTCTACCCTGACGTTGTCGAGCATTCGGATCCGTTCGCAAAAGTGAGCCTTGGGCGTCAGGTTCGCCAGCTCGCCTGGGGCGAGCGGACCATGCGGCTGCGCCTGCCCGACCTCGGTGATGGTTTCGAGATAGTGCCTATGTCGGAGGCTGACGGACTTCGTCGGCTGGCAATTGGGGGCTCCTTCACGGCCAGGCCCGGCAAATATCTCCTGTCCCGGCGAAGCGGCGCGCAGCCGCCCGCCGGCGCTTCCAGCTTGCCCGTTCCTGACAGCGCTCGGCTCCCAGCTCTTGCCGTCGCGCACCAGCCGTGCACGTTCGCGTCGAGCAAGGTGCCCTGGCGCATTTCGGCCGATGTGCCGTCGAGCGAGGCTATCCGAAGCGTGGTGTTGCACGCCCGCAGGATCGGCAGCAGGAACTTCACTCAACTGCCAATGACACTTTCCGAGCGAGGCAGGTACGAAGGCGAGGTGCCTGCCGGATCCGATTTGCTGAAGCCGGGCAAGATCGAATATGCCATCGCAGTGGGCACGGCGGCAGGGATGAAGACCTTTCCTGGCGGCTCACCCGGCCAGCCGAGCGACTGGGATTATGTCGGCGAAAGCTTCTGGGCGACGCAGCTTTTGCCCCCCATCGACCGGCTCCCGATCTTCAGACCTGCCGATGCTCCTAAAAACCTGCTGCTGCCCCGGTGGACCGCCGGAGCCGAGTATAGTTTCGACGTGGTGCCTGGGCGCAACGCGCCGGAGCTTGCGCTGAGGTTCGGGAGGAAGCGAAGTGCCGGATCCCCGTCCGGGCCATTGATGCTGCGTGCGACATCCGACGCCTCCCAGAAATCGTGCAGCGCGCCGGTCCAGCCGCCCACCCAAGTACGGTTTACCGCCCGCTCCGGCTCGGCAACGCCACGGCCGCTGACCATCGCTCTTGTTACCTCCGATGGCGCCGCTTGGGGGACCGATGTGGTCGTCGGTCCCGAATGGCAGGAATATACCCTGCCGCTGACAAGCCTGAAGCGAGTGCCGCTAGCCTTGCTGCCCAGCGCCTATCCGACCTTCCAGCGCGATTTCGATGAGGGGACGAGCCCAGACGCAACGTTCTCGGCGTCGGCTGTTGAAGGGGTCCAGCTCGCCTTGCATCCCGCTTCTGATGCGCAAGAGACGAGCTGGGCGGTGGAGCTGGGGGAAGTGGCGCTCGGCAGGTAGCGCCGAGCGCTATGAGAGCTCGGCCAAGAGCTGCTTGTGATCGCTAAAGTTCACCGCGCAGCGGGCGACGAAATCGTCGATGGCGGCCAAATCGTGGCGCAGCGCAGCCGGTTCGGGCGGACGGATAGCGGCGTCCTTGGGAAAGGTGCCGTAGCCGGCGAGGAGGCAATGCCAGGATATGGGCGCGTAATAGTTCGCAATGCCCTGGCGATTGATCTCAGCCTCGAGGTCGTTGCCGGTAAACCAGGCCGTCAATATCTGCTTCAGCGAATCCGAGATCTGGTCGTTGGCCGCATTGTCCCGCCAATAGGCAGTGTCGGTGCGCCGGTTCACTCGATAATGGCACACGATATAGTCGCGAATGCCTTCGTAGCGCGCTGCGATCGAGCGGTTGAAAGCATCGCGATTGGCGGGCGTGAAGCCTCCGTCCTCGAAGGCTTTGATGAAGCCTTCCACCGTCGCTTGAACGATGTGGAGAGCGGTCGCCTCGAGCGGCTCGATGAACCCCTGCGCCAAGCCCACGGCCAGGCAATTGGCTGCCCAGCTGTGTTCGACGCGGCCCACTTTCATCTTGAGGTGCCGGGCGACGACGTCCCTGTGGAGCCCGAGATAGCCTCTCAATTCCGCTTCCGCTTCGTCGGCCGAGCAATAAGCGGAGGAGTAAACGTAGCCGTTGCCGATCCTGTTGGTGAGCGGGATCTCCCAGGCCCATCCATGCTTCAGCGCTTGGGCAATGGTCTGCGAGCTGGTGCCGGATGCCTTCGTCGGTGTCGGCATCACCACGGCCGAGTCATTGAACAAGTTCTTCTCGAACGAAAGGAAGCGCACCTGGAGCGCTTCCTGGGCGATGACGGAACGGAACCCGCTTGAGTCGATGAAGATGTCCCCGGCAATCTGCTCGCCCCCCTCGGCGACGAGGTGGCTGACCTGGCCGGTCTCGGAGACCGCGACTTCGACGATCCTGCGCTCGAGGTGCCGAACGCCGTTGCCCATAGCGTGGCTCCGGAGAAATGCGCCGACCAGATAGGCATCGAAATGGTAGCCGTAGCCGATCTCGAATGGGAAGTTCGGCGCCGGCCGGGGCCCGAGCTGGTGCGCCGCGAGATAGGCGGGCAGGAAAAAGCGGTCCGGGTGCGCCCAGACATCCTGGCCGCGGCGGCGCGCTAGTGCGTTGAAAAAGAAAGCCGGTGCTGTGTGCACGTCGAGCTGCGTTGGAAACGGATGAAAGTAAGCTTCGTACCCCGGCCGCTCCGACCATCCACGAAACCCGACGCCATTCTTGTAGGTGGCGTTGCAGCGCGACATCCACTCGGCCTCCTTGACGCCGAGCGTGTCGAAGAAAGACTTCAACTGCGGCGTCGAGCCCTCGCCGACGCCTACGATCGGGATGTCGGGACTTTCGACGACGGTCACCTCCGCGCGCCCCGCCCAGCGGTGCGCGATGAGGTTCGCCGCCATCCATCCGGCAGTTCCGCCGCCTAGGATCACCACCCGTAGAGGAGTTTGGTCCATTCCTATTTCTCGGCAGTGAGCAGACTGTAGCTCCACGGCGCCAATGTCATTTCGGTGCTCCCGTCAACGGTCACCGCGCGGCCAGTCTCGAAATCCTGGTAGCGGCCGTGGTGGAGCTTCTCCTGGAAGGTGACCCGTTGCGGATCGGCCGAGAAGTTCATCACGGCGAAGACTCTCGCGCCGTTTTTCTGGCGCACGAAAGAGAACACCTTGGACGGAGCGCTGTTGACGATGCCGATCATCCTTGCGCCCCAGGGCGCGTTCCATAGCGCCCGGTTGCCTTTCTTTAGCGCAAACAGGCGCTTGTAGAGGTCGCCGATCGGGTGCTGGCGCCAGAGGATCGGGTCTTTCTCGAAGAACTGGAGCCGCTTCGGATTGCCCGCCTCCTGGCCGTTGTAAATGAGCGGGATCCCCTCCCCGGCCACTGAAAGCACAATGGCGTTGGTGAGCGCGGGACCGAATTGCTCGAACTGGGTGCCGTGCCACGCATTCTGGTCGTGGTTCTCGACATAGACCATGCGCATGGCGTCATCAGGCCAAGCGCTTTCATTCTCGCTATAATAGCCGAACAGCGCGCCGACATCGGCTTTCCGCTGGGCGATGTTGTGAACGGCATCGTACCAGCCCCAGCCGTAGCTTGCGTCGAAGGCACGGTAGTGGAGATCCCGCATCTGCGCTTCGGCAAGCATCAAGACGGGCTTGATCTTCTCGAGGTCGCTCCTCAGCTGGTTCCAGAAATCGAGCGGGATGTAGGCTGCAACGTCGGCGCGATAGCCGTCAATGTCGGCCTCCCGGACCCAGAACATCATCGCGTCGGCCATGTAGCGGCGGATGCCTGTCTTTGAAAAATCGAAGTCGATGATGTCCGACCAGTCCCACCAGGGCGTCGGCCTGAAGTCGCCCTTCCAGTCCCGATCGTACCAGTCGGGATGCTGCGTCACGAGCGGATGGTCCCAGGCGCTGTGGTTCGCGACCCAATCCAGGATCACGTACATGCCTTGCCCGTGCGCGGCCTTCACGAACGCCTTCAAATCGGCCATCGTCCCGAACTCGGGATTGACGCCATAATAGTCCTTTACCGAGTAGGGGCTGCCGAGGGTCCCCTTGCGGTTCTTTTCGCCGATGGGATGGATCGGCATCAGCCAGATGATATCGGCCCCCAGCGCCTTGAGCCGAGGCAGCTCCCTTTGCGCGGCGCGAAACGTTCCTTCGCGCGTAAACTGGCGCGTGTTAAGCTGGTAGATGACCGCGTTCTTGCTCCACTCGGGGTGCTTGACCACCGACAGGTCGGCGGGCGCATAGCGCTCCTGCGCCGAAGCGGGCGCGTTCCACGCGATCAGGCTCAACAGCAAAAGCAGCGCGCGCAGCATCATGCAGGCTCCTCGCTCGCAGCAGGCTCCGGAACGCGCAGCATCGCCAATGCAGCAAGCACCATCACTCCCGCTGCAAAGGCCATGGTCCAGATCGGATCGTCCGGGAACCAGCGCTTCATGATCGACCCCATCACCGTTGCGACCAGCAGTTGCGGCACGACCACGAACACGTTGAACAACCCCATATAAATGCCAAGCTTGCGCTGCGGCAGGCTGGAGGCGAGGATCGCATAAGGCATTGCCAGGATCGAGGCCCAGGCGATGCCGACGCCGACCTCGCTCAGCAGCAGAAGCTGCGGATCGGTCATAAAGAAGAAACTCGCATAGCCCGCCGCCCCGCACAGCAGGGCGGCGACATGGGTGCGCACCCGCCCCACCCGTACCGCCAAGAACGGCAGCAGAGTGAGGGCTGCAATTGCGGCAACACCGTTATAGGTGGCGAACAGCACGTCCACCCAATTCGCTGCCTCCTGATAAAGCGGGCTCGCCGCATCGGGAGCACCGTAGAAATATTGCGCCACGACCGGCGTGGTGTTGATCCACATGATGAACAAGGCCGACCAGCTGAAGAACTGAGCCACCGCCAGCCGCTTCATGAGCTCGGGCATTCCGGAGAAGTCGCCGACGATGTTGCTGAGCATGTTGGTCGTGCGGCCGCGCCGCGCGAGCGAGATGCCGGCGATGCTCGCGAGGCCGTAGGCGATCAGCAGCCCGCCAAGGAGATAAACCTCTTTCTCGAGATCGAACCAACCCACGGCGAGCACCACCACGGCGCCCGCCGCCATCCAGACGAGGCTGGAGACGAAGCTGCGCGAGGCGAGCGCGGCCATGCTGTTGCCCTGCTCTTCCTGCCGCGCGTCCTCGAAGGCGGCGATCTGCTCGGGGCTATATTCCCGCGTCGTGAGCACCGTCCACAGCACCGCCACAAACAAGGCCGCTCCGCCGAACCAGAAGGCGAAGCGCACCGTGTCGGGTATTCCGCCCGCCGGAGCCTGGTTTGAAACGCCCCATTGCTCGAGCAGCCACGGGAAGATCGAGCCGAACACTGCGCCGGCACCGATAAATGCCGTCTGCACTGCATAGCCGGCACTATGCTGCTCCTTGCGAAGCATGTCGCCGACGAACGCGCGGAACGGCTCCATTGAAATGTTCAACGAAGCATCAAGAACCCAAAGCATGACCGCGGCGAACAGCAGAGCGGGCGCGAGCGGCATCAGGAACAGTGACAGAGCCGCCAGGATCGCACCGGCGAGGAAGTAGGGGCGACGCCGGCCAAGCCTTCCCAGCCAAGTGCGGTCGCTCATGTGTCCAATAATCGGCTGCACCAGGAGGCCAGTAAGCGGCGCAGCGATCCAAAGCGCGGGCAAGTCGTCGATCTCGGTCCCGAGCGATTGGAAAATACGGCTCATGTTCGCGTTCTGAAGCGCAAAGCCGATTTGAATCCCGAAGAAACCGAACGAGATGTTCCACAGGCCCCAGAAGCCTAGCTTGGGCTTGGATGCGGCCAGGCCACCTTCAGCAACAGTCGCCACTATTCTCTCCTGCTTTCAACGTGCCTGGGTTTGAAGCCCTGCGCGGCCTAGAGCGGCACAGTGGCGGGCAATGAAGTCCCGGTGGGCCGGCATTCCAGACACGACGTGGTCGACGTGCCGTTTTGCCAGGCCGAGGAATTCTTGAAGCTGTGCCCGCGAAAGCTGATCGGCCAGGGGATCATGTCCTGCCGGCACGACGCCCTGCCCCGTCATCACCTGCAGCCAGCCCAATTCGGTGAACAGCTCTTCCTGCACCCGGAAGATGCGGCCATTTGCGCGGAACAGAGCGAGCTTGTGCGCCAGACTGTCCGGAAGCTCCATCTCGCGGCAGGCGCTCCACAAT
Organism: Pseudomonadota bacterium; assembly: GCA_016781555.1. Taxonomy (GTDB): domain Bacteria; phylum Pseudomonadota; class Alphaproteobacteria; order Sphingomonadales; family Sphingomonadaceae; genus Allosphingosinicella. The sequence goes on along the minus strand of JADDQD010000242.1, from coordinate 4,368 downwards.
GGCCCGTTTCGTTCGTTCAAATGGTAATGAAGGATCAGGAAGTCCCTGATCGCCTCCCACTCGAAATCGGTCTGCCTGTTATACTCAGCCACTTCCGCGGGAACGATGCCGCGCGCGGGGAAAAGCTGAAGCAGGCGCGCGATGGCCGATTGGATGAGGTGGATGCTGGTCGATTCCAGCGGCTCCATGAAACCTGCCGCAAGCCCGAGCGCGACGCAGTTCCGGTTCCATCCCTTGCGTCTTTTGCCAGTGACGAAGCGGAGCGGCCGTGGCTCGCCGAGGGGCCTGCCGTCGAGATTCTCAAGCAAAGTCTCGGCCGCTTCCGCGTCGCTGGTGTAGCGGCTCGAATAAACATAGCCGTTGCCGGTTCGGTGCTGGAGCGGAATGCGCCATTGCCACCCCGCCTCGCGTGCCGTGGACCGCGTGTACGGCGCGAGCGGCCCCATTGGCTCGGAGGGAACGGCGATGGCACGGTCGCAGGGCAGCCACCCGGACCAGTCCTCATAACCGGTTTCCAGCGCTTGTTCGATGAGGAGCCCGCGAAAGCCCGAGCAGTCGATGAAAAGATCGGCCGTCAGCGCTTCGCCATTGCTCAAGGTGACCGCTTCGATGAAGCCGTCTTCGCTTCGCAGCCGAACGTTGACGACCTTTCCTTCCGTGCGGTCCACGCCCCGCGCTTCGGCATAGCGCCGAAGATGCGCGGCATAGAGCGTCGCGTCGAAATGAAAGGCGTAGGTGATCCCGCTCGTAAGCCTCCCCGCGCCGTCATCCGGCCTTGCGAACCTGTTTTGCCGGGAAGCCTGCGCGCTTGCCGAGAACGCCCAGAGCGGCGTTTCGCCGCCCTCGGCGCGGTGGCGAAGCCAATAATGGTGGAAAGGTGTCAGCCCGAGGCCGCGCCCGATCGTGCCGAATGCGTGCATGTAGCGATGGCCTGGGCGCAGCCAGTCGACGAATTCGATGCCAAGCTTGAACGTGCCCCCGGTCGCTCGAAGGAACTCGTCCTCGTCCAAGCCGAGCCCGCTGTTGAACAGCCGGATTTGTGGAATGCTCGCTTCGCCGACGCCGACCGTGCCGATCTCATCGGACTCAACGAGGCGGATCTTCGCCTGGGCCCCAAGAAACCGAGCAAGAGCCGCGGCCGCCATCCAACCCGCGGTCCCGCCACCGACAATGAGGATGGTCTTCGCGCCTGCCTCAACCATGCTGCAGGTATCGCAAACAAACACCCCCACCTTCATAACGAAGGTGGGGGCATAGCATGGTCCGGCTCAGAACTTGTAGTTGAAGCCGGCGAGGAAGCGCCGACCGTAGGTCTGGTAGTCGATGACCTGCAGCGGCGTGTCCGGGCTTGTAACCGTAGCGAACGGCTCGTCCGTCAGATTCTGACCCTGAAGGTAGAGCGAAAGCCCTTCAAGAGCTGAGCCTGGCTGGAAGTCATAGCCGAGCTGCGCATCGACGATGGTCTCCCCGAGCGCGCGCCGGTTGCCGCGCTGACCTCCGAAGGTCGTGAGTTCACCGAGGAAGGTCGACCGATGGCGGACGCTGCCACGCGCCGAGAAACCCCATCTTTCGAAATAAGCGGTTCCGTTGGCAACCCAGCGCGAATAGCCCGGGATATCCTGCTCGCGCGAGGTCGGCGATTGGCGAACGTCGGTCTTGGTGTAGGACAGGCCGCCGGTGATGCCGAAGCCTTCGAGTATTGGTGTGACAACGTCGAGCGGCAGCGTGGACGCCAATTCCCATCCATAAAGCCGGCCGCCGCCAACGTTCGCCGGCTGGCTGATCGTGCCGATCCGACTCTGCAGGCCCGTCAAGTCACCCTGCGGATCTGGGAAGCCGGTGAAATCAAACGGACGCTCGACGTTGTCGAAGACGAAGTTGACCAGATCCTTGTAGAAGAGCTGGACGGCAATGAAGCCGGTGCGGCCGAAATACTTCTCGAAGTTGAGGTCGAACGAATTCGCGCGGAAGGGCCGCAGCAATGGGTTGCCGCCGCCGCCGCGGATGATCGGCACTGAGCCGCTACGGTCAATACCGTAGCCGATCGAAACCCTCATCTGGTCGAGACGCGGCCGCTGGATTTCACGTCGGGCGGCGATGCGGACGACCATGTCGGCCGGCGACCGCAAGGTGAGATTGAGGCTCGGCAGGACGTCCCAATATTTGTCGCCGAACGTCCGAAGCTCCGGTCCGGTCGCCGCGAAAATGAAGCCGGTGGACGACTGGTCGGTTCTGATCGCCTGAACGCCGATGTTGCCGGTCAGCGTGTTCGCGCCCTGCTCGGCCTCAAAATCAGCCTGCGCATAGAAGGTCATCAGCTCTTCTGCGATGCTGTATCCCTTGCTCTGCCCGAATGTGTTCGGTTCGAGCTGCAAGACGCCGGCGTCGAGCAGCGCGATCGGGTTGTAGCTCTGCACGGGGCCCAAGCCCAGATAGGCGAGGTTGGTGGGCCGCAGCCGGAACTGCTCGGGAAGCGCCTGCTCCCTAGCTCCGCTCGCAAGGCGGATATAGGCCTCTTCGGGATTGAGCACCTTGTCCCGGTCGGTGTAGTTGGCGCCCACCTTAACCGCGGAGAGGAAACCCTCCATTTCGCGCTCGAGCTGAGCCCGGAACTGCTTCAGCTCGTCTTCGACGATGCGGTTGTTGTGATAACCTGTCCGACCCGGCGCTCCCTGCCAGCCGAGCGGATCCGTCAGCCGAATGAGATTGGGGTCGCTGTAGTTGAGCGTCGGGCTGAAGACCGTGCCACGTGTCGTCGAGCGGAAACCGATCGTATCCCGTGCGCCCACGCCTTCGCCAAAGCCCGTACCGGAATAGCTCTCGAAGATGAGCTCGTTACGATCCGTGCGCGAGTAACCGGCATCGAACCAGGCGTTCCAGCCGTTGCCGGCGTCATAATTGGCGTTGAACCCGAACGAATAAAGGTCCGCATGGCGCTGGAAGGCGTCGTTGCGGAGCACGCCCTCCACGTTGGTGAAGGTGCCTTCGACGATCTGGCCGTTTTCCACCCTCGATCCAGGAGCCAGCCGAGTCCCGAAAGCGAAGAAGCCGAGCGGCAACTCGATGCCGCGCTTGATCTGATCGTCTTTGAAGTCCGAGTAGAAGCCGTCGAGCGTCAGCGTCAGCGCATCGATTGGCCGGAACTGGAGCGTGCCCTGAACGCCGAGGCGCTTCAATTCGGTCGAAGTGACGAACGATTTGGAACCGCCGATCAGCGCATTGCCGTTGACGTTGTTGTAGCCCCAGGCGTTGAACTCCTGGATCTGATAGGGCTCGTCCACATAAGAGGCCGCGACCGCCACGCCGATCGTGTCGTCGGCGAACTGGTCTACGAACGTCGCATTGACGCGATAGCCGAGATCTTCGGAGCCTGCGTTGAGCTTGCCGAGGTCCGCGTAGGATCCGCGCGCACCGATTGCGAGCACCCGGCGACCGCCGAAATCAAGCGGCCGAATGGTTCGAATGTCGACGGTACCGACGAGGCCCTGACCGACGAGGCTCGCAGTGGGCGACTTGTAGACGACCACCTGGCGCACGATTTCGGACGGATATTGATCGAACTCGACGGCCCGGTTTTCGCCAGTCGTGGTCTGCTCGCGGCCGTTGAGAAGCGTGGTCGAGAAATCGGGGCCGAAGCCGCGGATGGAGATGACGTTCGCGCGTCCCGAGAGACGCTGCGAGGTAAGGCCGGGAAGCCGCGCGATCGATTCTGCAATCGAAGCGTCGGGAAGCTTGCCGATATCTTCCGCAGAGACGGATTCGACGACCTGATCCCGCTGTTTCTTTTCCGCCACTGCATTTTCCAGCGAGGCCCGGAAGCCGGTGACCACGATCTCCTGCCCCTCGCCTGCTTCGGCCGAAGCCGCGTTCGGCGGAGCGGCAGGATTTGCGCTGTTGTCCTGAGTCTCCTCGTCGGGCACGTCCGCCTGACCGGGCTGCGCCTGGTTCTGCGACGGCTGGGTCTGCGCCAAAGCAGGCGCGGCGCTCAAGGCCAGCGCTATGATGGCCGAGCCGCCGAGCAGACTGATGCGGCGCGCGTCGATAGATTTGCTCATCCGAGGACTCCCTCCAAATTGGCCGGCGGGCTCCCCCCATCCCGGCATTGACCCCAGAAGCCGATCTTAGCTGCTACGCGCAGCGGCGAGCGGAATGCCCAGCCCCTCCCCATAGGCAGCCGCTCACAGGAGCGCGGATCGCCGCGATTCGCTCGCGGTCTGCTTCAGATGCAAAGTTATGCAAAACCTGAGCGGGAGTTCAAAGGCTATTCTGCATCGCGCGCGCTAAATCGACGTTTCCGATGCACAATTGCGGTGCCACTGTGGCACCAAAGCCACGCGAGGTCCCTCGCGCGTCCAGCATCAGTTAGGA
>JADDQD010000108.1:46093-48609 GCA_016781555.1 Pseudomonadota bacterium | reverse complement strand
GTCGTTCCGGGTTTCGACGTGCTCAAGGTTGATGTTGCCGACACGTCCGCCGACCTTCGGAAGATCCTCGTATGCCGTAGCAGGCGGCTCGTTCGCCCGCAGATCATCAAGCCCGATCGGCCGGCCAATGTCGCCAGCAAGCGGCCTGCCTTCCTGTGCAGCATCTTCGATCATGAAGCGATCAGCGCGCGCCGCCTCAAAGCGGTTTATCTCGTCCAGATCATCGGGACGGAATGCGCGGTTGGTGCCGCGGTTCGTATCGTCCAGCGCCTCAAGGAACTCGGCCACCGATGGCCTGGACGTGTGGTTTGGGAAGAACCCGGCTTCATGTGCCAGCGCCGCAGCGTCATCAAGGCTGCGCCCGTTCTGGTTGTCGATCAGCCGACCAGCGAACTGTTCGCCCCGCGCAAAGTCCAAATTCCGCGCCGCATTGCTCATGCCCATTGCGGCAAGCTCGCCGCCTTCATCCCTCAGCGCCCACGGCTGCGACCGCACCCAGCCAATCAGGTCGAGAGGTCCGCGGCGGTTGCGCCCGTTCGGCAGCGTCCGCATCGCCAGCTCGTCGGTCTCGTTCGGAGCCCGAAGCAGCGGGCGGGGATCACCGATCGCGTTGAACTCGTCCAGGCTTTCGACCGCGTTCGATGGAATTGGCCTCACGTCCTCGGGCCGGATACCCCGCGCAATGGCGGCAATCTCTTCCGACGACGGCTGCTGGCCCATCGGGCGAGTGCGGCCCAGCGTCGGCTCGTCCACGACCTGCCAGCCGGGCGGGATCTCAGAAGCGTTGATGTAATCCCGTTGTCGGCCTATATTATCCTCTGCTCCGCGCCCGTAGACCATCCCGTCGGGCGACAGGGGGGAACGGTGAGTGGTCAGACCCCCCGGAGCGCCTTTCTTCTCGAAAGCAGTGACGAGCCAACGCTTCTCAACGCCACTGAAGTCGGGCGCGACTACGGCCCTGTGAACGTCGTCCTCCAGAACGAACTTCTGATTGCCGGTTTCGCTCGGCATCTGCCGAACCGGCAGCCGCTCCACGATCGCGGGAAGGTCGTCCACTACCTCAGGATGTTTGGCGACGATCTTGGCCAGCCCGAAACTCTCATTCCCCCAAACGAGATCAACTGGGCCAATCTGGGGATGCCTGATGGCCCCCGGCACCTCGCCAGCCCGATCTTGCCGCAAACGCGCGAGGGCCGCGGGATAGTCGCTCGCAAGGTTCCGATGGATTGGCCCGAAGGGGCCAACCTCTGGCGCGGCAGGGGCTTGGCTGGCGTCGATGCGATCCACCGGACGCTGTGCAGGGTTGGCAAGCCTTGCCTCTATCCCTTCAGAAGAGAACACGCGCGCCGCAGTCGGTCCATCGCCGCGGTTGACGCTCGTTAGAAGCCCATCCCGTCCAGCAGCCTCAACAGCATTGCCGAGCGTGGTTGAACCAGTGCGACCGACCATCCGGCCCGCAGGCCCAATGGCAGGAATGAAGTCCAGCGAACCGAGACCTGCATTCACCGCAGCAGAGCCATAGCGGCCCTGTCCAAAGTCCGTCTTGGCCTCTTCTATGGCCGAGGCCCCGCCGATGATCGGAGCCCACTCAGCGATGGTCTCAGCCTCATTGCCGAGCCGATTGGCGAACGGATGGTCGATCAGCTCCCCAAACTCGCGAGCAAGATTGCCGAAGCGCTCGGGAATCGTTTTCCCGAACGGCTCATCAGGCGTGGTAAGCGCCGAGATGCTGTGACCCGGCAAGCGAGGCGGCGGGCCTTTCACTGGTTCAGGGACGATCCGAGCGCCCTTGCCGTGCTTGTTGCGCCAGGCGATTGCCCCGCGCAGTGGTCCGGTGTTGCCATGCTCGAACTGAATGCCGAGCTCGGTGGCCATCTTCGTAAGCTGATCGAACGTAGCGCCAGCATCGAAGGCGGCTTGCAAGCGAGCGTTCTTGGAAGGGTCTACCTGGCTGCGATAGCCCGGCTGTGCTGCGTTTCGATAGTCTTCCAGCGTGTAGGCTGTGTCTCTCCCGGCAGGCGCAGAGGCGGGCGCAGGAGCCGGCGCAGAGCCGCCAGGAAACCCCGCTGCAATGACGCCCTGAGGCTTGGCAGGCTGATCAGGAACCACCTCCCAACCATCGGGGATGTCCGACTGAGGCTGCGCAGACGGCCCTCGTGCAAAGGCAAAGTGGCTGTGGTCGCCCTCGTCCAGCGATTCCAGCAGCTCATAACCAGCCCGGCGATATTCCGTCTCAATATCCGCATGGCGAACACCTCGAGCCCGAGCAATGTCCACGGCGCGGGAGCGCGTGTGGAAGCTGTTCGCAGCGCCCCCGACCCTGCGGTTGTGCTCCGGCGTCCGGTAGGTGCTCGTCACCGTGCCGAAGCGAGATCCGAAGTCAGCAGCGCCCCCGAGATCGAAGTTCCCAGGCTGCGTTGGTGTGCGACGGCGCGGAGCAGGCTGCGGCGTCCCGGGCGAGACAACCTCAAACCCCTCTGGAATATCATCCTCGAACATCAGCGCTGCGCCACCCA
>JADDQD010000108.1:832-45998 GCA_016781555.1 Pseudomonadota bacterium | reverse complement strand
GACCAGCACGCCCACCGCGACTCGGCGACATCGGCCGTGAGTTCCGCAGCGTCTGCACACGCCCATTCGCATAGGTCACGACAACCTCGCCGCGCTCGTTGACGACCCTCGAAACTGGAGTGTTGTCACGGTTGTAGCGAGCAGTTCCGGCGGCACGTTCGCTATTGGTCCGGCTCACGTCTTGCCCGCGCCGAGCGGTCTCCGCGCCCATGTCCTGTCCTCGTCTTTGGACCCCGAGCTGCGATTGCTGCATCTGGACTGCGGTCGGACCCTGCCCGTCGAGATGGTAGTCGCGCAGGAAGTTGAAGGCTTGTGGAGAGCCGGGCTCATAACCCGACTCCTCCACTGCCCGCTGAGCATCCGTCTGGCCTTGAAAGATAAGCTGCGGAGGGCCGGCCTGCGGATCGTACTCGTAGACGTTCGGCCCGTTTTCGAATGTTTTGGGAGCCGTGTAGGTCTCGCCATTCGGGTTCCGGACAGTGTGGCCTGGAGCGAGGTCGCGGGTGCGCTCTTGCGTGTTCCATTCGGTAGCGAGGCTCTTCACGTCTTGGACCATCATCATGGCCTGCCTCGGATCGACGCCACGGGTTCGGACGAGATAATCGAAGGCTTGGCGCTGGAGCTCTCCCACGCGCTTTGATTCCGTCTCCTTGCCGTGCCTTTCATCGTGCATCTCGCGGAACCGAGCGGCAGCGGAATAGTCGCCGTTCATCATCGCCTGCATCTCAGGCGCACTGTGCCCGATCTCCCGAAGGACGCGGCCGAGACCCCGGAGGAAAGGAGAGCCCTTCTTCTTCGGCGGCTGCTCATCCCGGATGCTTTCCATCCCACGGAACCCGCCAGAGGCAGGACCAGCCTGCGGAGGAATGCTGCTCGGGACAGAGTGACGCGGCGCGCCAATCTCGCCGGTCAAGGGCGCGGACGGACTGGGAAGCAATCCGCCTGGGCCACCCAGCGAACCCGCGGGCTGCGGAGCATCCGGGTTGATGCCGGGCGTTGTGTATGATGGGCTTCCGATGCCAGCAGGCGCAGCGAGGGAAGTGTTGCCGAAGAGACCTCGCGGCTGTGGACCAGTCACGATTATGTCATTCCCGATCCCTGGCGTTGCGGCCATGATCCCTTGTTGCCGCAGCCAATCCTCGATTGGTGACCCCGGCTTGCCGTCGAACATCTGCCCGACCGATCCAAACAAACCCATTCCAATATCCCCCCAGATATTCTGTTCAGCGCGCCAACCGGGCGCTCATCTTGTCCTTGAAGTCCCACCACGCGAGCCGCACGTCCCAAAGCCGATCCGAAAACCAGAACCTCACCAGATCCCATCGTGTCAGCGGCGGCAGAGAAGCGATCAGCGCGGCAAAGTCAGGCTCGCTCGGCGGTGGAGCAATCGACACGACGGTCGCACGATCTTGCTTTGCGCTCAGTGCCGCGGCTTTGACGGCCTCTTCGGAAAACTCCTCCGCGAACGCACCAACGGCTTTGGCGGCTTCCTCGTCTCCCTCATCGGCCAGCTTGTTGAGGATCAGCAGGCATTCCGTCTCACAGCCAAGCGCGAACTCCGGACGCATCATGGTCCGGCTATGGGAGGCCTGGAGCGAGAGGAGACTGGCTAGGCGGCGTCGGTCTTCTCCACCGCCACGAGCGGCAGCCAGTCGGCCAAAAACCTCGGCAGCGGCAAGATAAGCTTCCTGCCCTTCGTCCTGCGCGAGGAACGCGGCTGTCGCCGCAGTCAGAAAGAACCGCTGCGCTTCGATCTCGCCGGCACCGGCCCGCGCGAGAAGTTCGGTTTCAGCTTCGGGGCTGCCACCGAGGTAATGGGCCCCGACCTCATCAGTGCTTGCCGTGGCGTCAAAGACAGGATCGGCCATCACGCGGCATCCCGCACGTCGCGCCGAGCCAAGTCACGAAGATACTCGGAAATACTCATTCCCTCGGACTGCGATTTTGCTTCGATCTTGCTCACCAGCACTTCGGGAGCACGAAACCAGACCATTCTGTTCTGCATTGCCTGCCGCATGGCATTCCCCCCCAACGCAAAAAGGCCCGGAGGCCAATGGCCGCCGAACCGGAAACGAGCTTTCGCCCAATCAGTGATGAAGCCGCACTATAGCAGGATTTTAGACAAATGTCAATCCAGAACTGTCTTCATCACCAGGCATTACGCGTCCCTGCTCAAGATCCCGGACAGCGCCAGGCGTCAGCCCGTAGCGTCCAGCGAAATAGGCGGGCGAAGCGCCGGCCGAACAGCCAGCGGAGATGTTTCTTTGCGGCGGCCTTAGAAAGCGATCCTAAGTCCACCGTCGCCTCCTTCCGTTGCAGCACGAGCCGCCGACAGCGAGCGCGTTATCAAAACATATCTGCTCGCGAGGAAGACATGGCGCTGAGCCAGGGCATCGCGGGCAACTCCATCGAGCCGATCCACCATGCGGCCGAACTCAACTATGCCCTCGGCCATCCTCGCGCGCGGGTGCGTATTGTTCGCAAAACTCACCGCATAGCCTCGATCAGCGCACGTTGGAGCTGCCGCGCTTCTGCACGCAGCTGGACGAACTCTGCCGATCTGAGCCCGTGTTTACGAGCATTCTGGTTCCCCAGTGGAGGCCCCGGTGACTTCCCGCCATGAAGGCGACATCTCCCGTTCGGCATGGCAGGGGAGCGGCACTCCGTCCCGCGCCGGGTCTGGGCCAGACAGCGCGGCGCATTCCGCAGCGGTTCCGGCTCCATACGGTTGTCCGTCACTTCTTCCATCTACCCCACCCCCCCTATATTGGTTGATCGTGCTATCCACGACCGCTTGCCCGCCTTCGTGGACGTGCACGTGCTTGACCACCTGTTCGCCTTTGCGCCGGAGCTTTGCCAGAGCTTCGACCTGTGCGGTGAATGTCCGCATGAACTTGTTCGCGAGGTTCCCATACATCTGATGCTGCGGAACCCACTCAGCCCCGATCATGGAGCGCATGCAGCGCATCGCCGCCTCATTCGCGATCACCATCTGGGCCGCCAGCGTGGCCTCTAGCTCGTTCTGTGGTTCCACGGCGGCGAGGATCGCTATCGCGGCGTCGTTCTGCTTCTCGGTGAAGTTGGCAACGCTCTGGCATGTGCCCCGTTGGATGTTGTCCAGCGTCTGATTTAGAAATGGCATCGAGGTTGTGCCGAACGCTTCGAGCATGGCGGCGCTGTAGAGCTTCGGGTCTTGATCATCCGCGTGACGGACGACGCGAACGGAACCCTCCATTTCGATCTTTGACGACGGGCGATCTGGACGCTGGAGATTGCGAGCACGCAGGATTTCCCTCTGCTCGATTTCCCGCTCTGTGGGTTCATGCGGCGGCGCGGCCTGCTTCTCCTTCGCCGGAGCCCGCTTCTTCCGTTTCGTATCAGTCATTCGCTGCGTCCCTGTGTACCTTGATCCCCGCGGCCGTGATCTTCCACACGGCATGACTGCTACGCACCCGAACCGAAATTCGCTTTTTGCTGTCTTCGATGAGGCCGAGCTTTTTGAGCTCTGCCCGCCGCGTCCGGTAGGTGCTTCCGTCGCAGTCAAAATGTTTTGCAAGATCGAGGTCGCTGAAGCCTTGTTCGCCTCTCTCCGCCGCGAAGCCCAGGACGGCGCGCTGGATCTGGCGGAGTGCCGGCGTCACGCATTTGGCCGCTCGATGCGACGTGTCCGGATCGCTCGTCCGAGCTCGCGCCCGTGGTGCCTTCGGTAGTGCCTTTCTCATCTTCGCCCCGTCGCTCTTCTTCATCATGCAGCCCTTTCGTTTCTGAGGTGTGCGTTCTCCGTCTTCGGGAAGGCGCAAGCCAACCGGATGCGGGCATGAGCGTTCAGAGGCCCGCCATTGTGAAGGAACTTGGACAATGTGCCGCCAGGAATGCCGGCGCTCTCAGCAAGTCGCCCCTGTGATCCGCGCCCAAGGCGCTGGATCAGGGCAAGCGTTCGCTCGCGTAGCTCTTCCTCAGAAGGTGCCGCAGAGGTGACCCCCGCATCGGCTGCGGTGGATGTTCGAGGGCCACCCTGCTTTCTCCTTGGATGAGAAGGATGGGAACCAGAACCCCTAGAATGGCTAACTATATGTCCTGTGGAATCCGCAACTGAGCCACTTGGAAAAAATGGCGGTTTTGCGTCGATCAGGTTTTTTGCTGCTGTGGTTTCCGCAGTAGAAAGTTTCCGGCCTGCTGCGGTTTCCGCAATGAAAGACGATGTTTCCTTTGCGGTTTCCACAGTGGGCTTTTTTCGTGTTCCGAGGTCGCCGGAACGCCATTCGACGTATTCGTGAGTTGCTGGACTCCCCTCGGTTGGGACGAACGTGAGGCGATATTCGCGGGCCATGCGCGAGCTTTTCGGATAGTTGCGTGCCAACACGGCGATCCCGCGTGCATGCAGCTCGGCGAGTGCCTTGGCGTTGCCCTTGTGGTTCTGGCTGTCCATGCCGATCGCCAGTTCCTCGAGGCTCATGCCAATGCGCCCGTTGTTGAAGCCGTTATGGCGCTGACAGAGGACAAGCAGCGCCTTGACCGCGCGGGGAGACGCTGTGCGCCACGCTTCGCTTTTGAGTAAGCAGTGAGGCAGCAGGAAGTAGCTGCCCCCGCGAGCGTCTGGTTTCTCTGCTCGGCTGTTCTTGCCCATCAGGCAGCCTCCTGCGCGACGAGACGCGCTTCCTCGAGAAGTCGGGCCAGCCATTGCGCCTGATCGTCCGTAGGAGCCCTGTGGCGACGAGCCATGTTCGTTAAAAATGCCAACTCCCGGCTGGACCAGATCCCGAGCACGGCAAGGCACTCGCGAGCATCGGCGCGATGGCATGGGTCCGGACGTGCGGCCGAGAGCTTCAGGACCGCGATGATGTCAGCCCAGCCCGTGCCGCGGTCGCGAAGCAGCGCATCGGCTTTCGCGCCGGCAAGCGCCCGTTCGGTGTCGGCACTGCTTCCCAACATGCCCAGGAACTTGCCGAGGCGGTCAATGTCATCAGCGGTGAGCGGGAGGGCCATCAAGGGCCCCTCCGCTGCCGGGCTCGGCGCTGTTGCCGCTTGCGATCATCAGTGATGAGGCGAGCGCGGAGCTGGTCCGCATATCCTTCGGCGCGGATGGGGCAGAAGAAGACGCGGGACACTTCACCCCAGCCCCACGGGCGCGGTGACATGCTCACGGACCAAGACCCGGATGTTTCGATGACGCGAACCTTGCCGAAGCCGTAGCTCGGCGCAGGATCGTGATTGACGAGATCGAGTTCCTTGACCGCATCGTCGATGAGCGGCCACCCTTTTTGCTGGTGCGTTCCGCGCGCCCAGGAAAGCGCAGCCTGATAGGACGAGCACCGTCTGTTAAGGCTGTCGCCAACCGGATGCGGCTCTACCGACACTGTGAAGCCATCCCCGTGCCGCCGGAGGTAGATTGCACGCGCGAGGGGCGATGGATCCGGAATGGGAGGAGCATCAGACAAGAGCCCCCCTCTCGACCTGATCGACGATAGGAAGTCTGTGGATCAACCGAAGGCCGCTGGCAGTGCCGCGAGCAGCCTTATAGGTCTCGAATATCTGTAGCGCTGGCACGCCATCAGGAGCCGAGGGCTCGACTGTGACGGCGAACTGAGAGCCCGCCAATCGGAGGAAAATGGCGGGACTCTCCCCGCCTTCCGCTTGCGGATTTGTCCTTGTTTCGGTAGTGATGTCGTCAGCAGCACCCGCCCGGTCGCTGACGATTTTGTGGGGCCGCCGCGCCGACCTAATCGGCGTTGCGCGCCCCGCCGTTTCCGGCCCCCTTGCTCTCCCCATGGGCGCTCACTGGACTACCGGACGGACATATTCCCCGCGCAGGAACGCCTGGACCTCGTCCCAATCGTAGAAGACCCTGCCGCCGATGTTGTGCGGCATCGGCCCGACACCGAGGCGCGCCCACTCGTAGAGCGTCTTTGTGGTTCGACCGCTCGCCTTGCTGAAGTCGGCACGGGTAATCTTGTTGTTGGGGAGCACTCTCACCTTCACCCGCTCAACCGCTAGGTCCGGGATCACCGCCACTGATGCCATTTGCAATCGCCTCCAGTTTCTACCAACGATATTCGTGCGAACATCGTTAGCGAATACTACCTAAAGGCACCCTCGGACCTTGTCAATAAACTCTAAATGTGTTTGAGGAAACTCCGCGCGATGTGGCGAAGGAGAATCAGGGGTGGCAAAGGGAGTAGGCGGCAGACCCAGAGAGGGTGAGCACGTTAAGACGGTGCCGATCGGCATCAGGACCGACCCGGAGCTTCGCGCCGCGATCGAGCAGGCAGCCGCCGAACGTGGAGTGTCCATGACGCAGGAAATAGAGGCGCGCCTCCGCTCCAGCTTCGAGCACGAACAGACGATGTTCCCGCCAGAGCTTCATCGCAAGTTGAAGGATGCCGCTGAGGAAAAGGGTCGCTCGTGGGACACCGAAATTATTGAGCGTCTCTCTAATTCCTTCTTCGCTGACATGTACTTCGGCAGCTCAGACCGGGCGCTATTCCTGCGAACCATCGGCGCGGCCATCGATCTTATCGAGGGGTTCACTAAAAAGAAGTTCACAGAGGACTGGCTCACTTGGCGAGCTGCGGCGAAAGCCATTCGAGACACATTCGGTCGCTACGAGCCGAAAAGAAGCGGCGAGCAGGGCAGCCAAATCCAAGAAGCGAAGAAAGAGCTGCTGGATCGTACGGCAGATTACCAGAAAGCGATCAAGCAGCGAGAAGACTTCTTCAGAGACAACCCAGCGGCACGGGAGATTACTGACGCCGTGGTCGAGATCATGCGTGGAAACACTTCCGAAGAGGAATATCGGACTATCATCGGGAGATTTGATCGTGAGTTGATGGAGCGAGTCCGTGAGGTTCTCATGGCAGAAGAGGAGACCCGCAGTCGGACGCACGAGGTGCAGGACAAGCTCAGCGAACTGGAAAGGCAGTCAGCGTCAGAGGAAGAGCGTCGTCACAGCGACCGGATCGGACGCTGGATGTCCTTCGCTGCCTCCGGACACTTGAGCCATGAAAAGGCCGAGCGCTTCCTGACGGGCACTGATGATCAGGCGTCGGCTGTCGCGAATGAATTTATACTGGCCGCAATCGAGGAGACCCGGAAACATGTCTCTTAAGTTCAGCCGCCTTTCCAGGCCGGCGATCCGCGCACTCGATCCGGGACAGAAGATCCACGAGCATGGCATCACTGCCGAGAAAGCCAAGGACGGCGACATTCGTTATAGCATCAACGTCATGGTTGACGGCCAGCGCATCCACCGAGTGGTCGGCCGGGAGTCTGAGGGCGTGACCCGGTTCCAAGCGGAACAGCTCATCGAGAAGCTTCGCACCGACGCCCGAGGTGATCGCCTCAACTTGCCTCAGGGTCGCAAGCTTCACCGCACGTTCGTGGAAAGCGCCGAGGAATATATCGCGCGCATGGAAGCCAGCGGCGGCAAGGACATGGCGAACAAGAAGCACCATCTGCGCACCTACCTTGCCCCTCACTTCGGCAAGATGCGGCTCGACAAGATAACCGAGTTTGAGCTGCGCAAATATCGCAAGGCGCGCGTGGCGAGAGGCGCGACCGACGCCACCGTCAACCGCGAGTTCGCGACCCTGCTTCACATGCTCAACAAGGCGTCGTCGAAGGACTGGCGCTGGATGAAGGCAGAGGACAAGCCAAAGATCCCGCGCGTTCGGGAGCAGCGGAAGGCACGCCGAGCATTGACGCCGGCAGAGATCAGCGCGGTAATGAAAGGCGCGATAGAGGACGTGGACTCGCGGGCTTGGCTATTCGTGGCTCTGGGCTTCGGCACCAGCATGCGCCACGGTGAGATCGTGCGTCGCCGATATGACGAGATCGACTGGAACGCCAATCGCTTCGAGATCGGCAAGGCAAAGGCCGGTGCGCGCCTTCAGCCCTTCCCTCTTTGGGTGCGCGAGGCCTTGTTGCGGCAGCGCGAGATGGAGGATGATCCTGAAGGCTGGATATTCCCGGCCAAGCGCCAGCATTGCAAGACGCCGCACGTCCGGTCGATGGATGATTCGTTCCGCCGCGCCGTGATTCGAGCTGGGCTGGACCCCGAGAAGGTCACGCCGCACCTCATGCGCCACACGGTTATCACCAACCTATCGAGGGATAAGGTCGACCCGCGCACCCTTCAGGAGCTGAGCGGCCATAAAACGATCGCCATGGTGATGCACTACATCCATGCCAACGACGAAAGTATCGACCTCGCCGCGGAGCGGATCGCGAACCCGTTTTCTGACACGGTTACACCAGAATTACACACGAGCTCCAAACGGGAGCCTTCGCGGGGAGATGGCGCTGTCGCGCTTTCTCTAGTGAATCCGCCGGTTAGCGATGGTGGACAGGGCTGGATTCGAACCAGCGTACGGGAAACCCGGGCAGATTTACAGTCTGCTGCCTTTAACCACTCGGCCACCTGTCCACGGGGCCCATTTCGGGAAGGCGGCTCAATGGCGAAAGGGGCGCCCCCTGTCAACGCGGCTTGCTGAGGCGCAGCAACGCGCACGCGCATGCTTGCCAGCCGCCGCCGCTGCGGCCATGTCAGCGCGCGATGCGCCGCAAAGCCCGCCAGGCGAGCAAGCCCGAGAACCGCCCCCGCTTGTGGGGCCGTCATGCCGTTGCCGCTGCGCTTGCCAATCCGGAGCGCAAAATTGCGAAGATCTGGGTAACGCACGACGCCGCAGCCGATTTCGAATTCCCGGCCGGCGTTCAAATCAGCTACGCCGATGCTGCGGACCTCGGTCGGCTTATCCCGCGCGACGCCCCGCACCAGGGTATCGTGGCGGAAGTGGAGCGGCTTCCAGACATCTGGCTGGCCGAACTCCTCGACGGCGCGCCCGAGGGCCGCCCCCTCCTCGTCCTCGACCAAGTGACCGATCCCCACAATGTCGGCGCAATCCTCCGCTCAGCCGCGGCTTTTGACGCGCTCGGGCTCGTCACGCAGGATCGCCATGCGCCGCCCGAGTCCGGCGCGCTCGCGAAGGCTGCAAGTGGGGCGCTCGAAACAGTCCCTTGGGTGCGGGTCGTGAACCTATCTCGCGCGCTCGATGAGATCGCCGAGGCAGGCTTCTGGCGCGTCGGGCTGACCGGCGAAGCGGAAATGAGCCTGGCTGAAGCGCTTGGCCCTTCCCGCATCGCACTGGTTCTCGGCGCCGAGGGAGAAGGCATGCGCCAGAACACCGAACTCCACTGCGACGCGCTGGCGCGCCTGCCGATCAGCGATCGAATGGAAAGCCTCAACGTCTCCAACGCTGCCGCCATTGCACTTTATGCGGCGGTGATTGCCCGACCAGCGGCCTAGCAGACCAGCTCCAGCTTCAGCCGTGGGCCGCTTGGGGGAGTGAGCGGCGCCGGTCCACCGCCTCCGCCAAGATGTCGAGCAGCGGGATGCTGTCGTCCCAGCCGATGCAGGCGTCGGTGATGCTCTGGCCGTAGGTCGGGCTTTCCCCAGGAACCAGATCCTGGCGTCCGCCAACCAGGTGGCTCTCGATCATCATGCCGAAGATCCGCCGCTCACCGCCCGCAAGCTGCTGGGCGACGTCCTCCACGACGAGGCGCTGGTTCTCGGGGCGTTTCTGGCTGTTGCCGTGGCTGGCATCGATCATCAACCGGCACGGAAGCTTTGCAGCACTGCTTTGGCGGCACGCTGCCTCGACGCTTTGGCGGTCGTAATTGGGCTCTGCGCCGCCGCGCAGGATGACGTGGCAATCCTCGTTGCCGGCGGTTGCGACGATTGCCGAGTGGCCGCCTTTGGTCACTCCGAGGAAGTGGTGCGGCTGCGAGGCTGCCATGACCGCGTCAAGCGCGATCTTGAGGTTGCCGTCGGTGCCATTCTTGAAGCCCACCGGGCACGACAATCCGGACGCGAGCTCCCGGTGCACCTGGCTTTCGGTGGTGCGCGCGCCGATGGCGCCCCAAGAGACCAGATCCGTGACATATTGCGGGGTGATCATGTCGAGATATTCGGTGCCCGCCGGGACGCCCTTCTCGTTGATGTCCAGCAGCAGCTCGCGCGCCGCTCTCAGGCCCTTGTTGATGTTGAAGCTGCCGTCGAGGTCCGGGTCGTTGATGAGGCCCTTCCAGCCGACGGTGGTGCGCGGCTTTTCGAAGTAGACGCGCATCACGATCTCGAGCTGCCCCTCCAGGCGGCGCCGCTCCTCTGCCAGCCGGCCGGCATATTCGCGTGCAGCTTCGGCATCATGGATCGAGCAGGGCCCCACCACCACCAGCAGACGATCATCGAGGCCATGGAGAATGCGATGGATCGCTGCCCGCGCGGCATAAACGGTATCGGCCGCGCGCCTGCTCAGCGCGAATTCGCGCAGCAGGTGCGACGGTGGCGACACTTCCTTGATCTCCCGTACGCGGACGTCGTCGGTCTGATGCATCATCTCACTCTCGTCTCTTGCTCACCTGGAAAACAGACCGCCAGAGCAGGTGGCGGTCTCGTGCTCGGTCGCCTCGTGCTTGTGGCTTGCGCCCGCAGCCGGCGCTGTCGCTAGCCTCGATCCCGCCGCGGCCGCAAGCGCACACTGCGCGGGTCCCTGCACCACCTCGCTTAGGTGGAGATTGCGCCCCAATCGGCAAGATGCTGGGAGCTTCCCGTGCTCCGGCCGCTTAGAAACAAGTTGGTGCACCCAAGAAGTTAGAGCAGACTGCGCTAAATCTGACTGGTTTGCCCTCAGCCTGTCGAAGGGCTGTCCTTTTCCTTTCGGGGGGCAAACAAGGCTTCGAGAAGCTCAGCCCGAACGGAAAGGGCACTGCTCCCGATTTGGAGCAAATTGATCTAGTCTTCAGGAGCGATGGTCACCCTCAGCCCTTCGAGCGCGGCGCTGAACGGGATCTGGCACGACAGCCGGCTGTTCGCGGCGCGGTGGTCGGAGCTGTCGAGAAGATCGTCCTCGTCGCCGTCCATGGGCGGCAAGGCGCTCATCCATTCCTCGTCGACATGGACGTGGCAGGTCGCGCAGCTGCAGCAGCCGCCGCAAAGCGCCAGCAGCTCGTCGACGCCGTTGTCGCGGATTACTTCCATGACCGAAAGGCCGATCTCGCCCTGCAACGTCCGTTCGGTGCCATCGCGGGTAACCACTGTCAGCTGCGGCATGATGCTCCCTCTTAACGAGTCAAAAGGGCCGGTTCGAACGCGGGTCCTTTGCTCGGCCCTGACCTATGCTAGGGCTGGTCCGGCAAAGCAAGCAAGCGGAGGAGCGTCGTTGCCTGGAATAGCCGCTGAACGTCTGGAGGCGGCGATGAACGCTCTAGCCGACCGCGACCCCCGCATCGCCGCAGCCCTTGCCACTTCCGGTTATCCGGAGCCGCGCGAGAATCCGGCGGGGTACGTGACGCTGCTGCGCACCATTGTAGGCCAGCAAGTCAGCCTCGCATCGGCCCGTGCGATGTGGACGAAGCTCGCAGCGGCTTTGGAGCGCGTGGAGGATCCCGCTTCAATGGCGGCCGCGGGCGACGAACTGCTTCGTGCCGCCGGGCTGTCGCGCCAGAAGATGAGCTACGCGCGAAGCCTTGCCTCGGAAGTCGTCTCGGGCCGGCTCGACCTTCATAATCTTCCGGAAGGCGACGAGGCCGCGATCACCGAACTCGTGCGCATCAAAGGCATCGGCCGGTGGTCGGCCGAAATCTACCTCCTGTTCGCCGAAGGACGCCCCGATGTCTGGCCAGCGGGCGACCTTGCCGTTCAAATCGCGATGGGGCGAATACTGGGGCTACCCCAAAAGCCGAGCGAGCGACTGCTGCGGGAAGTCTCAGAAGCTTGGCGCCCGCACCGAGGCGCACTCGCGATCTTCGCGTGGCACTTCTATAATGCCGCCGCCGCTCCCCTTGCATGAATCTACTCGGGCGTCTTTTGGATCAGCTCGAGTCAGCTGCCACTATCAACGCGGCGCCGCTTACCCTCACGTCGATCGCTCGACCGCCGCTCTGAACCTGCAAAGCCCAATCTGAGGCTTCGCGCCGGCCGCTTGCGCGCCGATCAGATGCCACTCTACTAACCAATGTACGCTCGGCCATAGTCCGCCGGCGGGAAACTGTAGCCGCTATAGGTGCGCAATCGGTTGCCACGGCGCGCCCGCCGAGATGGTTACGCGGGCGCTCTGAAGCGGAGGATGTCACTCGGTTTTAGTGGGACGGGTGCGCTTCACATCCACATCGACGTCCACGTCTCCAACTTCGTTTTTGATTGCCCTTCCGGTAGTTGCGGCGACGTTGCCCAAGCCTGAAGCTACCTCCTTGGCAGTCCGACGGGCCTTCACGGCCCCATCCCTGATTTGCTGCTTGTTGTATTCGAGGGTGACCTGCTCGTTTGTCGCATCGGTATCGACATTGCACGCCGCTAGGCTCAGAAGGGAACACGCTATAAACAGTCGCACACCTTATCTCCTCAGTCCCCGCCTTCAACGAGCGGCGCGGGCTGCGGCTCCACCAGCCTCTCTTTGACCTCTTGCGTTACGCTGTCGGCTATGTCGGCATTGGAACCCTTGCGGACGTTACCTCCTCGTCGGCTCTCATGCCGTTTGGAGAGATGATCTACCGCCTTGTCGAGGCTTCCGGGTCTGGGTTATTGTTGCGCTCCTACCGGAAATAGAATGCCGACATCCTTGATGGTCGCAGAATGCCCCATCAACCGGATTTCGCGTCGGGGGTTCAAACGAGGAACCGGTTCCATGTCCCATAGCGACACCTGACACGCCCGCGCCTGATGCTGAGCAGGATGAGAGCGGCGCCGCATAGAATATTGGCTACGAGGTGCAACGTGCTTGCGTCCGCCAAGAAGGGCGTGACGCACAGCGCAATGCCCAGCGGAATGAGTAGAAATCGCGCGGCTCTGGCGACCTCGGCGGCCGCTATTGAGATCGTCGTCAGCGCCAGCGAGCCGATCAGATGGTCCCAATTCGCCATGGCGGGCTCGGCGCCGAAGGTAAGGCGCGTAAACAGAAGCGACAGCGCTATCGCCGCTGCGAGCGCCAGGTTCCAAGGCAGGCTCACGCCGCCGGACACCATGTCGGCGAGGATGGCGCCTGGACCGCGGTCGAACTCACGTGGCGCGCCGGCAGGCCGTCCTCCCTCGTCCGTATCGCCGAAGAGGAAGACACGAAGGATGCTCTTGCCCGCGCGTGCCCGGCGGCGGAGGAATTGCACCACCGCGATGAGTTCATCGAGCGAGTAGGGGATCTGGATCAGCATCGCCGCCGCGCCGATCAGCGCGAGCGTGCTCCATGTTCCGATCTCGATCGGCTGAATGATGATGAAGAAGATGGAGACGACGCCCAGCGGTGCGATCATCAGCCCGAACAGGAAGACGAGCCAGGGCATAGTCCGCCACCGCGCCCTCGACCCTACGATGCCGGTGAGGATCTCGAGCGCATAGGTATATCCGCCGAGCGCCGCGTCCGAGACCGGCCAGGCTTCGGAGACATGGCTGGTGATGATCTCTTCGGTGCCGTTCTGCGGGTCCGCCGCGCTACCCTTGAAGAAGGGTTCCCATACGTCGTCGATGTGGCCGAGCTGGTAGGCGGCGAGATATCGCGAGACGTAGAGGCCGATGAGGGCGAGCGCGATGATCGGAATTCGCTGCGTCCAGCTGGAGGGATTATAGTCCCAGCCGGGCGGAATCTGGGGCCCCGTCATCCGCGCGAGTGCCGAAGGGCCGGGTTCGGGTTTGGTGCAGACGGCGAAGCCGAAGATCAGCATGCCCACGAGGGTGTCTGAAAGGTAAGCCGTGGCGTTTCCGGTCCAGAATAGGAAAGGCGCGGCCATGATCACGGCGCCGACCGCAGCGGAGGCCCAGCGCCACCAGGCCAGGCGCCAGCTCAGCGAAAAGCCAGCGAAAAGAATAAGCAGGGCGCCCGCACCGATCTCCGTCCAGCGGAGCAGAGGCTCAGTGAGCCCGATCAGCGGCGGCTGAGTGACGAGCCAGGTGCCGAGCATCATATTGGTGAAATGCGCCCAGCGCGCGCCGGCATGTTCGGCCCGGTAGCGCGTTTCGTTGCGCGTGCGGAGCTGCTCGGGATCTTCGCCCACTTCAGCCGCTTCGGCGAGCGAGGTAGGTGGGGTGATAGCGTTGCGCTTGTACCAGCCGAGGGGGGCCCGCTTCAGCGCGGCGATCATCTTCGGCAGTTCGTCCTTCAGCCGGTGCCGCGGCTCCCAGCCGAGCAGCCGCTCAGCCAGGCCGATATCCAAGGCATAATGATCGTCGGAGAGGCTGATCATGAAGGGCCGGATGAACGGCCGCTCACCCTGGTCGAACGCGTCCGGAATAACGGGCTCGAGCTTGTATTGCGCCCACACCCCCGCTGCCGCCACGGGTTTTGGCACCCGGAGAGTTGGCCAGTCTTCGGTGCCGTGGATCAGGTAGCCAATCTCGTCCTGGAGTGCGTCGTAGCCAAGCGCGTCGGGCTCACCGATCAGCAGCTCGGTCTCAGGAGGCAGCTCGTACCGCCGCTCGATCGTCAGGCGGATCGCTTCGATGAGGTCCTCGCGGTGGAGCATCGACTGACCGACCAAAGTCGAACCCGAATAGAAATAGCTTTCGAAATCGCGCTCGTAGATGCGCGCGATCTGGTTTGCGAGCGTCGGGACAGCGGTCTCTTCGTCGTAGACGCCGGCGAAGCGGAGAATGGCATAAGGGATGGCGCCATGCCCCTCCCGGATCACCTGCTCGGCGCGGGCCTTGGATTTGGGGTAGGCCCAGCGCGGTTCGATGGGCCAATCCTCATCGATCCGCTCGCCCGGCCTGCACGGAGCGTGGACGAGCATCGTGCTCGAATAGACGAACTGCTCGACCTCGAAGCCTTGAAGGGCGCGCAGCAGGCGCCGCGTTCCCTCCACGTTGACCGTCTCGTAAAGCGGCTTGTCCTCGCCGGAAAAGTCGAAATAAGCCGCGAGATGGAGCACGGAGGCGATATGCGGGCCGTAGCGCTCGCGCACGAGCGCCATTGCCGCCGCGACCGACTGGTCCGAGGCAAGGTCGATCGGGATCAGCGGGAAATTCAGGCCCTCGCCCGCCCGGTCGAGTCCCACTATTTGGTAGCGGTCAGTGAGCGCAGCAGCGATGGAGCGGCCGAGATTGCCGGCCGCACCGGTGATCAGCAGAAGCGGTTTTGCGGTTTCAACGGACATCTCTCTGGTGCCGGCTGTGCTGACGCTCGCCCAAGTTATGAACAGGCGCGGTGCGGTTCAACCCTTCGGAGGCGCTCCAGGCAGGTCCGGATTCGCGCCCTCAGGCGAGGGAACATCGCGCAGCAATCATTGGCCGAGACAGCTGTTGAAAAGCTCCACGTCGGTAGTAGCCCGGAATCGCTGACGCGTTGCTGGCCCGTCAAGCTAGGGGTAACGCCCCTGAATGGTCGGGCGAGGTCCGCCGACCGGTGCTTTCGCTCCCCAATTAGCCGTCATAGGCAACCTGGATCGCCGACAATGGCTTTAAAAGTCGATGCCGCACCATCTTCTACTTGATGCGCTGATCCTCGCTTTGGCTGCGTTCGCTCTGGTGGCGGTCGTGGTCAGGCTTCGATTTTCTCCGATCGTCGGCTACCTCGCCGCCGGCCTGTTGGTTGGACCGCGAGGGTTGAACTTGGTTCCCCACGCCGAAGGCATTCACCTGCTAGGGGAGCTCGGCGTCGCCCTCCTCATGTTTGTGGTCGGCCTCGAATTTTCGTGGCCGAGGATGGTCGCTGCACGGAAGGTCGTGTTCGGGCTCGGCAGCCTGCAAGTCGGCATCACCGCACTGGTGGCGGCTTTGGTCGGCCTGAGCCTCGGCGCTCCGCTGTTGCCGAGCCTGCTCGTCGGTTTTGCCATAGCCATGTCGTCGACCGCCATCGTTCACAAGCAGATGCTCGATCAGGACGAGTCGACCAGCCACCACGGGGTGCTCGCCACCGGCTTCCTTGTGTTTCAGGATTTCGCCGCGTTGCCGCTCCTGGCGATTGTCGCAGCGCTTGGCCACCAAGGCGACGCCGATCCGCTCCGGACGATTGCGAGAGTTACCGCGATGGTCGGCGCCTTCCTCGTCGTAGCTTTGCTCGCCCGGCC
Organism: Pseudomonadota bacterium; assembly: GCA_016781555.1. GTDB lineage: Bacteria > Pseudomonadota > Alphaproteobacteria > Sphingomonadales > Sphingomonadaceae > Allosphingosinicella. The sequence continues at coordinate 29,954 of JADDQD010000108.1, read as the reverse complement.
GACGGTCGGGCGGCTTCTCGCGTGGACCGCGCGGTCGGCTTCGAACGAAGTTTTCCTGCTGAGCACTGTTCTCCTGATCCTGACGACTGCCTTTGCAGCCGAACAACTGGCCCTCTCCCTTCCGATAGGTGCTTTCATCGTCGGCATGATGGTCGGCGAAAGCGACTTCCGGCACCAGCTCGAGGAGGAGATAAGGCCGTTCCGCGATCTCCTTCTCGGCCTGTTCTTCCTGACGATAGGCACCACCATCGACCTGGCGCTGGTGGCGCGCGAACCGGTGATCACGGCCGCCGCATTGATGCTGCTGGTCCTCGTGAAGTTTTCGATCGTTTTCGCGGTGGTGCGGTTCAACCGGGCAGACAGGGTGACTGCTCTGCGTACCGCGCTGATCCTTGCTCATGGCGGCGAATTCAGCTTGCTGATCGTGAGCCAATCCCTGGCCGGCGGCTTGATCCCCGCCGCATTTGGGCAACCGGTTCTCGCTGCGGTAGCACTTAGCTTAATTCTAGCTCCGGCACTGGTCCAGTGGAACGGGCGGATTGCAGCCGTGGTCGCTGGCCGGGAGCACTCAGGCGATCCCGATCACGCCGAACCGGCGGAGATCGTGGCGAGGACGAGATCGCTCACCAACCACGTCATCCTCGCCGGCTGCGGTCCGGTGGGGCGGTTGGTGGCAACTGCTCTGGAAGCAAGCGGCGTGCCCTATGTAGCGGTGGAGCGTGATGTCGGACGTCTCCGCAAGGCGCAATCCCAGGGCCATCACGTGGTGTTCGGAGACGTGACCCGGCCCGGAAAATTGAAAGCGGCCGGAGTGCACCGGGCAAGCGCTGTCGTCGCGCTTCTGAACGAGCGCCGCCGCCTGGAGCAGCTTGTGGATCGTATCCGGCACCTGGAGCCCGGAATTCCGGTGATCGTGAGCACGCGCGACGACACTGGCTTGAAGAGCCTGGTGGAAGCTGGCGCGACCCACATTTTTCCGGAGAATCTGGCGGCGGGCCTCGCACTTGCAGCGCAGACGATGATGGTTTTGGGCGTCCCTCCACGCGAGGCGCTCGCGAGGGTCCGGGCCATCCGGTCCGAGCTCAACCCGGAGCTTCGGGCTCTTCCGCCTGAATGAGGGTCTTCCTTCTGGGCGGAGCGACCACAACAAGCAGGAAAATCAAGCCGCCTCCGCAAATCCAGGATCGACGGCCGAACCCATGCCTCAGCCGACAGTTTGAACATTGGCCGACGATCGAGGAGTTCGCGAGTACATTGCCGTTGCCGCCATTCCCGAGCGCAGTTCGTCGCACTTCGAACTTGGCAATTCGCGGGAAAACTGCGGCTACGCAACCACCTTCATGGCTTCACCACAAGACGCCTGTGCTCTAAACTTTACCGCCTTTCGCTGGAGCTTCGACAGAAACGTGTCCGTCCCATATCCCCTGCTCGCCCGGCGAACGCATAAATGGCTTGCTTTGGTGATTGGCTTCCAGGCGCTGATCTGGACGATGAGCGGCCTCTATATGACGGCCGTTCACATCGACATCATTCACGGCGATCATTTCATCCGGCACCCCGAAGCGACGCCGATCACCGCGCGCGAGCTCGGCGATCCCATCGCCGCCGCAGCGAGCGTGCCGGGCGCTCAATCCGTGAAGCTTCACCGGCTGCTGGACCGGCCCGTTTACATCGTCACGTCCAGAAGCGGCGCCACGCTGGTCGATCCACGAACCGGCGCGCGGCTGTCGCCGCCGTCCGAAGCGCAAATCCGGCAACTCGCCACCTTCTGGTTCGCAGGGATGGAGCCGCTCGACAAACTAAGCCTCGTCAGCGATCTTCCCAGCGAGGTCAGGGGACGCAAGCCCCCGCTCTGGCGCGCCGAGTTCGGCGGCTGGAACAAGCCGACCCTTTATCTCTCGCCCGAGACCGGCGAACTCGTCACCCGCCGCCACGAATTGTGGCGCATCTTCGACTTCGTCTGGATGCTCCACATCATGGACTACCAAGAGCGCGAGAACGTCAACAACACGCTGCTGCGCCTGTTCACCTGGTCCGCTTTCTTGATGGCGGTTTCGGGCGCCTGGCTGCTCCTGTGGAGCTTTTCGAACAGGCGGCGCAAGCCCCGCGGCGAATGAGGATTCCGAGCCTCCTGCTCCGCCGCATCCACAAGTGGATCGGCCTCGTCATCGGCCTCCAGTTCGTCATCTGGAGCCTCAGCGGCGCAATGATGGCCTGGCTCGACATGAAGGAGGTCGCGGGCGGCCCATCCCGAGCGGCAGCGGCGGCTCCCGCGCTGTCCGCCGCCTCGGCTTGGCCGATCCTGCGCCGGGAGCTGGACGACATTCCGATCACTAATTTCGCCGTCCGCCCACTGCTCGGCCGGTACGTGTTCGAAGTCACGACCCCGGTCGGCACCATGCTGTTTGACGCCGCATCCGGCCGGCGGGTTCGGGTCGATGCGGCGCTTGCACGAACCATCGCAGCCGCAGCCTATGCCGGAAACGGCCACATCATCGCAGTGAGGAAGATTCCGGAAATCACCTTCGCCGTCCGTGAGCACCAGCTTCCGATCTGGCGCGTCGACTTCGCCGACGACGAGAATAGCAGCTACTATGTCTCAGCTTCTACGGCGCAGCTTCTCGAGCGCCGCAACGATACGTGGCGCATCTGGGACTTCTTCTGGATGCTCCACAATATGGATTATCTGAGCCGGACGAGCTTCAACCACCCGCTCATCATCACCGTCGCCTTCGGGACGATGTGGTTGGCGATTACTGGCTTCTACCTCTTATTCCGAACGGCGTGGAAGCCGGATGTGCGGGCGCTGAAGCGGCGCCTTCGAAAGCGACGTTAGCCGATCCTGAGCCTCCGAGAGGCGAGGTCCGCCCCAACTACCCTTCAGTCTTTTGCCGCCTGACCGCCCGCCAAAGCTTCGATCAGGCGGGCCATGTTCGCGATATAAGCCGAGGTCGAAATTCCAGTGACCGGAGTGTCGGTGGTGTAGGGCGACGTGTCCGAGGCATCGCCGACCTGGGTCGTGCGAAAGTCGCCCGCCGTCGGCTCCGCCGGCCCGGCACCGCGGTAAGGATTGCTGGTCGCCTTGAGCGGGGTTGGCCACCAGCCTTGCCCATTCAGGGAGCGAATGAGCTCGCGCACGCTGGCGCTCGGCGATCCGGCATTGAGGTCCGAGCCCGTCATCCCGCCAGTCACGAAAAAGCGCGGAAGCGGCTTGGGCTCGTGCGCGAGCAACGGCGATCCTTTGGTTGCTTGCGTGACTGGCATGGCGCGTAGCGCTTCGTACTCACGGCGGAGCTTGGCGACGTCAACGTTTCGAAAGGCCGAATAATGGCCGAGCGTCGCTTCGGGGCTGTAATCCCAATAATATTGCCCGTTGACCACGTTGGAGCCGCGGCGATGCACGTAAATCGGACGGTTGGTGCCGATCTCAACGAAGGTCGGGAAGGCGCGGCCCTGACGCGGCTCTGGCAGGCGAACGGATTCGAGCCATGCAAGGGCTTCCGGAATGCGCGCGAGGAAGCGGCTGTCGCCGGTCAGGCGGTAGAAGTTCATCAGCTGCTCGACGTTTGAAGCCGTGGATGCGGTGTGGAGCGCATTCGGCTCGTAACTCCGCGCCGCCGCGGGTTTGAGGTCACGCGTGTACTGGAGCGCCCAACCGGCCTGGGGAGGCCCTTGCTGCGTCAGGAGGTAAATGTTCATGCCGCGCGTGATCGCGTCGAGCACGCGGCTCTCCCCGACATGCTGGTAGGCCATGAGGAGGAACTTCACATTCTCCGCGGCAACGTCGTCATTGAACGTGATGTAGCTCTGGTACGCCGGATAATTGGGATCGTAGGGCCAGCGCTGCGGCCAGCCGCCGATGGGGTACTGGCTGTCGAGGACGAAATTGATCGCCCGTTCGAGCGCCGGGCGGTATTTGGCGTCGCGCTTTTCCAGGTACATGCGGAGGAGGAACTGCGAGGCCTCCGACGTTCCCATGTCGTCGAACGTGGCGTTGTCGGCATAATGCTGGAATTCCTCCATGCGCCAGGCATTCTTGCCCGTGGTCTCGTACCAGTGCTGCGTCGCGGCCGGGCCGGCAAAGTCGATGAAATAGTTCCAGCCGCCGCTGCGGTGCTGCCCGGCGATGAGAGCGCCGGCGACCTTCTCCGCGGCCTCGTAATAATATTCATCGCCCGTCGCATGATAGGCGTCGAGATAGAGGTGGCCCATTGTCGCCGTGCCCGGAGGCTGGACCCAGATCATGCTGGGCGTCGCCTCGATCTCGCCCCAGCGGCGCGAGCGGTCTGGAAGGTAGGACCAGACATAGCCGCCGTTGGTCGCCAGATCCTCGACCATGAACCTGGTCGCCCGCTTCATCGTCCGCTCGATCTCGGTGCGGCTCTGGGCGGCGGCCGGCGCATGGATGCCGGCCAGGAGAAGGGCGAAAGCGACAAGAGATTTCAGCATCGTCAAACCTTCAAGTGAAAAGGCCGCGCTTGCGGCCCCAGGCGAAGAAAAGCTCCTGCCAGCCCTCGACCGTCTTGCCCTTGGCAAGACGCAGGCCAAAGCCGTGCCCGCCGTCGGGGAAGAGATGCGTCTCGACCGGGACGCGCTTCTCGCGAAGCGCCGCGCGAAGCAGGAGCGTATTCTCGACCCGCACCGAGGCATCATCCTCGGCGTGGAGGAGAAAGGTCGGCGGAGCGCTGGCTGGCACATTCAGGTGCGGTGAGTGCGCGCGCTCGCGTTCGGCCGAAGCTGCCTCACCGATAAGCTTTTCACGGGACCCGGCATGCGCGATCGGCGGGATCATCGAAATGACCGGATAAATGGGAGCGGCGCCACCCGGCCTCGCCGACAAAGCGTCCGCACCGTCCACAGGGCGGTAAACGGGCGTATCGAACCGGGTCAGGAGGTCGGCGCAAAGGTGTCCGCCCGCCGAAAATCCCATCGCGCATATCCGCTCGGGATCGATGCGGTAGCGCGCCGCGCCGCCACGAATGAGCCGCATGGCTCGCTGGGCGTCGGACAGCGGCACGTTTGGCCCCGCCGTCCAACCTTCATGCGGCAGGCGATAGAAAAGAACAAAGGCGGTGATGCCGCGGGCGGTGAGCCAGCGCGCCATCTCATAACCTTCCTTGTCGATCACCACCCGATTGTACCCGCCACCGGGCATGATGAGGACGGCGGCTCCGTTCGGCCGATCGGGCCGGAACACTGCCATTCGGGGGCGGCTGATCCCGAACACGTACCGATCGTTGAAGGAAGGATCGCTGCTGCGCTCCCGCACCGTTTCCACCGGGAGCTTCGCGGGCGCGCCGGGTGCGCCCTTTGGCCAGAGGTCGATCGTTTCCGTCGGGTCAGCCATGGTGACATGCTTTGATTGCGAGGTGAAAGGAGCCGCCGTCTGACCAGCGGCGCGCGCCGCCACCCCGAGGGCGAGAGTTCCGAAAATGGCCGTTCGGCGATCCACTCTCATTGCCTCGCACCGCCCGAAAAATAGCCGGCCGCCCCCGAAGGAGCGGCCGGCGATTGGCCGGAACGCTTCCTCAGAAGCGTGCCCTCACTCCCAGCCAGAATTGGCGTCCCGTGCGGTGGAAAAGCACCACCCGGTTGTCTTCGTCGATATACTGGTCCTGCGCCTCGTCGGTCAGATTCAAGGCTTCGGCGGTGAGGCTGATATTTTCCGTGATAGCGAGTGAACTGGACATGTCGAAATTGACGGTGGAGTTCACGCCTTCTTCGGTGCTGCTCTCGCGGGCACCGCCGGCAAAGGCCGTCACATAGCCGGAGCGATAGGCGACCGATCCCCGGATGCTGAAAACCTTGTCTTCGTAGAACAAGGTGCCGTTCGCCGACTGTTTGGAGAGGTTCGTCAGCGGCCCGGTGACCGGAGCCGTGCCGCCGGGGCCAGGGTAGCGGATATTGGCTTGGACATAAGTGTAGTTGGCAAGAACGCCAAGATTTCTGAGGAAGCCGGGCAGGAATCGCAGCTGATGCTGGTAGTTCACTTCGAAGCCCCGGAGCTTGCCGCCCTCCCCGTTCACGACCCTGCGGAAATCGAAAATGTCGGTCGGCTGCACGCCGGTGCCGGTGAGCAGTTCGAGCGGCAAGCCCAGCGCGGTGAACGGTACTTGGTCCGTGATCGTCGTGCCCGAAAGCGTGCTGATGTTCCTTTGGAAAAGTCCAACGCCGAGCAGCGATCCCTGGGCGAAATACCATTCCGCGGCCACATCGAGATTGGTCGCCTCGGTGGGATTAAGGAATGGGTTCCCCGTATTGAAGCTTCGGTTCGAGGCCTGGATCGTGAGCCCCCCACCCGGCGATAGGCTCCCGAGTCCAGGCCGGGTGATGACCTTCGCCGCAGCAAACCGAAGCAGAAGCTCGGGGGTGATCTCTGCGACCAGGTTCATCGCGGGGAGCCAGTTGTCGTAATCCCGTTTCACGCGGAGCTCGCGAACGTCGCCGTTCACCGCCGCAAATCCGGTGGTATCCTGCCGAGTCTCGACATAGCGAATGCCTGCATCGCCCCTCAGCGTGACGGCGCCGATCGGATATTCGAAGTTGAACTGCAGGTAGCCTGCGTAATTCTCCTCCTGCACCGTTGCAAAGTTGCTCCGCGCGTTGATCTGCTCGACGCCGCCCAAGCGGAAGTCGATGTTCTGGCCGTTGATGTTCTGGATGCAGTTGCAGTATATATTGTACGTATCCACGAACGTCTTGAAGTTCGGGATGATGTAGCTGCTGTGTTTCGGATCGCCGGTCGGGCCGCGCAGCACGGTGGTGGCTGCCGCGACTTGCGCCGGGGTCAGCGTCGGACTTTGGGTCTCCGCAACCAGCCTCCGGAAAGCGCGGCTGGAGAAGTTGAAGCGGCGATATTCGCCGCCGAGCTCGACGGTGAAGCCCTCCGTGACGTCCCACTCGCCCAGGAGCTTCCCGGTTCGGTAGCTGTTGTCGACGAATTGCGGGCGAATGCGAATGTCGGAAACGCCATTTCTCATCGACCAGCTGGCCGGATCGGCGGGATCGAACCCGAGGTTGATCGCCGGCATGCGGTCGTTGTTGCGATAATCCCAGCCGTAACCGTTGGTGTTGATGCGGTCGAGGGTGATGGTCGTCTGGACGGGATTGCTGAAGGCCGACTTCGCGTAACCGCCAAAGCCGGTCACCCGGAACGCGTCGCTGAACTCGTGGCTGAGCACGCCGGTATATTGCTGGAACTCGGTTTGGAGCTCGTCGAAGCGCGATTCGACGCGCATATCGACTCGGTCGAAGACCCCGAAGACAAGTTCGTTCTGCTCGTTGATGGCTCCGTCCCGGATAATCGTCTCGCGCTTCCCGCTTGCCGCGGCCCGGCTGAAGGAGATCGCCTCGATATAATTCTCCGCGCGCGTGGTGTCGGAATCGGAGTAAAGCGCATCGATGTTGAGCGAGGTGCGATCGGTCGGCTTCCACTGCACGGAACCCGTGACGCCCAGCCGCTTGATCGAATAAGCCCAATTGTCATAGCGCGGAATGCGCGGGTGGTAGATCAACTGATCCCAATTGCTGCCGTCCCGCGCCGGCGCAAGGTTCAGCTGGGCTATGCTGACGCCGGGAAGCCTCGAGGCAGGATTGAAGCCGCCGTTCGCGCCGGCAGGGCCCCAGCGGACGGTGCTGTGCCCTTGCTCGAGCACGGAACGCTCCGAAAAAGCGCCTGAGACGAGCACACCGAAGGTGCGATCCTCATTGTGCCAGCTGAGGAGCCCGGCGACCCGTGGGTCGAACTCCTTGGATTTGTCACCGTACCCGACCTGCGCGGAGCCGGCGACCACGAAGGGGTCATTATAATCGAGCGGGCGCGCCGTCGTCAGATCAACGGTTGCGCCGAGCGAACCCTCCTCCACATCGGCCGATGCGGTTTTGCGCACGGCGATGGAGCTGAAAAGCTCGGACGCAAAGACGTTGAAGTCGAACCCGCGGCTGCGGTTCACGCCGCCGGCAGCGTCGGAGCCGCCCGTGGTTGCGATTGCTTCCATGCCGTTGATGCGAACCCGCGTGAACGCAGGTCCGAGCCCGCGAACCGAGATGGAGCGCCCTTCGCCCGCTTCGCGGGTGATCGCGACGCCGGGGACGCGCTGAATGGATTCGGCAAGGTTGTTGTCGGGGAAGTCCGCGATATCTTCGGCCTTGATGACGTCGACGACGCCGGTGGCCTGGCGCTTGTCTTGAAGCGCCGCAGCGATGCTCGAGCGGAAGCCGGTGACGACGATTTCCGCCCCCGTATCGCCGGCATCGGGCTCGCCTGAAACCTGATCTCCTTGAGTAGGCGTCGGCGCACTTTGGCCGATCGCGGGCTCTTGGCGCCCTTCCGCCCCTGCTTCGGGCTGTTGGACCGGCTGCGCTTGCTGCGCGTGCGCAATATGCGGGAACAGAGTGGCCAATGCCAAAGCCAGTGCGGACGATCCAGCGAAGCGGGCGCCCACTGATTTCGTAAACTTGTTCGACATGTCTCTTCCCTCCCGTTTGTTGTCACCGGTGTCAGCAACGAGGCGCCCGGCTGTTGCATTGCATGATTTCACCAATCGCCGCTCGCCTCAAGAAGCAGGTGCCTTCTTCAGCGGCAGTTTCCGTGCCGAGGGACACCGGTGTCAATTTTGTTGGGTCGCGTGGCACATCGGCAACAGGTTCCAGGTCTCACGCCGTTTCGAGCCGATCCACCGGCCGACCATTCACGCGCACGTTCTGGAACTCCAAGCCGAGCGTGTGGCGGACGATGCTCGGCTGCGTGACGCCCCGGAAATCGCAGTCCCGGAGCGTGATGCCCTCCACCGGTGCACCGGGCAGGCCCTGCGAATCGAGCACGCGCACCGCATTCTCCGCCCGCAGCCGCTCGATGACGACGTTTCGAAGCTGGGGTTTGAAGCTGCCCTTTTCGCCCTCTTCGTAATTGAAGTCGCAGGTGATCGCCGCGCGGCTGACCCGCCCCACATTGATGTCGCGGTAATAGAAATTTTCCAGGAGGCCGCCCCGAAGCGCGTTGTTCTTGAACCGGATCGCGTACCAGAGGTCGGGGCTGTCCATCCGGCAATTCTCCGCGAACACCCAGCGTGCGCCGCCCGAAATCTGGCTCCCCACAACCACCCCGCCATGACCTTCACGCATGTGGCAATTGCGAACGAGGATGTTCTGCGCGGGCGTGGCGAGCCGACGCCCATCGGCATTGCGGCCGGAATTCACTGCGATGCAGTCGTCGCCCGTGTCGAACTCGCAATCCTCGATCAGCATATGATCGACCGACTCCGGGTCGACGCCATCATTGTTCGGGCCGTGACCTTCGATATTCACTCCGCGCATCGTCACATTGCGACAGAGCACCGGGTGAATGTTCCAGAAAGGCGAGCGGCGAACCCTGATTCCCTCGATAAGGACGTTGTCGCACAGATAGGGCTGGACGAAGCTCGGGCGCAGATAATGGCCGTGGCCAAACACGCGCTTTTCCACCGGAACCGCGTCTTCCGCCATCTGAAACAGCACAGCGCGCGATTTGCGCTGATCGGGCATGCCTTCGCGCCAACCATGATCGATGGTGCCGCGCCACGGCCCTTTCCAGGACCACCAATGCTGCGCGTCCGACTGGCCGTCGATCGTCCCTTGCCCCGTCAGCCCGATATTCTTCTGCTTGTAAGCGTAGATGAAGGGCGAGTAGTTCATGAGTTCGATCCCCTCCCAGCGCGTGAAGACGATCGGGTAATGGGCGGGGTTCGTGCTGAAAGCGAGCGTTGCACCCTTGGCGAGATGCAGCTCGACATTTGATTTCAAATGAACCGCTCCCGTGAGGAAGCGGCCCGCCGGCACCAGCACGCGCCCGCCGCCCATCCGATTGCAGGCGTCGATCGCTTGCGCAATGGCGGCGGTGTTGAGCGTTCTTCCGTCGCCCTTGGCTCCGAAGTTGGTGACGTCGAAGACTCGGCCCGGGATCGTCGGGGCCCGGACGGTGCGGGCGATATCCCTGGCGCGCGCCCAAGGGTCACTTGCTGCAAGCGCGCCGCTTGGCAGCAGCCCTGCTGCAGCGCCGGCCCCGGCATAGCGAAGAAGGTCTCGGCGCGAGGGTTGTATCAACATCTGCTTTGCTCCTGGCTCAGGCGCGGATCGCGCGTGGCGGCATGGGCACCGGGCCCTTGCGCGAGGGCATGGGCGGCATGTCGGGTCGCGTCAGTCCCGTCACCATGTCCGCGATTTTGACCGGCTGCCCGGTTTCGAAACATTGGTTCGCGGCGGCGCCGATCAGGATCGAGTAGCATCCGGCCCGTTCGTCGGCGACGCGGCCGGCGCTATCCGGGTTCGGCGGGCCGAAGAGGTCCGCCATCATCACATCGTCGCCGCCGCCATGTCCGCCCGTGCCGGTGCGGGGCTTCAAGTCCTGCGGCGCCCCGCGAAGCGGATACAGCCGGATTTTTACGCGGTCGGCGTCGGTACCGCCCTGCACCATGTCACCGCCCGCAACATAGGTTTTCTCGACGATGGAGTGTTCGAGCCGGCCCTTGGTGCCGTTGAAGGCGATCTGGTACCCTTCCCAGGCGTTGCAGGCATTGAGGCTGTAGGAAAGCGTAGCACCGCTGTCGTAGCCGACGATCACGTTCATCGTATCTTCGATGTCGATCTCCGGGCGCCACACGCACTGATCGCGGTAATAGCCGTCATATTGCTCGTTATCGAGGTAAAGGGCCTTGAGGCCCGCGTCGGCCGCGAGGTCGAGGAAGAAGCTGCACTCGCTTTTCTCAGGGCAGGTTCGGCAGCGCTCGTGGTGGCTTTGCAGCCCGAGCCGCCGCGCCATGACCGGAGTGTAGAATTCCCGTTTGCCAACGCCGGTGACGCTTACGGGAACCGCGCCGAGCCACCAATTCACCAGATCGAAATGGTGTGTCGACTTGTGGACCATGAGACCGCCGGAAATCTCCTTCCGGCTGTGCCAGCGGCGGAAATAATCGGCGCCGTGCGTGGTATCGAGCAGCCAGTTGAAATCGACCGAGAGAATATCGCCGATCGCGCCCTGCATCAGCAGCTCCTTCACCTGCGTCCGAGGCGGCGTGAAGCGATAGTTGAAGGCGACCCGGACGTGGCGGTTGTTCCGCTTGACGGCCTCGAGGATGCGCTGCGCCTTGGCTGCGGTGGTGGCATCGGTTTTTCGGTGATGACGTCGCATCCTGCATCGAGCGCACGGACGATATAATCGTCATGACTAGCGTCGGGGGTGGTGACGATGATCGTATCAACTCGCATCTCGCGGATCATCCGATCGAAGTCGCGGGCCAGATAGACCTTGGGCGTCGCCGCCCCCGCCGCAGCTGCGCGTTTCGCGCTGAATGCCAAGCGGCCGGGATTAGTGTCGCACAATGCGACCAGCGCGTTCCGGTCCTTGTGCTTGCCCCAGATCGCGTCCTGGTAAACGCGTGCGCGGTGACCGGTACCGACGATGGCGTGCCGCTTCTTTTCGTTTCCAAGCCTGCCGGCGGACGCAGGCGCCCCCAAGACCGCGGCGCCGCTCGCCGCCGCCGCTTTGATCACGCTGCGCCGATTGAGGGCGATGCTGCGCCTCTCTTCCATTCACCTTCTCCTGGACCTGTGGGACAGTGACCGTCCGCTTCAGATGACACCGGTATCATTCCCACTTTTCGCAGCGCCGTCAAGACCTCTTGAAGACCGGAGCTGTGACTCGCGCGGGGAGTTTCGAACCCTCTTAGGTTCCCGGCTGCACGTAGGGGACGCGGGCGAACAGCTCCCGCTCCCATCGGCGGGGATCGTTCATCACGTGCGGGGGTTCGTCAAAGATCATCGTTTCGCGATTGGCCAGACTGTGGACGGGCCAGGCGGCTATGCCGCGATGGTTGGGATCGCCGCTGCGCGCAAAAGACACAAACGCGTCCATCATGCTTCCACTCACCCGCCGCGATGCCGGGCCGGTCCCGGCGATTGAGCCTTCAGCATCGAGCGTCCCGAATACGAGCGGGATGTCGAGGGTGTGCGGTGCACCGCGCCAGGGTTCGACCGGAGACTGAAAGTCCAGCTGATAAACCCAAGTCGGGGCTCCCGAACGCGCGCGCGCATCTGCTTCTTCGACTTGACCGCGCCAGCTCCTCCCCGCGGTCGTTGCGCGAAAGAAGAGCTGCTCGGGATTGAGCTCCGGAAAACGCGCCCGATATTGCGAGACAACCCATTCAGGGTGAATGTCGATACGAAGCTCGGGCGCAAGACGCTCCGCGATGTTGTTCCAGTTGAGGCCGACGACTTTCGGGTGATCGGGGCCGAAGAAGCCGCGCGTCTCATCCTTTGTATTGCCAAGGATCATCGGAATGCTGTTCGACTGCGGGTTCGCGTCGGGCCAGAACGGGTGCCGCGTCAGCCACTTCATGTCGAGCACCGGACCGAAATAAACGCCGCCGCCCAGCACGGCATCGACGGCGGCGAGGCCGTCCAGCAGGCGTTGCCACGGCATGTCGAGGAGGTCGCCGGGCGTGGCCTTCAGCGCGTCGAGAAAAGCCTTGGCGCGGGCAGTCGCGTTGAGCGGCCCCGAGGCCGTTACCTGCTGCCCGCTCATGGTGGCTGCACCGTGGAAGAGTCCGCGAGCAGCGGGCATCCCCATCATGGTCGCGATCTTGGCGCCGCCGCCCGATTGGCCGAAAAGCATGATGCGATCCGGGTCGCCGCCGAACCTGCCGACGTTCGCCCGGATCCACTTCAAGGCGAGGATCTGATCGAGCTGCCCGGCATTGCCGCTGTCCGGAAAGCGCGGATCGAGGCGCGCGAGGTAAAGGTAGCCGAACGCATTCAGGCGGTGATTGAGCGTGACCACCACCACCTCCCCCCGCGCCGCCAAGTGGCGGCCGTCGTTCAGCGGATCGACCACGCTGCCGTTCGAATATGCGCCGCCATGAATGTACACCATGACCGGGCGCTTTGCCCCTTGGCGCGCGTCCGGAGTCCAGATGTTGAGGAACAGGCAGTCTTCGCTCTGGGGGCGGTAACGTTCACTTCTTTGCGGGGCTGACGGTCCGAATGCGACCGCCTCGATTGTCTCGCGGCTGGCTCTGGGCACATGCGGTGCCTGGAAGCGCGGGGCCACGCCGTACCGTATGCCGCGGAAGACGTGGAGCCCGCCTTCGCTGCTGCCGCGAAACCGGCCGAGGCTCGTGGTGACGGTTGGGCGGTTCGGCGCCGCTCGGATCGTGGAAGGCAGCAAGGTAGCGCCGGCAGCTCCAGCGAGAAGCGCGCGCCGGCTGATCATCAGCGCCTGACGTCTAGCTCACCGGACATGAACGCTTCGATGTCCCGGCGGCCGAACAGGCTCGCATCCCCCGGCAGGCTGTGCTTCAGGCATGTCAAAGAGAGGCCCGACCGAACGGTCCAGTCGAGGTCGGCGCCGAGCCGAAGGCCGTGCAGAATGCCGGCCGCGAAAGCGTCTCCCGCCCCGATCCGGTCGATGATACCGGCGACCACTACCTCCTCGGTCTGTGCCGCGCTTTCCCGCCTATCAACTCGTGCGGAGATCCGGTGCCGATCGGCATCGTCGATGTGGCGGGCTGTTGAAGCAATCAGCTTCAGCTTGGGAAAGGCCGCAAAGGCCGCTTCCGCAGCTTCGCGGCGGCGATCCGCACCATCGCCGCTGAAGCGCGTTCCGAGCAGAAGCGAGACGTCGCGGTGATTCCCGAATAGGATTTCGGCCTTGCTCACGAGCCGCGTCAGGATTTCGCGCGGGTTGCTCTGCCAGCGCTCCCACAGCTGGGCGCGGTAATTGCCGTCGAACGAGATCGCGACGCCCAGGCGCTCGGCGGCTTCCCCCGCGGCAATGGCAGCTTCAGCCGATTGGGGCCCAAGCGCCGGCGTGATCCCGGACATGTGAAGAAGGTCGACGCCCTGCAGCAGGCGGTCCCAATCAAAGCTCTCGCGCGATGCAAGCGCGAAGCTGCTTCCTTCGCGATCGTACACGATCTCGGACGCGCGCAGCCCTGCCCCTTGCGCAAGGAAGTAAAGCCCCATCCGCCCCGCCGCCGTGGCGACGTCAGAAGCGTCCACGCCGTACCGCCGCAGATAGCCGATTGCGGCCTGCCCAAGCGCGGTGTCGGGAACGATGCTGACGACCCTGGTGGAATGGCCGAGCGAGGCCAGCCCGATTGCGACATTGGCTTCAGCGCCGCCAATGTGGACGTCCAGGTGCGGCCGCTGCAGCAGCAGTTCGCGCCCCGGCGCGGTCAGGCGCAGGAGCAGCTCACCGAAGCAGGCGACGGTCGCCATCAGCGCGCGAGCCAGCCGCCATCAACGGCAAGAACATGCCCCTGCACGTAATCGGAAGCGCTTGAGGCAAGGAACACGGCCGCTCCGCCAAGGTCGGACGGGTCGCCCCAGCGCCCGGCTGGGATCCGCTCCATGATCTGCCGGTTGCGGTTCTCGTCGGCCTGCAGCGCCGCGGTATTGTTGGTGGCGATATATCCGGGCGCGATGGCGTTGACGTTGATGCCTCTGGCCGCCCATTCGTTGGCGAGCAGTTTGGTGAGGCCAGCCACGCCCGACTTGGAGGCCGTATAGCTCGGTACGCGAATGCCGCCCTGGAAGCTCAGCATCGAAGCGATGTTGATGATCTTGCCGCGCCCTTGTGCGATCAGGTGACGGCCCGCCGCCTGACAAAGAAAGAAGACCGACTTGAGGTTGGTGTCGACAACCGCGTCCCAATCTTCCTCCGAAAAGTCGACCGCGTCCGCGCGGCGGATGATGCCGGCGTTGTTGACGAGAATGTCCAGGCCGCCGAGTTCGCCGAGCGTTTGGTCAACGACATCCTGAACAGGAGCAATGGTGGAAAGGTCGGCGCGAACGAGTGCCGCCCGCCGGCCAAGCGCGCGTACCTGCTCCGCCGTCTCGTCGGCGGGCGAGCGGCCAACCAGAGCGACATCGGCTCCCGCTGCGGCAAGCGCAACAGCTAGCCCTTGCCCGATGCCGGTGTTTGCGCCCGTCACGATGGCAACGCGGCCCGTGAGGTCGAAAGGATTGTTCACTGAAGTTCCCCCAAGCACTCGGCTGCTACTGCAGCTGGCAGATGTCCAGAACGTTCATGTCGGTATAATCCTGGTTCTCGCCGGCCATCGCCCAGATGAAGGCATAAGCGCGGGTTCCCGAACCCATGTGGATCGACCAGGGCGGACTGATCACCGCTTCCTCGTTGGCGATGACGATGTGCCGCATCGCTTCGCCTTCGCCCATATAATGGAACACCCGGTCGTTCTCGCCGTCCAGCTCGAAGTAAAAATAGATTTCCGAGCGCCGCTCGTGGATGTGCGGCGGCATCGTGTTCCATACGCTGCCGGGCTTCAGCACCGTCAAGCCCATGACCAGCTGAGCGCTGTCGCACACCCCGGGGATGACAAGCTGATAGATTGTCCGTTCATTGGACTCCTCCAGGCTGCCGCGCTCCAGCGCATTCGCCTGCGCAATCGAGAGTTTGCGCGTTTCGAAGCCTTTGTGGGCCGGGCAGGAGGCGAGATAGAAGCGCGCGCCCGCGCCTGAAAAGCGCACGTCACGGGCCCCCATCGTGACGTAAAGGCAGTCTTTGTTGCCAAGCTCGAACGTCTCACCGTCGACGGTGACCGTCCCGGCCGTCCTGCCGACGTTCACGACGGCGAGCTCGCGACGCTCCAGAAATGCGTGCCCGGCCGCGGAAGCGGGCTCGGCCTGGTCCGGAAGCCGAACCTCGCTGGCGCCAACGGCGACCCCGCCGATCACGAAGCGGTCGGCATGGGTGTAATTCAAGACAACTTCGCCTTCGCGGAAGAGGTTCTGAATGAGGTAGCGTCACGCAGTTCCTCGTTGGAAACGCACTCCATCATGTCGGGGTGGGTGGCGTAATAGGTTCTCTCGAACATTCTTGTCTCCGTTCAGGCAGCTTCGGCTCGCGGCGCGTCCAGGCGATAGGCACGCCTGACGAGGCCGTAGGTCAGTTCGTGGGCAAGCTCCGCAGCTTCCCAGTCTTCGATCCGGTGCTCGGCGACGAGCCGAGCAAGGAACGAACAGTCCACCCGGCGAGCGACGTCGTGACGGGCGGGGATGGACAAGAAGGCACGGGTATCATCGTTGAACCCGACCGTGTTGTAGAAGCCGGCCGTTTCCGTGGTCATTTCGCGGAACCTGCGCATGCCTTCGGGGCTATCGTGAAACCACCAGGCCGGGCCGAGCTTCAGGCAGGGATAATGACCGGCAAGCGGCGCCAGCTCCCGCGCATAGCTGGTCTCGTCCAAGGTGAAGAGAATGATCGAGAGCCGCGTCTCGTTACCGAACCGATCAAGCAGCGGCTTTAGCGCGTGGACATAATCGGTGCGGGTCGGGATGTCGGCGCCCTTGTCCCGCCCGTGGGTGGCGTGAAGCGTCCGATTGTGGTTGCGGAAGGCGCCCGGGTGGATTTGCATCACCATGCCGTCCTCGATGCTCATCGCCGCCATTTCCGTCAGCATCTGCGCGCGGAAGAGATCGGCGTCTTCGGCTGTCCAGCTGCCGCCGATGATGCGTCCGAACAAGGCCTCAGCCTCGAGGGAGGAAAGATTGGCCGTGCGTGCCGTCGGGTGCCCATGGTCGGTGGCCGTCGCACCTGCAGCACGAAAATCGGCGCGCCGCTTCCGGTGCGCGGCGAGATAGCCGGACCAGCTGTGGACGTCCTCGCCCGAAAGCTCGGCGAAGCGAGCGAGCGCGGAAGCAAAATCTTCGTGCTCCGGGTCGATCACCGCGTCCGGGCGATAGGTGGTGACCACGCGTCCACTCCAACCGGAGCTCCGGATGGCAGCATGATGGACGAGGTCTTCATGCGGACCTTCGGTGGTTGCCAGAAGCTCGATGCCAAATCGTTCGAACAAGGCACGCGGACGAAAGCTCGGCGTCGCCAGCTGTTCGGTCAAGCGGTCATAGAAAAGATCGGCGGTGGCGGGTTCGAGGGCCACGTCCATGCCGAACACTTCGGCGAAAACATGGTCGAGCCACATTCGCGAGGGCGTTCCGCGGAAGAGATAATAGTGGCTCGCAAACAAGCGCCACGAACTGCGCGGATCGGCCGAAGACGGCCCCGCTTTGCTGGAAACGCCAAGCGCTTCGAGCGGCACGCCTTGGCTGTACAGCATCCGATAAAGATAATGGTCGGGCGCGAGCAGCAGCTCGGCCGGGTTCGTCCACGGCGCATTGGTCGCGAACCAGGCCGGATCGGTATGCCCGTGCGGGCTGACGATCGGCAGCGCCCTCACTTGTTGGTAGAGCGCGCGCGCAATCGAGCGGGTGGTGGGATCGGCAGGAAGCAGCCGGTCTGGGTGGAGTTGCAGAGGCCTTGGCATCTTCGTCCTAACGCATATCGTCGGTGATCGTCGCGACCTTATGTTATTTCTGGGTAACCGGTGTCACAAGCGCTTGCAAGTGGCTTCGGCACAAGCGCGTGAGCCTAGCTCCTGGGCGGGGCAACCGACGCCCGCCGCACAAGCGTCGACAGAAAGATCGGGCCATCCTCCACCGGCCGAACGGGTTCAACGACGTCGCCAACAAGCTTGGTTGCCGCCGACCGTGCCATGGAGATGATCGGCCAACGAACCGTGGTGAGCGGCGGCCAGATATGCGCGGCGATTGCCGTATCGTCGAAGCCGATCACGGAGAGGTCCTCGGGCACGGAAATACCACGGTGCCGGGCGGCATGCACCACCCCGGCCGCCATTTCATCGTTCGAAGCGAAGATCGCCGTCGGTCGTGGCGACAAGTCCAGCAGGTGATTGGCCGCGGCTATACCCGATTCGAACGTGTAGTTTCCTTCTTCCATCAAACTCCGCTGCAGCTTGATCCCGGCCGCCGCCAGGGCGTCTTCGAAGCCCAGCCGACGTTCGGCTGCCGAGCGGAACCCATCCGGTCCCTGCACGAAGCCGATCAGCCTATGACCCTGCTCCACTAGGTAAGCCGTTGCCTCGCGCACGGCCTCGCGGTCGTTGGACGCGACCATGTGATCGGGACCGTCGAGCTCGGCCGAGCCCATTCGAGTGTAGCGAACCCCTAGCTCCTCGCACAGATGCGCAAGCGCGTCATTTTCGGATATCGGCGGGAGCAGCACCACGCCGAACAGCCGCTGCCGCTGCAGGAGATCGCGAATATCGTCGAGCATTGCGGAGGAGCGGCGGTCCACCGGACGGACGACCAGCTCGAACTCCGTTCCCTGGAGAGCTTCGAGGATGCCCTGCTGAACGTTCAGCACCATCTGCGCGTTGGGATTGTCGTGGATAAGGCCGACAAGGAAATTGCGCCGGAGCGCGAGCGCACGCGCCTGGGGATTGGGCACGTAGCCCAGCTCCTTGATAACCTGCTGGACTCGATCGCGCGTTTCGTCGTTGAGGAGGGGAGAGCGGTTGATAACCCGGCTCACCGTCTTTTTCGAAACTCCGGCAAGCCTCGCAACATCGTTGATGGTCGGCTTCGCGCGCAAAGCTGCGGAAAGCTTGTCGTCCGTGTCCGCCAACTGATCCTCTCCAATGCACGCACGATAGCTCCGCCAGCCTGCGGTGGCCACAATAGATGGCGCTCGCTGGGCCTTGCCGAAGCGGCGTCGGCGGCCTACAATGACACCGGTTTCCGCCCGATGCAAGAACAGCGGAAGCAAGAACAGCGGAAGCAAGAATGACGCAGGCCTCCTCCCTTGTCGGCGATGCTCAAGCGCCAACCGTTCTTCAGCTCCACCCGGCCGACGACGTCGCGGTGGCGCTGCGGCCGATCGCGGCGGGGGAGCAAGTGGAAGTTGCCGGGCGCGTGCTTACCGCAGCCGAGCCGATTCCTCACGGGCACAAGGTGGCGCTTCATCCACTCGAAGAGGGCGCCGAAATCCGCAAGTTCGGCTGGGCGATCGGCCGAATGAAGGCGGCGGCCGAAGCGGGCGCGCACGTCCACACCCACAATGTCGAAACCTTGCTGTCGGGCGTGGAGGGCTATCGCTACGCGCCGGTGAAAGGCACGCCCCTGCCCCAGCCAAGCGGCACCTTCTTGGGCTATCGACGCCCTGATGGCCGTGTGGGCACGCGCAACGAAATCTGGATACTGCCGACCGTAGGCTGCGTTGCGCGCACCGCCGACCGCATCGCTCAGATCGCCAACGCACGGCACGGGAGCCGGGTGGACGGCGTCCATGCTTTCACGCACCCGCACGGATGCTCGCAACTCGGCGGGGATCTCGACGGCACGCGCGCCTTGCTCGCTGCCCTCGCCTGCCATCCCAATGCAGGCGGGGTATTGCTCTTGGGCCTGGGTTGCGAATCGAACCAGGCTGACCGGCTGATGGACGAGATCCCCGAGGGGCTCCGCGGCCGCATTCGGGTGCTTCGCGCGCAAGGAGTCGAGGACGAGATTGAGGAAGGCCTGCAGATGGTCGATGCCTTGGTCGCAACCGCAGCCCTTGCCGAGCGTGCGCCCACTCCCCTGAGCGATCTCGTGATCGGCCTGAAATGCGGTGGATCCGACGGCTTTTCGGGCCTCACTGCCAACCCCCTCGTTGGGCGAATGGCCGATCGCGTGGTCGGGGCCGGCGGCTCGGCCGTGCTGACTGAAATCCCCGAAATATTCGGCGCGGAACATTTGCTGATGGCGAGAGCCCGGGACGAGGCCGTTTTTGACGGCATTGTCGGCGTGGTGAACGACTTCAAGCGCTACTTTCTGGACAACGGCCAGCCGGTTTCGGAAAATCCCTCCCCCGGCAACATTGCGGGCGGGATAACCACGCTTGAGGAGAAGTCCCTCGGCGCGGTGCAGAAGGCGGGCCAGGCACCCGTTGACGATGTGCTCCGCTATGGGGCCCGAGTGCGCCGGAAGGGCCTCACCTTATTGGAGGCGCCGGGCAACGACGCCGTCTCCTCCACTGCCCTCGCGGCTGCGGGAGCCACGCTCATCCTTTTCACAACCGGCCGCGGCACGCCGCTGGGCTTTCCGGTGCCCACCGTGAAGATCGCGTCCAACAGCGCGCTTGCGGACCGCAAGAAGGGGTGGATTGACTTCGATGCCGGCCGAGTGCTGGAAGACGGCCTTGAACGGGTAGCGGACGCTCTGCTCGAACGGTTGGTGGCAATCGCGTCCGGCGCGCCCACGGCGGCCGAACGGAATGGAGAACGCGAAATCGCAATCTGGAAACGCGGCGTTACATTGTGATCGCGCCGCAATACGACCGAAAAGCCATAAAGACCGGTGTCGTGCACTTTGGGCCCGGCGCTTTCCACCGAGCGCACCAAGCAGATTATATCGACCGCCTCCTCTGCCACGACTCCAACTGGGGTATAGCGGCAGTGTCGCTACGCTCGCCCGGCACCGTGCAGGCCTTGAAAGCACAGGAGGGGCTGTACACGCTCGCCATTCTCGACGCGCAGGCGAGCTTCCGCACGATCGGTGCGCACAATCGCTTCTTCGGCCCCGGCGAGGGTCAGGCAGTACGCGACCTCCTCCGCGACCCGGGCATCCGGATCGTCTCGAGCACCGTGACGGAGAAAGGCTATTGCCTCGCGGGCGACGGGACGCTCGATTTTTCTCACCCCGACATTGTCCACGATTTGGCCAAGCCGGATCAGCCGGAGAGCCTCGTAGGCTGGCTCGCCCTCGCCCTTCGGGACCGCCGCGCGGAAGGCCTGGCGCCGTTCACCCCGCTCTGCTGCGACAACATGGTCTCCAACGGACGGAAGCTCGGCCTGGCAGTGGAAGCTTTTGCACGCCGGCTCGACCCGGCGCTCGCCGACTGGATCGCGGGCGAAGTCCGCTTCCCGAACTCCATGGTCGATTCGATCACGCCAGCGACGGACGATCAGACGCGTGCGAAGGTGCGCGAGGCGACCGGGTTCGCCGATGCGATTCCGGTCAGCCGCGAAGCATATGCCGCCTGGATTATCGAAGATGTGCTGCCGCCAGGAAGCCCCGATCTCGCGTCCGTGGGCGCGGTGCTGACCGATGACGTGGCGGCTTATGAATTGGCGAAGCTTCGTATCCTCAACGGCGCGCATTCGAGCCTCGCCTATCTCGGCCTGTTGATCGGACACGAAACTGTCGCTGACGCGATGAACGACGCCGCTCTTGCGCGTTTCATCGAGCGGCTGATCCGGGAGGACATCATCCCGGGCCTGACCCCGTCCTTCGATCTTCAAGCTTATGGAAACGAAATCGTCGCCCGATTCCGCAACCCGGCCATCCGACACAAGCTGTCACAGATTGCCTGGGACGGGTCACAGAAGCTCCCCTACCGCCTGCTCGACACGATTGCAGATGCGCTTGCCGCGGGCCGGCCGGTGGAGCGGCTTGCAATCCCGATCGCCGCCTGGATGCTGTTCGTCGACCGGCAGGTGAGCGCTGGCCTTCAGATTGTGGATCCGCTTGCTGGTGAGTTGGCGCAGATCGCCCTTGGGCCGCACCTCGTCGACGATCTTCTTGCGCTGGAGCAGATCTTCCCGCAGGCGCTGGCCCAGAACCAGCAATTCCGCTCGACTGTGGACGCCGCCGCCTCGGCGATGCGCGAAGCAGGTCCGCGCGCCCTCATCGGAGACTGAAATGCGTGACCTCGACACGATCATGACGGCGGCGCCCGTGATCCCCGTGCTCGTTATCGAGCGTGTTGAGGATGCTGTGCCCATCGCCGAAGCACTGGTTGCAGGCGGCCTCCCGGTGCTGGAGGTCACGCTCCGCACTCCGGCTGCGCTTGACGTGATCCGAGCGATGAAAACAGTGGCCGGTGCGATCGTCGGCGCCGGGACCGCGCTCAACCCCGCGCAGTTCGAAGCGGCAGTGGAAGCAGGATCGGAGTTCGTGGTCAGCCCTGGTCTTACGGATGCGCTTGGAAAAACGGCAGCCGGATCCAACGTTCCCCTCCTCCCGGGCGTGTCTTCGGCAGGTGACATCATGCGCGCCCTCGACCTCGGTTTCACGCGCCTAAAATTTTTCCCGGCCGTAACTTCGGGCGGAATCGCGGCGCTGAAGTCCTTCAGCTCCGTGTTTGGGCAGGTCCGTTTCTGCCCGACCGGCGGCATCACGTTGGAAACTGCGCCGGATTGGCTTGCATTGCCCGCCGTTGCGTGCGTCGGCGGAACCTGGCTGGTGCCGAACGGCGGCGCCGACCCGGCGGCTATCACGGATCGCGCGCGGCAGGCCGCCGCTCTTGGCCCAAGCCGCTAGAAACATGGAGCGCGCCCCCTTTCACCTTCAGGACGATTGCCCATGACACCGGTTTCCGGTACCTACCTTTCAAAAGATAAGTCTGAGGGGGCCGAATTGAACCTGCACAAGCACGATGCGGCGGTGATCGCCGACCGCTTCCTTTCCGCGCGCCGCGCCGCCATTGGGCTTCCGGACTATCCGGGCCACTTCCCGGAGTCGCTGGAAGATGCTTATGCGATCCAAGACGTAGCGATCGCCGCTTGGGGGAAGCCAGTGATCGGCTGGAAGGTGGGCCGGGTGCCGCCGCCGCTTCTCGACCGTTTCGGGGTGGATCGGCTTGCAGGCCCGATTTTCATGAGCGCTGAGGCCTCGTCAGCCGACATGGAGCCGGAAATGCCGGTCTTTGCCCTAGGCTTTGCCGCTGGAGAATCCGAATTCCTGCTCCGCATCGGAACAACGCCGCCGAAGGGGCAGACCAGCTTCACGTTGGAGGAGGCCGCCGAGCTTATCGACGCGGTGCATGTCGGGATTGAAATCGCAAGCTCCCCGCTCGGGGCGATCAACGCTCTCGGCCCAATCGCAGTTGTCTCGGACTTCGGCAACAACAACGGCCTCGTAATCGGCCGCGAAATCACTGACTGGCGCCTCAGCGGGTTTGAGGACTGCCTGGTTTCAACGCGGATCGATGGCGTCGAGATCGGCACGGGCCGCGCTTCTTCCTTCCCGGGTGGGGCGATCGGCTCCGCTCGTTTCCTGTTCGAGCTGATGGCCAAGCGTGGCATCACGCTCCAACCGGGGCAATGGATCTCCTCGGGTGCAGTCACGGGCGTGCACGATGCAAAGCCCGGGCAAAGAGTGGAAGCGATCTTTGGCGAAGATTACAAGGTAAGCTGCACGCTCACAGCCGCGTCACCGGAGTAAGCAGTTAGGCCGTCGGAACTTTCTCGAGAGGCGATTCAACGACTGAAAGTCAGTGCGCCCACTCCTTTGTCAGCAGCTCGGCCTTGGTTCCGTCGAACTTGATTTCGACGTTGCGCGGCTGTCCGCCCTCTTTCGGGGTCGCGCCGAATAGCTCGTATATAATCAGGCCATCGGACTGCCGACTTTCGATAACCCGCGCGGGCGTGAACTTGGGATCTGCATTGGCGCTGGCCGCACGCACCGGTTCGGGAGCGGATCCGAAGACGATATCACGCTGGGTCTCGACCACGGCCCAACCTTCGGGTCCTTGCATGAGGTCGAGTTCGATTTCTGATCCGTCCGGAAGGCGACCCCCTACGTCATAGTAATTGCGGCCATCGCGGACTTCCGCTTCAGCCTCCGAGAAGGTCATGGTCGGCTGCGCCGCCCGCGCCGCTTGGAGCACCTCGCTCGGCACTGCCGCGAGCGCCGTTTGCTCCTTGCCACTGGTCTTCACCTTTGCGTTTTGAGGCGCCGGTTCGGGAGCCTGCCCGCACGCCGCAAGCGCCACCATAAGCGCAAGTCCGATCTTCTGATTGAGCATCGTTTCGTCCCTCCAGACGGCGGGCCGGCACTCGACCGGCGTCGCGTGATGGATTGTATATGACACCGGTTTCCCATACAAGCTGACCCAAGACTCTGCTGAACGAGTCATGGAGGAAGTTGGAATGGCCAAGACTTTCGTGGAGGGAGCAGACTCGCGCGCGCCCAAGCTCAGCGTCGGGCGCGTACGCTGGGGCATTTGCGCCCTCCTCTTCTTCGCAACGACGATCAACTACATCGACCGGCAGATGATCAGCGTCCTGAAGCCGACGCTGCAAGCCCAATATGGCTGGGACGAAACGACCTACGCCAACATCGTTTTCTCCTTCCAGCTCGCTTACGCGATCGGCTACGTCGTTTTTGGACGGCTGGTCGACAAGCTCGGCGCCCGGTTCGGTTATTCGCTTGCCGCGTTCATCTGGGGCGTCGCCGCCATGGCCCATGCCGGCGCCAACAGTGCCTGGCACTTCATGATCGCGCGCTTCGCCCTGGGGATCGGCGAATCCGGCAACTTTCCCGCCGGGGTCAAAGCGGTCGCCGAGTGGTTCCCGAAAAAGGAGCGCGCCTTCGCGGTCGGCATCTTCAACGCTGGCGCCAACATTGGCGCCATCCTGACGCCGCTCATCGCGCCGTTCCTTGTTATCTGGTTCGGATGGCGCGCCGCCTTCCTCTTCACCGGCGCGATCGTCTTCGTCTGGCTCGCTTTCTGGTGGACCATCTACCGGCGGCCGCGTGAGAAGAAGAACCTTTCCGAGACGGAACTTGCCTACATCGAGGCGGATCCCGCGGACGCTCCCGGGGAGGTCAAGTGGCTGCCCCTCCTCCGGCATCGCCAGACCTGGGCCTATGCGCTCGGCAAGTTCCTGATCGATCCCGTCTGGTGGTTCTTCCTCTTCTGGCTGCCCGACTTCTTTTCAAAGCAGCACGGGCTCGACCTCAAGACCTTCGGCCCTCCGCTCGCGGCCATCTACATCATTTCCGACATCGGCAGCGTCGGCGGCGGCTGGCTGTCCTCGGCCCTCATCAAGCGGGGCTGGAGCGTCAATGCAGGCCGCAAAACTGCGATGTTGGTCTGCGCCCTCTGCGTGCCGCCGGTAATGCTCGCGCCCGGCGTGGACAACGTCTGGGCGGCCGTTCTCCTGATCGGCCTCGCCACGGCGGCGCACCAGGGGTTCTCGGCGAACCTTTACACGCTCCCCTCCGATCTATTCCCAAGAAAGGCTGTGGGTGCGATCATCGGCATCGGCGGCACGCTGGGCGCGGTTGGCGGCATGTTCATGGCGAAGTTCACCGGCTGGGTCCTAGACGCGACCGGAAGCTACATGCCCATGTTCGTGATTGCCGGCTCGATGTACCTCATCGCGCTTGTCGTCATCCACCTGCTGGTGCCGCGCTTCGAGGAGGCGCGGCTCGCCGGAGCGGACGCGACGACTTGACGCTGAGCTATGCCTCAAGGCCTGGACTTCTTCCTATTTGCCATCCCGGCGGTGATCCTGATCGGGTTAGCCAAGGGGGGCTTTTCAGGCCTTGGGGCGCTCGGAATGCCGATCATGGCGCTGGGGATCGATCCAGTGGCCGGGGCGGCGATCCTGCTTCCGATCCTGATCGCACAGGATATCGTCGCCGTCGGCGCCTTCCGGAAGAGCTGGGACGTGCGCGTGCTGGCGATCATGCTGCCGGGGTCGATCGTCGGCGTGGCGCTCGGCTACATCTTAGCGTCGGAAGTCTCCTCGGACGGGATCCTGGCGGTATTGGGCGCAGTCTCGATCCTGTTCGGCATCCACCGCCTGTGGTTGGAGCGCGGCGGCCGCATCGTCGCATCGTCCAGCTCGCCTGCCTGGGTGGGGAGCCTGTTCGGAGTTGCGACGGGCTTTACCAGCCAGATCGCGCATGCGGGCGGGCCTCCCTTTCAGATGTGGGTGATGCCGCGCCGCCTGCCGCGCGACGTCTTCGTCGGGACCGGCGCCATTTTCTTTGCAGTGCTGAACTGGGTCAAGGTCCCGGCCTACGTGGCGCTCGGACAGTTTACGACCGCCAACGCGCTGACGACGGCGCTCCTTCTGCCGGTCGCCGTCCTCGCCAGCTTCGCGGGCGTGAAGCTGGTGCGCAAGGTACCGATGGAGCGGTTCTACACGATCATCTACAGCCTGATGATCCTCGCCGGCGGCAAGCTGCTTCTCGACGGTATCGGCTGAGCGGGAGGGCCTGACCATCGACATCACCAGGCGCGATGCCTTCGGAGCCGCGCTAGCCGGCACCGCCGCAGCAGCATTGAGTGCTCCCGCCTCCGCAGCGCCCCAGCTGAGTGGCTGCGCGCCGGCAAAGCCGCTCGAGTGGCGCCGCGGCTTGGACAATCAGCGCGTCCCCGATCTCGGCAACGGCACCTTCCTCAACCCGCTCATCTCGGGCGACCATCCGGATCCGACGATCCTCAAGGACGGCGCCGATTATTACATGACCTTCTCGACCTTCGATTCCTATCCGGGGCTGGTCATCTGGCATTCGCGCGACCTCGTGAACTGGCGTCCCGTGACGGCCGCACTCACCAACAATGTCGGCTCCGTCTGGGCGCCCGAGCTCACCAAGCACGATGGGCGTTACTTTCTTTATGTGCCCGTGAAAGCGTCGCCGAACACGAGCTACGTCATTTGGGCGGATCGCATCGCGGGCCCCTGGAGCGAGCCTATTGACCTCAAGCTCCCCAAGCACATCGATCCCGGCCATGCCGTCGGCGAGGACGGCTCGCGCTGGCTGTTCCTGTCCGGTGGCGACCGCGTACGGCTGACCGCCGATGGTCTCGCAACAGCCGGCGAGATCGAGCACGTCTACGATCCGTGGCGCTATCCGGACGATTGGGTCGTCGAAAGCTTTTCGCCCGAGGGACCGAAAATTACGCGCCGCGGCGACTACTTCTACCTGATCACTGCGGTCGGGGGCACGGCCGGTCCGCCTACCGGACATATGGTGATCGCAGCCCGCTCGCGCTCCATCCACGGCCCGTGGGAGAACCATCCCGGCAATCCTTTGGTCCGCACGGCCAACAACGACGAGAAATGGTGGTCATGCGGCCACGCGAGCCTCGTCGAAGGCCCGGACGGAAACTGGTGGAGCGTCTACCACGGCTACGAAAACGGCTATTGGACGCTGGGACGCCAGACGCTGCTCGATCGGGTCGAATGGACCCGGGACGGCTGGTTCCGGATGACAGGTGGGGATCTGTCGAGGCCGATCAGAAAACCGCGCGGCGGACAGGCCGTACTGCACGGGCAGCCGCTGTCGGACGTTTTTTCAACGCTTCGGCTCGGCAGCAAGTGGAACTTCTTCAAGCCGGCGCCGGGCGAGGCAAACCGCGCACGGGTCGAAAACAACACACTGATCTTGCAAGGCAGCGGCAATGCACCGAGCGATTCCTCTCCCCTCCTGCTGACCGCCGGCGATCCCGCCTATCAGTTCGAATGCGACGTCGAGATCGCAGTCGGTGGGGTGGCCGGTCTCATTCTTTTCTACGACGACAAGCTCTATGCTGGACTGGGCTTCGACGAGCAGCGCTTCGTCACCCACCAATACGGCATTGAGCGCGGCCGGCCCGCAAACCCACATGGGCGCAGAATGCGCATGCGGGTCACCAATGACCGCCACATCGTCAGCTACCACACGAGCGGCGACGGCGGCCGCAGCTGGAAGCGGTTTGATCGCGGCATGGAGGTTTCGGGCTATCACCACAACGTTCGCGGCGGGTTCCTGATGCTCCGGCCCGGCCTCTACTCGGCCGGCCAGGGCGAAACCCGCTTCCGGAACTTCACCTACAAAGGCCTGTAAAATGATGCTTAGCCTTCTCATCGGCGCCGCTGCGGCCGCTCACCAGCCTCCACGCGAAGTGCTCGCATTTCCCGGGGCCGAGGGGGCAGGCCGGCTCGCCACAGGCGGTCGCGGCGGCCGTGTGCTTCGCGTCACCAATCTCAACGACAGCGGCCCCGGCTCCTTGCGTGCCGCCATCGAGGAAAAGGGCCCGCGCACGGTCGTGTTCGATATCGGCGGCACGATCCGGCTCGCAAAGCCGCTCGTGATCAAGAATGGGCAGATCACCGTCGCGGGCCAGACCGCCCCCGGCGGCGGCATCACGCTGCGCGACCGAGTCTTCGAGATCGCTGCCGATGACGTGATCGTGCGCTATATCCGCTCCCGCCTTGGTGACGAAGGAGGCATCGAAAGCGACGCGTTCAATATCACTCGCGGCAAGCGCATCATTGTCGATCACGTGTCGGCCAGCTGGTCGGTCGACGAGACCCTTTCATCCGGTTCCTCGTACAAAACGGCGGCGGACGACCTGCGGGACGTCACCGTCCAGTGGTCGATCATCTCAGAATCGCTTCGGCGCTCGCTTCACGCCAAAGGCGATCATGGCTACGGCTCGCTGCTGCGCGGTGCGCGCGGCGCCCGGATGAGCTTCCACCACAATCTGTGGGCGCATCACGTGGCGCGGATGCCGCGTCCAGGCAATTACCTGCCCCCCCAATTGGACCCGGTCGGCCCCTCCTACGAATTCAGGTCGAACGTCTTCTACAACTGGGGCGGCGGTTATTCCGGCTACAACGCCGACAGCGGCGACAAGGCCTCCCTCGCTTCCTACAACTTCGTCGACAACGCCTATAAGGCGGGGCCGGAGTCGAAAAAATCGATCGCCTATGACGAACGCAATCCGCTGGCTAAGGCGTGGTTTGCCGGGAACAGTATGAACGGCGTGGTCCCCGCAGATCCATGGAGCCTGGTGAGCGGGCGCACGAGCGCCGACTATCGTCTCGCCGGACCCGCGGCGATGCCGCCGGTTACCCAGGATCCGGCACCACGCGCCTTCGAGCGGGTGCTGGCTGACGCCGGAGCTTCGCTGGCCCGCGACAGCGTCGACCGGCGCGTGGTGGAAACCGTCCGCGCCGGCACGGGCCGGCTGATCGACAGCCAGAAGGAGGTCGGCGGGTGGCCCGAGCTTGCCGCCGGCACGCAGTGGAGAGACAGCGACGGCGATGGAATACCGGACGATTGGGAGCGACGCCAGCGGCTCGACCCGAACAATTCCGCCGACGGCGCGCGAGACACGGACGGCGACGGTTATACGCAGCTGGAGAACTGGCTCGATGCCTTGGTTCGGCCAAGCTCGGCGGCGGCTCCACGGAAGCGCCGGCGGTAGTGCGCCTCAATCGGCGCACGTTCTGCGCTGCCTTGGCCGCCTCCGTTGCGGTGCCGGCAAGAGCCGCTGCGCCGGCGTACGACGCGCGCGTGATGAGGCACGGTGGCACGCATCGGAGCCTCGCCGAGGCGCTCGCCGAGGCGCCTCCCGGCGAACGGCCCTACCGCGTGCTTCTCGGCCGCGGCCGCTGGTCTGAGAAACTCACCATCACCCGGCCAAACGTCGAGCTGGTGGGCGAGGACCGGCACGCGAGCATTCTCACATCCGCCATCGCGTCGGGGCACGACAAGCCGGGCGGCG
>JADDQD010000108.1:0-688 GCA_016781555.1 Pseudomonadota bacterium | reverse complement strand
TAGGTGTAGATGGCCTCGATGTCGGCCATGTGCCGCACCACGTGGAAGTCGAGCAGGATGCCGTTGCCGCCGAGCAGCTCGCGGGCCTCGAGGATGACCTCGCGGGCCTTGCGAGTGTTGTTGAACTTCGCCAGCGCCGCGATGGTGTCGGTGAGCCGGCCGATCTCGGCCAGCCGGGCCAGGCGCATGCAGTAGAGCTGCATCGCGGTGACCTCGGCGAGCATCCGCACGAGCTTGTCCTGCACGAGCTGGAAGCGCGCGAGCGGTCGGCTGAACTGCTCGCGCTGCTGGCTGTAGGCGAGCGCCACCTCGTACGCCGCCGTCGCGTGCCCGAGCGCCCCCCACGCCACGGAACCGCGGGTCGAGGCCAG
This sequence comes from Pseudomonadota bacterium, assembly GCA_016781555.1. Lineage (GTDB taxonomy): Bacteria > Pseudomonadota > Alphaproteobacteria > Sphingomonadales > Sphingomonadaceae > Allosphingosinicella. The sequence continues at coordinate 317 of JADDQD010000108.1, read as the reverse complement.
CACCCGGCCGGTGTTTTGAATCTGCGCCCACCGGGCAGCACGTCGTCCGCCCGCACCCGGACGTCGGTGAGCGTGATGTCGGCCTGCCAGACCGCGCGCACCGACACCTTGCCCTCGATGCACGGGCGTCGAGGCCCGGCGCCCCACCCTCCACGAGGAAGCCCTTGACCTGGCCGTCCTCGCTGTCGCGCGCCCACACGACGAGGACGTCGGCGACCGTGCCGTTGCCGATCCAGCGCTTGTGCCCGTTGAGCACGTAGCCGTCGCTGTCGCGGACCGCGGTGGTCTCCAGCGCCACCGAGTCCGACCCGTGCCGC
>JADDQD010000080.1 GCA_016781555.1 Pseudomonadota bacterium | reverse complement strand
GGGCTGGAGGCGTGCGGGCAGGCCGGAATGATCCTGGAGGCTATGCGCACCCCCATCCGGGCGCAGCGCCTCGGCCTCGACGGCGCGTTGATGGAAGGCGAGCCGACGGTGGTGCTTGCCAACGACCTCGATTGGGAAGGCCATCTCATCGAAGGCCCCTGGGTGACGCGCCAAAAGGGCCGCTACTGGCTATTTTATGCCGGCAACGACTTTTCGACGCCCGCTTACGGGATCGGAGTTGCCGTCGCCGACCACCCGCTCGGTCCATACGCGAAGCGCCCGGAGCCGTTGCTTCGATCCACCCGGAGTTGGATGGCGCCCGGCCACGCCTCCGTTGCGCCGGGCCTCGACGGCGAGCCGCAGCTTTTCTTCCACGCCTTTTTCCCGGGAACTGGTGGGTACAACGAGTTCCGCGCCCTTCTTACGGCACGGCTCCGCTTCGGCGAGACGGGCGTCGAGCTCTTCTGAGGCCTGGCAGGGGGACAGCAGAGGCTTCACCAACCGATGCCGGCTCAACGCCGCTCATCCTGAGAGCGGTCATCGAGAGCTCAGAAGAAGTCGTCCCAAGGATCTTGCCGCGTGGCGGGCGGCGCCGACGTTGGCTCCAACTCGCCTTCGGATCCATCGCCAAGCAGGTGGAACACGTCATCGAAGCCGTGGTTGATCGGCCGGCGCGGATCGGGATCCGGCACGCCCGCGACATTTGGCGGCGCGCTGATCGGTGGCAAGTTGCGCCGCGACACGATGGGCTTGTCCACCACCATGTTCTTGTAAAGCACTCCGACGTAGGAGCCGTCGAAACGATAGGCGCGCTCGGCCCAGACACGGCCAACCGCTCTTCCACCCAGATCATAGATGACGCTGCCCACGCGAAAACCCTGCGCGCGGCCCTCCTGATTGTAGATAAAGTCCGCCATGCTTCGCTTATGTCCGTGCCGAAGCCTTGGACTAGCGGGCTGAACGGATTGAACAAGCTGCAAAATGTTCTTGCAGGCAATGCTCCGCAGGGCGGAGAGTAGCCGTTCACCGCGGACCGCTCAGAAGTCATGGTGATGTTCCGACGCGGGACGCTCCGCCTCGCTCCGGCTGAGCCGCCCGACGATTTCGTGCCTGATTGGCTCGGGAACCATCAGGCACACCGCGCGTCGCGCACGTAATGTCCAATTTCGCCGAAGAGTCCGACTTGATCAGGCAAGACCTGGTCCCGGGCCCGCCCGCCCGAGACACGCTTGAGCGGCGGGTGTTCCGCGCAACCGTGGTCGTTCTGGCTACGGTGGCCGCGGCCTATATGCTGTGGCTGCTCGTGGACCTACTCCTGCTGCTGTTCGCCTGCGCACTCGTCTCGCTCATTCTGCTCACCATCACCAATGCGATCCGCAGGCGTACCAAGCTGCCCTTCGCGCTCTCGCTGGCACTTACGGTGGTGGCGCTTCTTGCACTGATTGGCGGCGCAGTGGCGTTCTTCGGGACGACGATGCAGGCTGAATTCGCCGAGCTTGCCACCCGGCTTCCGGCCTCTTGGGCAGAGGTGCAGGCCCGGCTCCGCACCTCCCCGATCGGAGCGGCGGTGGTGGAGCGGGCCGAGGGACTAGCCCCGAGCGGGCAGACGATTGTCAATGCGGTGACCACCGTTCTTGCCGCGATCGGGGGAGCCTTGTCGGGCCTGGCAATCGTTCTGATCGGTGGCCTTTACCTCGCGGCGCAGCCGAGGCTTTACGCTATTGGCCTCCTCCGCCTAATTCCAGCGCGCGCCCAGGGACAAGCGGCCGAGACGCTGGACGCCATCTCCGTATCGCTCCGCAATTGGCTGAAGGGGCAGGCGCTCGGGATGTTGTTCGTCGGTGTCGGAACGGGCCTTGGGCTGTGGCTCGTCGGCGTACCGGCCGCTTGGGCGATCGGCCTTGTCGCGGGGCTTGCTGAATTCGTGCCTTATCTCGGAGTCATTCTGGCCGGCATCCCGGCCATAGTGCTCGGGTTCGGCCAGGGCACCGACACCGGGCTCTGGACCCTTGGTGTGCTGATCGCGGTGCAGCAGCTACAAGGCAACCTCGTAATGCCGCTCCTTCAGAACAAGATGGTGGACCTGCCGCCAGCAGTGACGATCTTCGGGATCATCGCGGCCGGCATCCTTTTCGGCGTCGCAGGCGTGCTGCTCGCGACGCCGCTCACCATCGTGGTGCTGGTGCTCATTCGCCGCCTCTATCTCAAAGAGGACAAGCATGAGGTGCTGGCGAGCGCGACTGCCCCGCCACCGCCGCCGCTGCCAACGCCCTAGCGAGTGCCGGGTGCGGCGCTTGAAGCGCGAGCCACCGAGCTGACCGGCTGCCCTCAGGCTTCCTTTTCCGCGCCAAACGCTTCTTCGAGAAAGGTCAGCGCCGCCGCCCAGCTCTGCCGGTCTGCGGACGGATCATAGTCCATGCGCGGATCGCCCATTCCCTTGACGTTCGGATTGGTGAAGCTGTGGAGAGCGCCTCCATAGACGATCAGCTGCCAATCTGCCTCGGCGGCATGCATCTCCTGCTGGAAGGCAACGATATCCTCGATCGGCACCAGCGGGTCCTTCGCTCCCGTGCAAACAAGAATCCTGGCCCGAACTTCGCCATTCCTCGCCGGTCGCCCCGAGCGGAGCAGGCCGTGGAAGCTCACCACCGCTGCCACATCCGCCCCGCTCCTGGCGAGCTCGAGCGCCGCCATGCCGCCGAAGCAATAGCCGATCGCCGCAACCTGTTGCGGATCCACGCCGTCCAGCGCGAGCAGCTGCTCAAGGCCCGCTTCGACGCGCGCGCGGAAACGGTCGGTATGGCCGCGTAAGGCATCCATCTGCCGAACCGCTTCCGCGCCTTCGTAGCTGAGGCCGCGGCCGTAGAGGTCAGGGATGAAGGAGATATAGCCTTTATCCGCCAGCATTTTCGCGCGGCGGCGCACGTTGGCGCCGATGCCATTCGCCTCGTGAATGACCAAGATGCCGCGGCCATTTGGCGCTGCCGGACGTTCGACCAGCCCATGCAGCTCGGCGCCACCTTCGGTGTAGATGATGGTTTCTGCGATGCGCTCCTCCCAAGCCAAGCAACCGCTTCGCACCGAGTTCCGTTTCGCGTGGCCGAACAAGGCGGAAGCCCGGAAAAGCGGTGTAACGCGGCCGTGGCAGTTTTTCCTCACCCAAACTGAGCGGTCTTGGATGGCCAGCCGCCTCTTAGGCCCCACGCCCGAACGGCGGTCCGCTGTTCCAGTGTCGCGCCCGCCACGGGTTCGGTGGAGCAACATGGTTAATCATCCGTTTTGGTTGCTAGCGTGTCCGCTTTTGCCTCTGCTGGGAGGAGAATGATGAAGCAGTTGTGGGTCTTTGCGCCAATGGCGGGGCTGCTGCTCGGGAGCGCGACACCGCCTCAACTGCTCTCTCTCGATCCGCCACGACTTGAATACCAAGATGTCGATTGTACCCAAGCCGGTCCCGACAGTTGCACCGCGCTCGCTGAAGGTGCGGGCGAGACGGTGGCGCGCGGCGCTGAGACGCTCGCAGTCGAAAACGGGGCAGCCGTGCCCGATCCGCTCCTGCCGGAGCTGAAGCCGGCGCCGCTCGCCGTCGACCAGATCGCGGTGGCTAAGGCCGCCCCAGTCGAACCGCCGGTTGCGGCCGAGCCCAAGGAAGTCGCTGCTCCCGAAGGGCGCGAAGATAAGCTTCGCCAGGACGAGCCCGCGGCGAAACGTCCTGGCAAGCCGGGAGGCGTGAGGGTGGTGGTCAGCATTCCTCAGCAGAAGGCTTACGTTTTCGAGGACGGAGAGCTGCTGGCCACTTCGCCCGTATCGACCGGGAAGCCGGGCCACGCGACACCAGTGGGCACGTTCCGGATCCTGCAAAAAAAGGTCCACCACAAGTCCAACCGCTACGCCAACGCGCCGATGCCGTACATGCAGCGGCTCACCAACTACGGGATCGCGCTCCACGCAGGGAAGCTGCCGGGGTACCCGGCTTCGCACGGCTGCATCCGGCTTCCCTGGAGCTTTGCAAAGAAGCTCTACGGCATCACCGATTTCGGCACGAAGGTGACCGTCACCAGTCGACGCCCGAAGTCGGCGAACGAGGCGCTCACTCTGGCTTGAGGCGCATCCGCGGTGCCGGCCCCCGGCGACCGCAAGTCTGCCTATTTGAGCTTGACGAAGGCCACTGCGTTGTTGGGGTTCATCGGAATAACAAGCTGGTTCGCCGCTGCATCGAGGCACATCGAGGCTGCGCTCGGAATCCCCGTCGCGATCAGCTCGGCAGGCCGGCCCGGACGCATGCGCGAAACACCGCCCATCCTGACGCTGCTGACATATTTGGTGCCGTCGCGCATGATCACGAGCCCGTCGCTTCCCGCCTGGGCGGCCTGCTCCGTCCTGAGGAGCTTGCCTTGGGGAGAAAAGGTGAGGATGCTCGAATTGCCCATGTTGGCGACGACGACATTGCCATCATTGTCCATCGCGACGCCGTTTGGGAGCGACAAAGGCGCACCGTCCAGCAGGACCGAGGCCTCGCCGCTGGGCGTTACCTTGTAGATGCGCATCGCGGTCTGGCCATCGGCGCTGCCGGTTTGTGACGCATAGATGGTTCCGTCTCGGGCAACGGCGATGTCGTTGAACCAAGCCGAGGCCGGTACCCTGATCTCGCCCGCAGGCGCACCGCTTTTCATGTCGAACATCCGAACCACAGACACGCGGGGCGCGCCGTCCGCAGTGCCGCCGTCGCTGTCGGCCAGATAGAGCTTGCCGCGGTGAACACCGCTGCCGAACGGCTGGTTCAGCACCAGACCGTTTCGGTTAACTCCGATCCAGCGGGCGGTGTGCACCGACCCGTCCGGATTGAGGAGCGAGACAAACCCGTCGTTCGGGGCCTCATTCTGATTGGCGCCGCGGTTCACGACCATGATCAGCTTCCGGTTCGGATCGTAAGAGCAGCTCTCGGCGCTGACCACTCCGCCATAGACTTTGACATTGGCGGACATCGGCGTGTGTTTCCCTTCCAGGATGACACCGAGGGCTGTTCCGGCCTCGAATGGCTGCGCGGCCTGAGCGGTGGCCGCTCCGGAAGACTGCCCGGCAGCTGCCGCTCCGCTGAGCAAAACAGCCATCATGGCCGCGGAAAGAAGCTTTTTCATCCGGTGGTCTCCTGTGAGCATCTGAGCGGGTCGAGTGCTGGGGCGCAGAATGTCTTGCCGCTATGCATGCACAGAAACCGCCGCCGTTCAAACGCGATGTGCATTTCGCAACAACGCGGAGGCGTGCGCATTCAGCTCGATCGCGTGCTCCAGCGAGCCGGTAGACCATTGCACCACGAGAGATTGGATCGAACACAGGGTGCCGGAGTTTGCCTGCCGGTCCCGCAGCTTTCTGCACCTGCGGGGCCAACCAACGCGTTGACACCAGTGAGCGGCGGCGTCGACCGGCCGGGTCCGTTTAGGCTTGGGGCGCAGTCTCGTCGAAAGGGCGCCCGTGCATCCGCGGAGCGGTGTAAAGCTTGGGCGCGGCGTGGCCCCTGTCGGCAATCTCTTGCGGATGGGAGCCTTGTTGCTCGCAGCCAAGAGCCCTCAGCAGATCCACTTGCCAGTCCGGCTGGCCGGCTGGAGCCGCGAACAGGTCGCTCAATAAGGAGTTCATTCGAGAACTCCTACCAGCGCGCGTCGCAAGGGGTGGACTGCATCTGTTCCAGTCGCTCCGCGCGCTCGGCGAGCTGCGTCCATATTGCAGCCGATTGGAGATAGCGGGAGCGGACGTTCTGGAGGTTGGCTGTCTCCGCCATCTGGCGCGCAACAGCAGCTTGTTCACGAAGATATTGCGTTTGAGACACGGCAGCCATCCTTCTGCTTCTATCCCCGCCCAATCCTCCAATAGCAGGAAGTTGGTTACCAACCGGTAAACGCTACCCGGCACACGAGACTGTCGCGTATCCGCGCCAGCGCCGCGTCCATACCCGCGCGCGCGGAACAGCTTGGCATTGATGTGGGTTAAGTAGCGGCGCTCCTGCGGCGAACGCCATGCAAGAGGAGCGCCCCACGTGAAGGAGTTGAATGATGATGATCGACAAGCAAGCTCTCGTTCCGGTGGCGCTTGCGCTGGCGCTCGGCCTTTCGGGCTGTGAGACGGTCGCCGATGCGGTCAAGCAGGGCATGACCGCCAGCCTCACGGGCGCGCAGGAAGTGCCTGGCCCGGGCGATACCGATGGTAGCGGCACCGCCGAGATCACTATCGTCGATGCCACCGACAACATCTGCTACGACATCAACGTCCGCAACATAGCCCCGGCGACGGTCGCCCATATCCACCGCGGCATGCCGGGCGAAGCGGGCCCGCCGGTGGTCACGCTCGAAGCTCCCACCGACGGTGGCTCGGAAGGGTGCATCGGTGCGCCCGGAGCCCTTGCCGACGAGATCGAGGCCAATCCCGCCGCCTTTTACGTCAACATCCACAATGCGGAGTTTCCGGAAGGGGCGGTTCGGGGACAGCTCGGGCGCTGAGTGGCGGCATTGGCCTAGCCGAACCGGTAGGCTGAAACTGTCCAGCCGATAACCCGGTCGCGGAAAATCTGTTCGCCTCTGTCGCTTCCCGCGGCTCCGGCAACGACCATGAGCGGCAGGAGGTGATCCTCCTGCCGCGGCGGGTGGGCAATGCGAGCCTCGGGCAAGCTTTCCCAGCGCGCGAGCCCTGCGTTACGCAGATCCGGATCTGGGTTGGTGACGAGTTCGGTCAGCGCCTGATCGAAGCGGTCGGCCGCCTGCTGCGCCGAGCCGTCGCGAAGGCGCATATTGTGAAAGCTCATGCCGGAGCCAAGGATGAGCACGCCTTCGTCGCGGAGCGGCGCGAGCGCACGGCCGGCAGCAATGTGGGCGGCGGCGTCGTAAGCTTCGCCCAGGCGGGGCGCGCGAAGCGAAAGCTGTGCGGTTGGAATGTCGGCGGCGGGGACCGCAACTTTGAGCGGGATGAAGACCCCGTGGTCCCACCCGCGCTGAGTTTCCTCCCTGGGGTCAAAGCCGGCAGCCCCGAGCAGCGTCGCAGCGCGGTGCGCGAGCTCGGGCGCTCCGGGGGCCTCCCACTGCAGCTGGTATGTGTGCGGCGGAAAGCCGCCATAGTCGAACAACAGACTGGGGCGCTCGCCCGTGTGAACGGTGAAAGCGGGCTCTTCCCAATGCGCTGACACGATCAGGATCGCACGTGGACGCTGCTTGAGGCGGGCAATCACTCCGGAAAGGAAGTCGCCCATTGGCCGCCAGGTTTCCGGCACGGGCCCGTTTTCATTGAGAAAGAAACAGGGTCCGCCGCCATGCGGAAGGAAAAGGCTCGGTTGTCTCATCGGGCCGGATATGGCGTGCGGCAGAGTTGTTGCGAGCGTCTGGATGCAGCAACCTCCCGTTCGGCATTTTGCAACGTCGGCCTCCTCAGCGCACTTGCGTCACTTCGACGGTTCCGGCGGGGAGAGGCTTCAGAATCGTTCTGGCGGGGACGGCAGGATCGAGCCAGCTAGCCCAGTCGCTGCGGTCAAGCACGGCTACCTGACGATTGTGGTAGGGCGCAACGTCGGGTCCGGGATCCATGGTCAGCATCGTGAACGCCTCGCCGACTTCGCTGGTGCGCCAGATGCCGGCGATGCAGAACCAGTCCTCGCCGGCTTTCGTGAAAAGCCATTTCTCTTTCTTCCGCTTCTTTGGAGCGCCCTCGGAGGGAGGAGGATCGGTGAATTCAAAAAAGCCGTCCACCGGAATGAGGCAGCGCCCGCTGGTGAACTCGCGTCCGTCCGAGCGGAAGTTGTAGACCGGCTTGCCGCCGGGGCCGGGCCAGCTCCAGCGCCGCTGCACGAGTTCCGCGCCTTCGGGGGCTGTGCGGACGATCGCAGTCGGATCGGTGATCCGGATGCTCTCGAGCGGGGCCAGGTTGGGTGCGCCTTCGGGAAAGCGAAGCGGGATGCGGATCTGGCTGAAGTCCTCGCGGATCTGCCCCAAAGCGACCGTCCGCCGCACTTCGTTACACATCTTCCCCAATCCCTCTTTGCAGCCGATTGCGCTCCGCAGTAAGCGACGGTCCGAAAAGCGCCAACTGCCAGCCGGCCGTACCGCCATCGCAGAGATGGCCATTGCGCCCACCCGGCAAGCAGGTATCGGTAGGAGCAGAGACATTCCGAGGCGCTCAATGAAAAATCCTCTGAACAGGCGCGATGTGCTGATCGGCATGGCGGCAGTGCCCGCCGGAGCCGCGGCGATCGCGGCCGCGCTCAACCAGCCCACCAGCCGAGCCGATCGGAAGGTCGGCTATGCGATCGTGGGTCTCGGCAGCTACGCGCTGAACAACATCATCCCACAGCTTCAGCGGTGCCGCCTCAGTCGCCTCACCGCTCTCGTCAGCGGCGATCCCGTCAAGGCAAAGCGGGTTGCCGCGGAGCATGGGGTCCCGGAACGCTCGATCTACAGCTACGGCAGCTTCGACCGGATCCGCGAAAATCCCGACGTCGACGTGGTCTACATCATCCTGCCCAATTCGATGCACGCGGAATATACGATCCGTGCTGCCAAAGCGGGCAAGCACGTTCTGTGCGAAAAACCGATGGCCGTTTCCGTTGCGGAATGCGAGGCGATGATCGCAGCGTGCCGCCAGGCCGGCCGGAAGCTCATGATCGGGTACCGGTCGCACTTCGAGCCGCACAACCTCCACGCCATGCGGTTGCAGCGGGAAAAGGCCGTTGGCCGAACGCGCTTTGTTCAGTCGGAACATGGCTTCCCAATCGGTGATCCGGCCCAGTGGCGGCTGAAGCGGAAGCTGGCGGGCGGCGGATCGCTGATGGATATCGGCATCTATAGCGTCCAGGCCCTCCGCTACACGAGCGGCGAAGAGCCCCTCTCTGTCACGGCGCGCGAATCAACCAACCGAAGCGACCCGCGCTTTCGGGAAGTGGAGGACATGATTGATTGGACTTTCGCCTTTCCTTCGGGAGCCATCGGCCACGGCTTTTCCTCCTACAGCTCGGGGCACAACCACATCAGGCTGACGGGAGATGGCGGTTGGATCGATCTTGAACCGGCAACCTCTTATTCCGGGCAGCGCATGCGCGTCCGGCGAGGCGCGGGGGAAGAGCAGGTAACGCCGCCGCCAGGGCCTGCCATCAACCAGTTCGTGGGCCAGCTCGATCACATGGCAGAATGCGTGCTGACGGGCCGGGACCCAGTCGTTTCCGGTGAAGAGGGCCTGCGGGACATGCGCATCATCGAAGCGATTTACCGCTCCGCGCGCGACGGCCAGACAGTCCGCCTGTAACCGCTTGCGCGGCGCGGTGGGAGCGCTAACAACGTCAGCATAACAAGCGTGAGCGGGCTGCCCTGGCCTGATTCTGCTGAATAGGGAGGGTATCGAATGGCCTCATCCACGCGCCGCGAGTTCATCGCTGGCTTCGGTGTCGCCGCTGCGGCCAGCGCAATAGTTCCTTCGGGCGCTTTCGCCGCCCGTCCACTTCGCCAGCCCCCCGGCCTCCAGCTCTGGACGGTGAAGGAGGAACTCGCCCGCGATTTCGACGGAACGCTCCGTGCCCTCGGCCGCATGGGCTACCGCCGCGTCGAGGCTGCCGGTTGGCATGGGCGAAGCGAGAAGGACTTCCGGGCAGCGCTTCGTGCCGCCGGTCTGGACTGCGTGTCTGCCCACCACGGCCTTTCCGACCTCATCAAGGACACCGAAGCAAGGCTTGCCTTTGCTCGGGATGTCGGCGTCAAATATTTGATCGCCTCATCACCCGCGCCGTCTCGCCCGCTCGCACAAGGCAAGGATTGGTCGCACGCGCTTGCCGAAGCGATGACGCTCGAGGACTGGCGAGCCAATGCCGAAGCGATGGATCGGATCGGCAGGCGGGCCCGTGCGATGGGCATGCGCTTTGGTTATCACAATCATTCGGCCGAGTTCCTGAACTACAGCGGCCGGCTACCGATGGACGAGATCGTCCGGCTGACGGATCCCGCCAACGTCGTCATCGAGCTCGACATCGGCTGGACGGCCGCTGCCGGCTACGACCCGGTTGAAGTGATCGGGCGCTTTGCGCCCCGCATTCATCTTCTCCACGTGAAAGATATTGCGACGAAGGAGCGTACGCCGGGGCGGATCCCCGCGGATCTGAGAACCGTGCCGATCGGCCAGGGCACCGTCAACTGGGGGGCGGTATTCGCGGCTGCCCAGCGCGCGCCGATCCACAGCTGGTTCGTCGAGCAGGAAGCGCCGTTCGCTCGGCCGCCACTCGAAGGCCTGCAGCAGAGCCTCGCTTATCTGAGGCGTCTTTCCATCCAATAGCAGTTCGGCACTGAGGGAGCCCATTTTGAAAGATCCAGTTCGATACGCGATGATCGGCGGCGGCGAAGGGGCGTTCATCGGGCCCGTGCACCGTACCGCAGCTGCCATCGCCGGAAACTGC
>JADDQD010000230.1 GCA_016781555.1 Pseudomonadota bacterium | reverse complement strand
TGGGCCATAGGTGCTGACGGGGAACACATGGCGCAAACCGGAAGGCCTTTAACGAGATTGAACACCTTATTCCCGTGCGAATAGACGTTTACCGTCTCTCCGCCCTGCACGAGCGACAAGGCGCTGTCGGACGCGAAAACGAGGCAGTCGTGCACTTTAACTGCGACGCAAATCGTCATTCGCTTCCCCTTTTGCCAGGGTGAATCACGCCAGATTCATTGAGTCAACAACGCTTTGGGAAGTAGCACCGTTTTGGAGCAGTCCTTCCGTTGAAGCTGCCGCCTATGGGCACTTGGAGCTCATCCGTCACAGGCGCATCCCTTGCCCTTGTGGCAAGTCTTGTTGGCAGCAATGCAGCTGTCTCCGCAGGCTTTGCCCTTGCGGCAAACTTTGCAGCAGGAATAGCCGGTTTCGGCAGCGTAGGCTGCGGAGCTGCACGGGTTGAGCGCGGTTGGCCCGATTGCCAGCGAAGCTGCGGCAAGAATGATGCTGGCGAGTCTCATAGCGCTTCCTCTTTGTTAGGAAGCTGCGCCTCGTGACTTCAGGAGTCCAGACGATGGATCCGATGTGGCTCTAATCGTCGGGCGGGCGTCACAGGCAGAGGAGGTCCGGCGTCGGGCACGGGCTATTGTGCCTAGCGTGCCTAGTGTGCCAGCCTCTCGCTGCGTGGCGCTTTCGCAGAATTCGCGACTTTCGCAACGTGGGCTTGGCCCATCGTCCCTATTGTCCCAGCGATGCCAACACGATCTGAAATCATGATCGGCGGGCTTACCCGCCCGCGGCGTGGTTCGGGCTGGAGGCTTTCGAACCTTTTGAGGGTTAGCCTTCAGCGCATTTTGGCGGCGGTTGACATCGGCCTGATGCGGCTGCCGCGCTTGCCCGGTGCTTATCCAGCCCAAAATGGTGGCCTGCCGAATCTCCCGGGTAACCTACTAGGCCGTTGATTTTAAATGGTGCCGCTTAGGTGACTCGAACACCTGACCCCATCATTACGAATGATGTGCTCTACCAGCTGAGCTAAAGCGGCTTTCCCGGAAAGAAGCGGCGCTTTATCAGCGCCTTTGGCCCATGACAAGCGGCTGCCGCCAAAGGATGGGGCTGGCTTAATCGTTTCTCAACCATGTCCGGGCAGTGTTGCGCATGATCTTTGGCGCAGCTGCGGGGACAGCGAGAATGGATACCTATCGGACGATCGACGACAGCGCCGACGCTCATTACGGGGCTGAGGACGAGGCGGCGATCGAAGCGCCGCCCGAAATCGGCAGCGACGAGCGCCGGATGCACGTCCGCGCCTATAACTACTGGGTTTCGCTCCTCCGTGGCCGACCTTATCCGTCGATCCGGGACGTGGACCCCTACAGCATCGAGGATTTCGGGCCGCACAGCGTGCTGCTCGACTTCACCGACAGCTCGGATGATCCCGTGGTCGCGTTTTTGGGCGAGGGCATTCGCACCGAATGCCGGCTCGAGGGCGAGCTCGACCGCGTCAGCGGCGTTCCTAGCGGATCGCTCCTCTCGCGCCTGACCGATCATTACATGCAGATCATCGCCAACTGCGCACCGATCGGCTTTGAAGCCGAGTTTCTCGGCAATAGCGGCGAGGACACGATGTACCGTGGCATATTGATGCCGCTATCCTCGGACGGCCAGCGCATCGACTTCATCTACGGTGTGATCAACTGGAAGGTTTCGGCTGATTCGGACACCGCGGCCAAGCTCGTCAGCGAAGTGACGCGCGCGGTTGCATCGGCGCCGGCGCCGCAGGCAAGCCCCGTTTGGGCGGACGGTCCGCATGCCGAGGCAGTGTCGGAAGAGCCCTTTCCGCTCCCTCCCCTGCAGGCCGACGATACGCTTGCGTTGGAGGGCTACGAGGGGCCCGATGATGAGGACCAAGCTCTGCTGGAGCTGACGCTCGGCGCCGACGCAGGTCTCGCCGATCGCCTTTGTGCAGCTCGGGAAACAGCCGAAGCCGTCAAAAGCGCTGACCTGCGCAGCCGCACCGCGCTCTATCGCGCGCTCGGCGAAGCCTATGACTTCGCGCTGGCGGCGGAACACGCACCCGAAGATTACGCCGAAATTCTCGATGACGCCGGTTTAAAGGCGCAGGCGCGCGCGCCGATGACGCCCGTCGTGAAGCTCATCTTCGGCGTGGATTACGACAAGACGCGCCTGACGGAATTCGCCGCGGCGCTTTCCTACGGCCGGCGGCGCAACCTGCCAGCTGGGGGCCTGCACCAATATCTTCAGCGCTTCAGTGGCGGGCTCAAGGGTGTTGTAGAGGCGGAGCGCCGCGAGCGCCGGCCCGCTCCGAAGCCGGACACAACCGAGGCAGCGCGCGCGTCACTCCGCCAGGCGGAGGCGATAGCCTATCTTGATGTCCCAAGCGAAGGTGGCGAGTTCGTGCTGCTGATCGCCCGCCGCGAATCTCACGGACAACTTGCCGTCCTGGGTGCGGTCGCGGATGCCGGCCTGATCGACCGTGCGATCCGGAAGAGCGTTCAGTAGCAGGCCTTTCCAGGCAGCCAGCCTTGCCCCTGCCCGGCCAGCGGCGCATATAGCGCCCGGAGAAAGCTGGCCGTCCCTGTTCACGGCTGGGCTGGGAGCTGAGAAGTATGAACGCCGACCATGTCGCTGGATCCCGTGGCCTTTCTGGGGGAGACGGCGCCAGCGACACGGCAGAGGGCAGCACTGCTGACCTGCCTTACCTCCACAACCTCGAAGATTTGCTGGTCGAAGGGGCGCTTCCTGGGGAGGTTGTGGACTTCGGCGAGCAAGAGCGGCGCGAGGCTGCTCGGTTCGTTGCCGACTGCGCCCGCCGCCGGCCCCCTGGAATAGCTCTTGTTCGGCTGGAGTCAGTCGGCGGCCAGGTTGGGCAGCGGCGAATGCGAATCGGCATCGTCAACGATGACATGCCGTTCCTGGTCGACTCGATCGCGATGGCGATCGCCAGTCGTGGCCTCATCATCCACCGCCTGCTCCACCCGGTTGTTTGTGTCGAACGCGACGAGGGCCGCTGCCTCAAAGCGGTGTTTCCCCACTGCGAAGTCGCCCATGAGCGCGAATCGATCATGTACCTCGAAGTTGACCGAGCGGACGCACGTGATCGCCGCGATCTGACGGCCGAGCTTCACCGCGTGCTTGCTGATGTCCGTGCATCGGTGTGCGACTGGAAGACGATGCAGGCGCGGATGCGCGAGAACGCCGCTCTGGTCGAAGATCCGGAAGGCGCGGCCCTCCTAAACTGGTTCGCCGACGGCGCGATGACGCTGCTAGGGTATCAGGTGGAACGCCCGGGTGAGCCGCCATCGCAGGGCTTGGGCGTGTTCAAGCTGCCAGGCGACCCAACCGATGATGGCGGCTGCCTCGGCGCCCTGAATTACTTCAAAAATGGCGGCGCGGAGCCGCTGATCGCAAAGGCCGATCGGAAATCGACCGTGCACCGGCGCGTGCCGCTCGACCTCGTCGTGGTCCCCGTGCGCGAGGGCGGCGAGATGACCGGGATCGGCGTCTATGCAGGGCTCTGGACGAGCCAGGCGTTGAGCGTGCCCGCGGAAGAAGTTCCGGTGCTGCGGCGCCGGCTCGCCGAACTCGATCGCGAGTTCGGCTTCGATCCGAACGGCCATAGCGGCAAAGCGCTGCGCCACGCTATGTCATCGCTGCCGCGCGACCTTCTGGTCAGTCTCGCTCCTGAGTCCGTGAAGGAACTGGTCATGACGGCGATGTCGCTTGCCGACAGGCCGCGGCCAACGCTGCTCCTGACGCGCAGCATTTTGAGGGGGCATGTTTTCGCCTTCGTGTGGCTTCCCCGCGACGAGCTTACGACCCGGCGCCGGATCGAAATCGGAATGATGATCGAGCAAGCCTGCCGCGGCCGGCCGTCCAACTGGTCGGTCGAACTCGGCGACGGTGACCTCGCCCTTGTCCGCTATACCTACTACGTCGATGCTGCGGCGCCACTTCCGGACGTCGAGGCTCTCGACAGGCGCCTTGATGCAATGGTGCGCGGGTGGGAGCCCAGTGTCGAAGAAGCACTGGGTGCGCGCGTCGGCGGCGCTCGCGCGACCCGTCTCGCCCTCACCTATCTCGAAGATTTCCCTGAAAGTTATCGCACCCGCACCGCTCCCGAAGATGCGGCCGAGGATGTTCTCCGCATATCCGAGCTCGAGGGTTCAGGCGCCCGCGATGCCCGCCTTTACCGAAAGCCCGGTGATGCCGCCAATGCGCTGAGGGTGAAGACCTACCGCCTTGCCGGCGTCATTCCGCTCTCGGAAGCGGTGCCTGTGTTCGAGAACTTCGGGTTCCGAGTGCTTGAGGAGCTCCCCACCGCGCTCGACGCTGGCGCCCTGGGCTACATTCATGATTTTACGCTCGAAATGCCCGGGGAGGGCAACGGCGAGGAAGTTTTGAAGCGTGCCCGCCTCGTCGAGCGAGCCATTGCGGCCGTTCTGGAAGGCCGAGCTGAAAACGATCCGTTCAACCAGCTGCTTGTGGCGGTGGGGCTTCAGCCTCGCGACGTGGTGCTCTTCCGCGCCTGGTTCCGCTATCTGCGCCAGACCGGCCTTTCTTACAGCATGATCACCGTGGTCGACGCGCTACGCAAGGCGCCCGCCGTCGCCCGGGGGCTCATTGCCTTGTTCGACGCACGGCACGATCCTGCCGTGGGTGGGGATCGCGCGACGGTGATCAAAGCGGCAGAAACCGAATTCAACCGGGGCCTCGGTCAAGTTGCTGCGATCGACGAGGATCGCATCCTGCGTCTGATCCGTGGAGTGATCGCGGCCACTCTGAGGACCAACGCATATGCGCCAAGCGGAGGCGAGGCGCTCGCCTTCAAGCTCGACAGCGCTCTTGTTCCCGGACTTCCAGCCCCGGTGCCGTGGCGTGAGATATGGGTCTACAGCCCACGCGTCGAAGGCATTCACCTGCGCGGCGGCCCTGTGGCCCGCGGCGGGTTGCGGTGGTCTGATCGGCGCGACGACTTCCGCACCGAGATTCTTGGGCTGATGAAGGCGCAGGTCGTCAAGAATGCGGTGATCGTACCGACGGGAGCCAAGGGCGGCTTCTACCCCAAGCAGTTGCCGCCGATCAGCGATCGCGATCAGTGGATTCGCGAGGGCACGGAATCCTACCGTATCTTCATCCGCTCGCTTCTTTCGGTCACCGACAACATCGTCGAAGGAAGGGTGGTTCATCCGGAAGGCGTCACCATTTGCGATGGGCAGGACCCTTATTTCGTTGTCGCTGCCGACAAGGGCACGGCCACATTCTCCGACATTGCCAACGAAATTGCGGTCAGCCGCGGCTTCTGGTTGGGCGATGCCTTCGCGAGCGGCGGCAGCTACGGCTACGACCACAAGGCGATGGGCATCACCGCCCGGGGCGCTTGGATATCGGTCCAGCGCCACTTCGCTGAAATCGGCGTCGATGTTCAAACACAGCCGATTAGCGTTATCGGCGTGGGCGACATGTCGGGAGATGTGTTCGGCAACGGCATGCTCCTGTCGAAGGCCATCAAGCTGGTCGCTGCGTTCGACCACCGGCACATATTTCTGGATCCCCACCCAGATTCGGCGCGAAGCTGGGAGGAGCGTAACCGCCTTTTCGCTTTGCCTCGTTCGAGCTGGGAGGATTATGACAAGACGCTCATCTCCGCGGGTGGCGGCGTCTTCCCGCGTACGCAAAAGACGATTGCGCTCAGCCCCGAAATCCGTGCGCTGCTCGAAATCGACGCCCAGGAGATCGACCCGGAAGGCCTCATCGGTGCGATCCTCAAGGCGCCGGCCGAGCTCATCTGGTTCGGAGGCATCGGCACCTACATCAAGTCACGAAGCGAGAATAACGCGGAGGTTGGTGATCCTGGCAACGATGTCATTCGCGTCAACGCCGCCGAACTTCGGGTCAAGGCGATAGGCGAGGGCGCCAATCTAGCCACGACCCAGGCCGGTCGTGTTGAGTTCGCGCAGGCCGGCGGCCGCATCAACACCGATTTCATCGACAATTCGGCAGGTGTCGATTGCTCGGACAACGAGGTCAACATCAAGATCCCGTTGAACCGGGAGATGGCCGAGGGGCGGCTTACGTTCGACGAGCGCAACCGCTTGCTCGTCGAGATGACGGAGGATGTTTCAGCCCTCGTGCTGGAGGACAACCGCCTCCAAACGCTGGCGCTCTCCATTGCAGAACGCGGCGGTGCCGCAGCCTTGCCGCAGCTCGTCCGTGTAATCGAGATCCTGGAGGATAGCGGCCGGCTGAACCGGGCAGTCGAGGGGCTCGCCTCGAACGAGGAACTTCTTCGGCGCGCCCACGAAAATCAGGGACTGACTCGTCCCGAGCTCGCCGTGTTGCTCTCGATGTCGAAGCTGGCCCTTCAGGCGGCGCTCGAAGCAGGCAAAATCACCGAGGATCCGACGCTCGATCCGCTCCTCTGCGGCGCTTTTCCGGTGCAGATGCAGCAGCGCCATGGCGACGCCATCCTGCAGCACCGTCTGCGGCGTGAGATCGTCGCAACCAAAATCGCCAACCGGTTCGTCAACCGGCTCGGCATTATCGCGCCTTTCTCCCTGACGGAGGAAGAGGGAGCCTCGCTTGGGCAAGCTGCGGCCACTTTTGTCGCTGCCGAGCGGCTGTTCGATATGGACAGCCTGTGGCGGGAACTCGACAGCGCTGACCTCCCCGAGCAGCTCCGGCTGGAGCTGTTCGAGCAGGCTGCACGGGGGCTGCAGTTCCACATCGCTGACCTTCTGCGCAGCACCTCAGCCAGCAGCAAGATCGACGAAACGGTGGCGATGGTACGCCCAGGCCTCGAGCAGCTCAGCGCAGCGCTCGGGGGCCTGCTCCTGGACGAGGCGCGAACCCACGCGACGGCACAGCGGGCGCGGCTCGTCGGACTTGGTACACCGGAAGCCTTGGCGGATCGTATCGTGCGGCTTTACGAACTCGACGGCGCGATCGGTATCGCCACGCTCGGGCAGCAGCTCGGCGTCGATGTTATCTCCCTGACGCGTGCTTATACCAAGCTTGGCGAGTCGCTCGGGCTCGACTGGGCGCAGGCGGCAGCGAACCGCTTCGCCGCGCGTGACCAGTGGGAGCGGCTGCTGACTGCGGGGCTCGCGCGGGACTTCGAGCAGCTCAGGCTCGAATTCCTGGAGCGTCACAAGAGCAGCGATCCGAAGGCGAGAGTGGACCGCTGGGTCACCGCGCAAGGCCCGCGTATCGACCAGTTCCGGCGGATGGTGGACCGCGCTCGGACTGCCTCCGTCACGACCGCACCCATGCTGGCCCAGATTGCGACGCAAGCACGGGTTCTCCTGGCGAGATAGCTAATCCGGTTCCGAGCCCGCAACGGGCGGAACGGCACGCGCGCGCTGGAACAGCCACACTCGGATTGCACTAGCCAGGTTCGGCGGATCCTCGGCTTCCACCCGCTCCGCGTCAATCCGCGCGACGAGCGCGTTCAGCGGCAGCTCCTCTGCCACCGCCGCCTCCCGCAATGCGTCCCAGAATAGGGGCTCCAGGCTGATCGAAGTCGCATGGCCCGCGATCATCATGGAGCGTTTGATTGGCCCCCTCATCGCGGGCAAGGCGTTGCGCGCCTCAATACATATGCTGGCCGCCGTTGATCGACAGCGTGGAGCCCGTGATGAAGCCGGCATTCTCTCCGCAGAGGAACTCGACGCCGCGGGCGATCTCCTCTGCTCTTCCCAAGCGGCCGACGGGGATCCGGGCGACGATCTTCTGAAGGACGTCTTCGGGAACGGCAGCGACCATTTCGGTGTCAATATAACCAGGCGCGATCGCGTTCACCGTGATGCCGGCGCGGGCACCCTCCTGCGCCAATGCCTTGGTGAATCCGTGAATTCCGGATTTGGCTGCGGCATAATTCACCTGGCCATATTGGCCTGCCTGGCCATTGATCGAGCCGATGTTGACAATCCGGCCGAACTTCCGGCCGGTCATGCCGTCCCAGACGGCCTTGGCCATGTTGTAGCATCCGCCCAGATTCACATCGATCACCTCGTCCCACATCTGGCGGGTCATTCGCTTCATCGTCGCGTCGCGTGTGATGCCTGCATTGTTGACGAGGACGTCGACCGGTCCGAGCTCTGCCTCTACCTGCTTGATACCAGCCTGGCACGCTTCGCAATCCGAGACGTCCCACTTGTAGGAGCGAATGCCGGTGCGATCGGTGAATTCGCGCGCTTTCTGCTCATTGCCTGCATAATTGGCCGCCACGCTCATTCCTGCGTCTCTCAAAGCCAGGCTGATCGCCTCGCCGATCCCGCGCGTTCCGCCGGTAACCACTGCTACGCGTGCCATGTCTCTCTCCTCGTCTGTTTTGTTGTCCGCGCGCTTTATGGCTGGGCTATCCAGCCTTCAAGCTCGCGCCCGATCAACGAACGCAGCATTCGAACACCGGGTCCAGAGTCATTGAGGCAGGGAAGATAAGCAAAGTGGGTGCCGCCCGCCTCCATGAAGGTCTCGCGGCCGCGAATTGCCAGCTCTTCAAGGGTTTCGAGGCAGTCCGCAGAAAATCCGGGAGCGAGCACAGCCACCTTTTTGGCGCCCTTGCCGGGAAGCTCTGCAAGGACGGCATCGGTTGCCGGCTCGAGCCACTTGGAACGACCGAACCGCGACTGGAAAGTGACGACAAGTTCACGGCCCATTGCAACGCTGAGCAGGCGCGCAGTCTTCTGGCAGTGGCAGTGATAGGGATCACCCAATCTGAGCGTTCGCTCGGGCATTCCGTGAAAGCTCGCCAATACGACGTCCGGAGTGAAATCGAGCGCTGCGAGGCTCTCCTCCGTCACCGCCCGCAACGCTTCAACATAGCTGGGCTCATCGTAATAAGGCGGGAGCGTACGCAAAGCCGGCTGCCAGCGCAGTGTCTTCAGGTGTGCAAAAGCGCGGTCGTTCGCGGTTGCCGTCGTTGCAGCGGAATATTGTGGGTAAAGCGGCGCCAGGAGGATGCGCTCGCAGCCTTGGGCTCTCAGCGCGTCAATGCGGCCGCCAATGGCGGGCCGGCCGTACCGCATCGCGTAATCCACCACCACATCCTGTCCAAACGCGCCGTGCAGCGCCTTTGCCTGACGCGCGGTGATGGCTGCGAGCGGGGAGCCCTCGTCCGTCCAGACCTGTTGGTAGGCATGTGCAGACTTCTTTGGCCGCGTCCTCAGGATGATGCCCCTTAGGATCGGCTGCCATACGAGCTGAGGGATCTCCACCACCCGCGGGTCGGACAGGAACTCCCTCAGATAGACGCGCACGGCGCCCGGCTCCGGCGTGTTCGGCGTACCTAGGTTGATCAGCAGCACTCCGATCCGCGGCCGAGGAATCGCTGGATGGGTGGCGGGTCTGATCATGCGCCCCCGATCACGAGCGGCAGCGTGCGAAGCCGCCGACCCGTCAAGGCAAAAACAGCGTTGGCGAGCGCCGGCGCAACCGTCGGTACGCCGAGCTCGGTAACGCCGCCCGGATCGTCCTCGCTCTCCAGGATCTCAACAGTGATCTCGGGAGAGCTGGCGAGTGTTGGCAAACCGAGCCTGGCAAGATCGCGCCGGTCGGGAAGCCCGCGCCAGAAGCGGATCGGGTTTCCAGTCGCTCCCGCGATCCCGTAGACGATGCCGCCTTCGATCAGTTGCTTGACGATTTCCGGGTTGATGACACGGCCCACGTCGACCGCGCAAACGGCGCGAGTGACGCGGGCACGCTGGTCGGGGCCGACTTCTGCCTCCACCAACGTGGCCACGTAGGAGCCGAAGCAGCTGTGCGCGGCTATGCCCATGGAGCTCCCCGGCTGCCCGCCATCCCAGCCGCCCAGCGTCGCCGCAGTGGTGAGCACGCGCGCGAGCCTGGGATTGTCGCCCAGCATCTGCATGCGAAAGGAGAGCGGCTCGATATTCGCCTTGCGTGCCAGCTCGTCGACGAAACTTTCTGTGAAAAAGGCAGTGTAACTGTGGGCGCCAGAGCGCCAGATGCCGCTTCTTAGCGCGGTGCTCGCGGGCACGTGATCCACTGCAACTGCGGGGATTGCATAAGGTGGCACCGCACCATTTACTGCGCTCGGATCGGCCTCTCCGGCTTGGCCGCCGCTGCCCGATCGAAGCCTCTCAATGACTTCTCTTGCCACCGCCGGGGCGGCGATGCGTGCCTCCCAGCCAAGCACCCTGCCGGCACGATCGATCCGCGCGCGCATCGCCGCCCGAGCAGGCGGGCGGAAGCTGTCCTGAATTGTTTCTTCAATCCGTGACCAGACCACCTGCACAGGGCGTCTCATCTGGAGCGCGAGCACTGCAGCCTGCTCGATAGCGGTTGTTTCAAGCTTTCGGCCGTAGCCGCTTCCGATCAGGGTCGGATAAATCGTGACTTGTTCAGCGCCGAGCCCCGCAGCGCGCGCTGCGGAGGCGCGGGCGAGGCCCGG
>JADDQD010000062.1 GCA_016781555.1 Pseudomonadota bacterium | reverse complement strand
CTTCGTCGAGATCCTGAATGCTGATGCCGATGTAACCGCGTTGCACGCGCTCGCCGCGCCGCAGCGTTTCGATGATCGGCGAAGCTTGTTCGGCCGGAATGGCAAAGCCGATGCCGACATTGCCGCCAGTTGGCGAAATAAGCGCGGTGTTGATGCCAATCACATTACCGGCGAGGTCGAACATCGGCCCGCCGCTATTGCCCTGGTTGATCGACGCGTCGGTCTGGATGTAGCGCTCGTAAATGCTGGCACCGATGTTCCGATGAACCGCCGAGACGATCCCGGCAGTGACCGTTCCGCCAAGGCCAAACGGGCTACCCATTGCGACCACCCAATCGCCGACCCGGGTGCGGGTGGAGTCGCCGAAGCGCACGAACGGAAGGTTGCTGGCCTCGATCTTCAGGAGCGCGAGGTCGGACGCAGGGTCCCGGCCAATGAGGCGCGCCTGATACTCACGGCGATTGGCGAAGGTGACGGTAATCGACTCCACCGTCGCGCCGTTCCGGGCCGGAGCGATGACGTGGTTGTTGGTAACGACATAACCGTCCGGCGAGATAACGAAGCCGGAACCAAGCGAACCGCCCCGCCGGGTGCTGGGCTCCTCACCCCCTTCGGGAACGGGTGCGCCGAAGCGGCGGAAAAATTCCTCGAAGCCTGGCGGAAGCTGCTGCTGCTGGTTGCGGACCTCGATCCGCTGCCGGGTGGAGATGTTGACCACCGCCGGCTGCAAACGCTCGGCGAGGTCGGCAAAGCTCATCGGCGCGTTGGGGCGTGGCGTCGCCGACGCAATCGTACCCGGCTCATTCTGGGCAGTCTGAGCGCCGAGCGGGCCGACCGTCAGGGTCGTGGCGGCTCCACCCAGAAGAAGCGCGGCAGTGATGCCATAAACGTAACGCAATGTTCGGGTCTCCTCAAAAACTTGCTATTGCTGGCCCGAGCGGCGGGCCGATAATCGCCCGGCAGGCTATCGGTTGCGGCTGAACGGAATTTGAACGCTCGGAGCCGGTGCTCATCGTCTTCCGCGGAATTCTCGCAGGTAATCGTTGCTGGGCGAAAGGATGATGCTCGACCGTCCCATATCCTTGCCCGAACCATCGTTCAGGAAGGTGGCTTCGTAGGACTGCATTGCCCGATAGAAATCGTAAAAGTCCGGGTCCTTGCCAAAAGCTTCCGAATAGGTGTTCGCCGCCTCGGCATCGGCTTCGGCGCGGATGATCTGGGCTTGCTTCAGGCCCTGCGCGCGGATCGAGCGCGCCTCCTGCTGTCGGGCAGTTTCCATCCTCTGGTAAGCCGACGTCAGCGGCGTGCCTTCCGGAAGATCCGCCCGCTTGATGCGGACATCGACGATCTCGGCGCCATATTGCCGCGCAACCCGGTTGAGGGCACTCTGGATGTTGTCCATCATCTGTCCGCGTTCCGGGCTAAGCAGCGCCGCGAACGGTCGCTTGCCAAGCTCGTTGCGAAGCGCGGAACCCAGGATGGGGCGCAGCTGATCGCTCACGTTCTGCTCCGTTCGCGCCGAGATATACATGCGGAGCGGATCGACGATGCGGTAGCGGGCGAAGGCATCGACCTGGAGGCGGAGCTGGTCCGTCGAAAGCACCTGCTGGCGATCCATGTCGACGCTGAGAATGCGCTTATCCAGCCAGTGAATTTCCTCCATGAACGGAATACGCGCGATCAGCCCCGCGCCCGTGCTGCCGAAAGGGGTGCCCGTGCGGTAGGGGTTGATGATCCGGTTCGGCTCGCCGAAGCGGACGATCACGGCCTGCTTCGTCTCCGGCACGATTGCCAAGGTGCTGCTGGCCAGGATCAGGAGCAGGATCGCAGCAAAAGCGAGCGCGATCGGGTTGCGCATCAGGCGTGCGTTCATCGTGCCGTCCCCTCGTTGCTCGGGGCCGCGCGTTTCTGCATCTCGTTGAGCGGCAAATAAGGGGTGACGCCCGGCGCCTCGACGATCGTCTTGTCGACGCGAGCAAGTACTTTTTCCATGGTCTCGTAATACATACGCCGACGGGTGACCTCCGGCGCAGCCTTGTACTGAATGTAAACCTTGTCGAACGCCGCTGCCTCGCCCTGCGCCTTGGCGGTGAGCTGCAGCGCGTAAGCGCGCGCGTCGTTGATGTAGGACTGCGCCTGCTGCTGGGCGGCCGACACTTCCTTGAAAGCATCGTTCACCGCGGCGGGCGGATCCGACTGTTTGATTGCAATGCCTTGGACGCGGACGCCCGCCTTATAGTCGGCGAGAAGCTGCTGCATCACCTGTTCGACGCGCTGTTCGATCTGGCTCCGCCCCGCGCCGATGGCTTCGTCAAGCGTTACGCCGGCCACCACGGCGCGCATCGCGCTCTCGGCGACCTCGCGAATGGTTTCTTCCGGATCCTTGATTTGGAAAAGGAATCTTTCGGGATCACTGATGTTCCAGCGCACCGAATAAGCAAGGTCGATGATGTTCTGGTCGCCCGTCAGGATCAGGTTTTCGCTGCTCCTGTCGGTGCTGCCGATGTCAACCGTGCGGATCGCCTGAACGTCAACCTTTTGCACGCGATCGATCGGCGCGGGCAGCGAAAACCCGATGCCGGGCCCCATGGTCCCGACATAGCTTCCAAAACGGGTGATCACGCCCGCTTCCTGAGGGCCGATACGATGAACGCTGGTAAATGCCAGCCACAGGAGAACAGCGATGGCCAGGCCATAAAGCCAATAAGGCCGACCGTCCTGGTGCGGAAAGCGTCCGCCGAACCGTTCCCGGCTTTTCTTCAAAAATTCGTCAAGCGAGGTGACGTTGCCACCCGGGTTGGCGCGCGGCCGCCGGCTGGGCTCGCCCCACGGATTGCGGGGACCACCGCCTCCGGAGCCGCCGCCGCTCCCCCAGGGTCCACCTTTGTTCTCGTTCAGCATGGCGCCGTTTCGCGCGCCCCACCCGAAAATTTTTCTCATGGGGCCTACATAAGAATGAACCGCGCGGAAAAACAGTGGCGTCACCCGATCATATGCCTATCGCTTGCCCGATGGATCGCATCACCGACAGCATCATGGCCGCACTTGGTGAGATTTCAAGCCAAGGTGGGACCGATCTGGCGGGCAGCGGGCGCGTCTCGGGGGTTCGCGTCAGCGAAGGGATCGCCAACATCGTTTTGGACGTGACGGGCGTTTCGGCGGAGGAGCGCGCCGAGCTGGAGCGAAAGATTCGCGCGGCAACGGCTGGGGTCCCGGGGATCAAAGACCTTCGCATCGCCATGACTGCCGAGAAGGTGCACAGAACCATCATTGCCGTGGCCAGCGGCAAGGGCGGCGTCGGCAAGTCGACACTTTCGGCCAATCTGGCGATCGCCCTTTCACGCATGGGCAACAAAGTAGGCCTTGTGGATGCCGACATATACGGACCGTCACAGCCCCGAATCATGGGCAACCACGATCGACCGGAAATGGCTGACAAGCAGATCGTGCCCGTGCGCGCGCATGGCATACGCATGCTCTCGCTCGGCCAATTGGTTGGCGAAGGAAGCGCACTTGCCTGGCGTGGCCCCATGGCCGCGAGCGCGCTCGGCCAATTGATCGAGGCTGATTGGGGCGATACCGAGCTCCTCGTCGCCGACCTCCCGCCGGGAACGGGTGACATCCAGCTCTCGCTTATCCAGAAGTGGAAGCCTGCAGGCGCCGTGATCGTCACCACGCCGCAGGATCTGGCGTTGATCGATGCCACCCGCGCGATCGACCTGTTCCGAAAGATGGACGTGCCCATTCTCGGGCTTGTTGAAAACATGTCCGGCTATGCCTGCCCGCATTGCGGCGAAATCTCGGACCCGTTCGGGTCGGGCGGCGCCGAAGCTGCGGCGAGGGTGATGTCGATACCCTTCCTCGGCAGAATCCCGCTGACCCTCAACATCCGCCGTGCCTCGGATGCGGGCGTGCCGCCGGCCGCCGGCACCGGCGAGGATGCGGAAGCGTTCAAAAATGTCGCCGGGAACCTGCTCGAACAGCTGAACCCAAAGAAGCAGATGGCGTTCTAGACTCGTTGCTCGCCGTGCTTTTGCGAGCCGTCAGGTGATTCCACCTGACTAGAAAGCACTCTAGAGCATTGCTTGTCGCTTCTTGAACCCTTTTGGGCAGGAGCAGGGAGGAACCACAGTGCCGCTCACGTCCGCAAAAGACATTGCTCACCTACTCTCGCGCGTCCGCTACGTGGCGCTGGTCGGTGCGTCGGACCGCCCCGATCGCCCGTCTTATCGCGTGATGCGATTTCTTCAAACGCACGGCTACCGCGTCTTCCCGGTGAACCCGCAACTTGCCGGCACGCAGATCCACGGCGAGCCAGTCCATGCCTCGCTCGCCGATATCGGCGAGCCGATCGACCTCGTTGACATCTTCCGCCGCCCGCAGGCGGCCGTCGAAGCGGTTGACGAGGCAATCGCGATCGGTGCCAGGGCCGTATGGATGCAGCTCGGCGTCATCAACCATGAAGCCGCCGAGCGGGCCGAGGCGGCCGGCGTCGAAGTGGTGATGGACCGCTGCCCGGCAATCGATATTCCCCGGTTCAACGTTGCCCCCGTGGGAGGCTATTGATCGCTTCCCCCCGCTGGAGCGGGATCATACGACCGCCATCGCTCGTCCGCGTAGCCGGTCCACGGCGGCGGCGTGAATCGCGGGGGTTGTCACCAAAACTCCAAAGGCTTCGCCCGACGCCGTGTTGAATGCGAGCGGCTGCCCGAGCACTCCGCTCACCGTTGCGCCGGCCTCCGTGGCAATCAGCGCGGCAGCGGCAATGTCCCATTCGAAGCCCCAGCGGAGCGTCGCAACGAGATCGGCCTCGCCCGCCGCCACCAAGGCGATCCGAAGCGCAATTGAATTGGGTTTGGCGACCGCAACGAGGTCGGCGTCCGCACCTGACAGATGATCGGCGGGTACGCGGGCGCCGGCGAGCGCGGTGCGACCGCTGACTTGGAGCAACTTCCCATTCCGGCATGCACCTTTGCCCCGCTCCGCTGTCCAGTGCTCGCCCCGCACCGGCGCTGAAAGTACGCCGAGCACCGGCACCCGATCCTCGACCAAGGCGACCGAGACCGCCCAGCCGCTGCGTCCCTTCAGATAATCGCGTGTGCCATCGATCGGATCGACAACCCAGAGCCGCCGCCGCTCGATTCGATCCGAGGCGTCGAGAGTTTCTTCGGAAAGCCAGCCGGCCTCCGGCTCGAGCGCCGTCAGCTGCTCCCGAAGAAATGCATTCACCTCAAGGTCAACGTCACAGACGGGGTGGCCCGGCACCTTCTCCCAGCGCCGGAAATCAGTTCCAAACCGCGCATGAGCGATCCGCCCAGCTTCAGCAGTGATCCGCGAAAGCTCCTCAAGCACCAGCGACCGTCATCCCATCGATTCGAATCGTTGGAACATTGATGCTGCGGCGCTGGTCGAGGTCGTTTGCCGGTGTCAGCGCTCGGAACATCTCGATGAGGTTGCCGGCGATGGTAATCTCCGCGACCGGGGCTGCGATGCGGCCATTCTCGATGATGAAGCCGGATGCTCCCCGGCTGTAATCCCCAGTGACCGGATTGACGCCTTGCCCGATCATCTCAGTGACATAGATGCCTCGGGCGATGTCGCCGATGAGTTCCTCAACGCTCACCCTTCCGGGCAGGAGATCGACATTGGTTGCGCTCGCGCCCGGTGGGCCGCCAATTCCTCGCGCCGCGTGCCCGGTGGGCTCGAGCCCCAGCTGACGCGCCGAAGCGCTGTCCATCAGCCACCCGGTAAGGCGCCCTCCTGCGACCAAGTCCCGCGGCCTCGTGGAGACCCCTTCACCGTCGAAGGGCTTGGAGCGTAGACCGCGCCGCTTGTGAGGGTTGTCGTGAATGGTGATGCCTTGCGGAAAGATTTGTTCGTTTTCGCGGCCGAGCAGGAAGCTTGTCTTCCGCGCGATTGCCGATCCCGTCATGGCGCCGATAAGATGGCCGACGAGACTGCCGCCGACGCGGCGATCGAACACGACGGGCACTGCGCCACTCGAGAGCTTCGCGGGACGCAGGCGCGCTACCGCGCGCTCACCGGCGCGTCGGCCGATCAACTCCGGATCGTCAAGATCCTCATAATGGCGTACGCTGTGGCTCTCATAGTCGCGCTGCATCTCGCTGCCGGCCCCGGCGATCACGCTCGCGGAAGCGCTGTAGCCGCTGGTGGTGTGGCCGCGACAGAAGCCATGGCTTGTCGCAAGCGCTATCAAAGAGCGGCCGGCGCTGAGGCCCGCCCCTTCGCTATTGGTGACGCCCTGAACCGCACGCGCTGCGTCCTCGATGATCAGCGCGCGCTCCTTTAGTTCTGTCGGCAGCGGATCGCGTCCGTCGTCTCCGTCCACGTCAGCCCCGCGGCCCTGCAGCAGCCGGTCCTCCGGGGCGAGGCCGGCGAAAGGATCCTCCGGCGCTTCGCGGGCCATCGCTGCGGCGCGTTCCACGAGCGCGCTCAGCGCTTCGTCCGACAGGTCCGAGGAGGAGACGCTGGCGGAGCGCCGGCCCACGAAAAACCGAAGCCCGATCTCCTCGCCTTCGGCGCGGTGCACATCTTCGAGCGCCCCGAGCCGCACCTGAACCCCCGTCGATGCTTCTCCGACGTAAAGGACGTCGGCCGCGTCGGCACCCGCTCTTTTTGCTGCTTCAATGAGGGCGGCGGCGCGCGCTTCGGCCTGGGTAACGCTGAGCATATCGCGGCGCTTAAGCGCCTGCAGTGCCGACCACAAGGCAGGCGAGGAACATGAGCAGCCCTGCGAACCGGTTCGAGCGGAACTTGGCAAGTGCATCGGCGGCCTCGCGCTCACGCAGCGCCCCGACCTGCCAGAACAGGTGCAGCGCAGTTGGAATTAAGGCAAGCAAGGCAAGCCACTGCGCCCGGACGGTCCAGATCGCCGCCGCCCAGAAGATCAGCGCCAAGAGATAACAGAACGCCACGCCCGCACGAGCGTGACCGCCGAGCGCCAATGCAGAGGACTTTACGCCCACCAGCGCGTCATCCTCGCGGTCCTGAAGCGCGTAAATGGTGTCGTAGCCAATTACCCAAAAAACCGAACCAGCATAAAGGAGGAGAGCCGGCGTCTCCAGCTCTCCTTCCGCAGCCGGCCAGCCGACAAGTACACCCCAGGAGAATACCAGCCCGAGCCATGCTTGCGGCCACCAGGTGATGCGCTTCATGAACGGATAGGCTGCGACGAGCGCAAGGCTTCCGAGCGCGATCGCCTGCGCCAATGCTTTCAGCTGCAGGAGCACCAAGAGCCCGACGAGGCTCAGCCCCAGGAGCAGCGCCCACGCACCCTTCAACGATACCCGCCCGCTGGCAAGCGGCCTCAGCCGGGTTCGCTCCACGCGCGCGTCAAGATCACGGTCAACGATGTCGTTGTAGACGCAGCCTGCGCTCCGCATGACAAATGCCCCGAGGCCGAACCAGAGGATCAGGCTGACGCCATTTGCCCCGAGCCCCGCCAATGCGACGCTCCACGCGCAGGGCCAGAAAAGCAGCCACGCTCCAATCGGACGGTCGAGCCGGATCAACAAAGCATAAGGGCGCACCGCCCGCGGCAGCACGCGCAGCAGCCCGCGCCGCTCGCTGTCGGGGACTATGTCTTGAGCGTCGGTCACCGCCTTCTCACTAGCCGGGTGTTCGGAGCCAAGTCGAGGATCACGACACTGGCCGCGCAAGCCGGCTTGCCGGCGCTGGGCGTCGACTTGCCTCGACGAGAACGAACAAGACTCTATGTGGAGTTCGACAGTCATCGATCGAGCCTCTAGCCCAACACCATCCTGATCCGAGGAAGCGATGCCCGCAACGCCCGCCTGGCCGCCTGCAAGCCTGCCCCGTCTGTACGTCGAGGAAAGGCTGTCGGATGGTCAGCTTCTCACGCTCGAAGGGCCCAAAGCAAACTACCTTTCGGCGGTGCTGCGCCTCACTTCCGGTGCGTTGGTGAAGCTGTTTGACGATGCAACGGGCGAGTGGCTGGCCGAAATCACGGACGCGACGAAGAAGCGGGTCACCGCCCGCGTCGACCGACACTTACGGCCTCGCGAGGCCGCGCCCGACCTGTGGCTTCTTTTCGCGCCGATCAAGCGCGGGCGGATCGACTGGATCGCCGAGAAAGCCACCGAACTTGGCGTCGCCAAAGTCGTCCCAGTGATCACGCAACGAACCATCATCGACCGCCTCAATTCGGAGCGCCTCTTCGCCCACATGATCGAAGCTGCCGAGCAGTGCGAGCGAACGGCGCTTCCCGAACTTGGCGAGCCTCAGAAGCTGCCCACTCTCATCAAGACCTGGCCGGAGGAGCGTATGCTCCTGTTTGCAGATGAGAGTGGGGGCGAGCCAATGCTCCAGGCCCTCACACGGGGGCCGGCAGCAATCCTGATCGGCCCCGAAGGTGGCTTCACCCAAGAGGAGCGCGCCGCGATCCGGGCGCTCGCCAGCGCAAAGCCTGTCAGCCTCGGCCCGCGCATCCTCCGCGCGGACACGGCCGCCGTGGCTGCGATTGCTCTTTGGATGTCCGCAGCGGGCGACTGGTGCGAGCACGCGGCTCGGTAGCCAGCCGAAACGGGCTGGCGGCTGGACGATGCCCTCGTTACAGGGGCGCGCCATGACAACGCGGACCGACACTGCCAGACACGACCCGGTCATCGAGTCTCGCGACGATCTGCTCGCGCCGTTCGTCAAAGGCGAAAAGCCCATTGATGCTTGGCGGATTGGGACGGAGCACGAAAAATTCGTCTACTGCCGAGACGACCTGCGCGCGCCGAGCTATGCCGAGCCTGGCGGGATCCGCGACCTCCTGATGGCGCTGACCGAATATGGCTGGCAACCGGTGGAGGAAGGCGGCAACGTCATTGCGCTGTCGGGCCCAGACGGAACGGTAAGCCTCGAGCCGGCGGGTCAGCTTGAGCTCTCCGGGGCTCCGCTGGAGCATCTTCATCAAAGCTGTGCGGAAGCGGGAAGGCATCTGGCGCAGGTGAAGGCGGCTGGCGACAAACTCGGCGTCGGCTTCCTCGGCCTCGGCATGTGGCCCGACAAAAGACGCGAGGACCTGCCGATCATGCCGAAAGGCCGGTACGCAATCATGCTCCGGCACATGCCGCGGGTCGGCAGCCTTGGTCTGGACATGATGCTCCGGACCTGCACCATCCAGGTCAATCTCGATTATTCCTCGGAAGCGGACATGGCGCAGAAGTTTCGCGTCGGTCTTGCGCTTCAGCCGCTAGCGACCGCTCTCTTCGCCAATTCGCCGTTCACCGAAGGAAGGCCGAACGGCTATCTCTCCTACCGGAGCCATATCTGGTCCGACACCGACGGTGCTCGAACTGGGATGCTGCCTTTCGTGTTCGAGGACGGCTTCGGTTACGAGCGCTACCTGGACTACGCGCTCGATGTGCCCATGTACTTCGTCTACCGCGACGGGGCCTATATCGACGCTGCAGGCCAATCCTTTCGCGCGTTCCTGAAGGGTGAGCTGCCGGCGCTGCCCGGCCAGAAGCCGCGCTTATCGGATTGGATCGATCATCTTTCCACTGCCTTTCCCGAAGTGCGCCTGAAAAGCTTTCTTGAGATGCGGGGCGCGGACGGCGGCCGCTGGAGCCGAATTTGCGCCCTGCCCGCTTTGTGGGTCGGCATTCTCTATGATCAGTCCGCTCTCGGCGCCGCTTGGGACGAAGTGAAGCATTGGAGCCTGGAGGAGCGGCAGCGGCTCCGTGATGAAGTGCCGAGGCTTGGCCTCAAAGCGAGAACGCCGTCCGGAGAAACTCTCCGCGAATTGGGGGGACGTGTCCTTGCCATTGCCGAAGCCGGCCTCAAGGCCCGGGGCCGCTTGAACGCGGCCGGAGACAATGAGACGGGCTTCCTCGACCCGCTTAGGGAGGTCCTCGCGCGCGGCACCACGCCGGCCGAGCTCCTCCTCGAACGCTTCAAGGGCGAGTGGCAGGGTGATGTCAGCCGGATCTACGACGAAATGAGCTTCTGAGCTGATCCGGGCAGCGCAACCAGGGTGTGAACTGAAAATCTGAACAGGGGGACTGTTTTGCCCGATACCGCCGTTCCGGCGCTACGTACGCTTTATCCGCCGATCGAGCCCTACCGCTCCGGACATCTTGAAGTCGGGGACGGCCACAGCGTCTATTGGGAACTGTGCGGCAATCCAAACGGCAAGCCCGCGGTCTTCCTCCATGGCGGACCAGGCGCCGGCTGCTCGCCCGATCACCGACGCCAGTTCGATCCGGAGCGCTACAACATCCTCCTGTTCGATCAGCGCGGCTGCGGGCGATCAACGCCGCACGCGGGCCTGGAGGCCAACACCACCTGGCACCTCGTCTCCGACATTGAGCGGTTGCGCGTAATGGTTGGAGCCGAGCAATGGCTTGTTTTTGGTGGCTCCTGGGGCTCCACCCTTGGCCTTGCTTATGCCCAAACGCATCCGGAGCGGCTGAGCGCGCTCATCCTGCGCGGTATATTCACCGTCCGCCGCTCCGAAATCCAATGGTTCTATCAGGAGGGTGCCTCGTGGCTGTTTCCGGACCAGTGGGAAGGTTTTCTCAAGCCCATTCCCGAAGAAGAGCGCAGCGACCTCCTTCGTGCCTATCGTCGGCGGCTGACGAGCGCGGACGCCGCGGTGGCGCTTGAAGCAGCCAAGGCATGGAGCCGCTGGGAAGCTGAAACCATCACGTTGCTGCGCGATCCTGCTCTTGCCGAGACCTACACTGGAGATGTGTTCGCAACGGCTTTTGCCCGCATCGAAAACCATTATTTCGTTCATGGCGCCTGGCTCGAGGAGGGGCAGCTCCTTCGCGACGCCGGGCGTCTTCGCGGCATTCCCGGTTGCATCGTCCAAGGGCGCTATGACGTCTGCACACCGGCGCGAACCGCTTGGGAGTTCCACCGCGTCTGGGATGAGGCGGAATTCCACCTCGTCCCAGACGCAGGGCACGCCTTCAACGAGCCTGGCATTCTCGACCGGCTCATCCGGGCGACCGACAGCTTCGCCCGAGGCTGATGCTTGGCCCATCAGGAGCCAAGCCATCTCTACTCCTGCTTGGGCTCCTCCTTGGAATCGGCGTTAACGTCGACGTCGGGAAGATTGACGTTGATGTCGGGCACGTTGACCTCGGGAACCTGAACATCCGGCACCTTCACTTCCGGAACGTCCACATTGACGTTGACGCCGACCTGGTCCGCAGCGCGATTGAAATTGCCCCCGAAGAGGAAGAACAGCAGAGCCGCAACGGCGATCAGAAGGATCACGGCGATCAGCAGGCCACCCCCGCGCCCACGATCCCCATCCGTATGGACCACCGTCGTCGTCGTCCGCTCCGTGTCCCTGATCCTGTCATCATCTCTGTCGACCATGGTTTTCTCCTAGCGATTGTTACAGGCTCGAAACGCTGCGTGCTGAATGCGAGTTCCGAGACCGGCGGTCCGTGACGGCAGGCGCGTAAACCTCTTTCCCTCCCTCTGTGCCGCCGTGGGACAGCCCAGAAAGGCCACTGCCCCAAGGGAAACAGGTCGTGCTAGGAGCCGTGTCGGCACTTCTCATCGATGCTCAGGGATACCGACCAAAACATGCTGAAATCGGGTGCGAAGCGCAATGCGAGGCACGTCCTGTTGGGCGGGCGAAGCCCTGTTGGACTGTGCTTTCTTGCACTCTCCGCCTCTTGCGTGCCCGCGGGCAGCGCCACGCGACCTGCAACCGCCGCTGCCGGGCCCGGCCTCAGCTCAGCTGTATTGACGCAGGCGCCGCTGCCTCAGCCCGAGCCGCTGCTGCTCCAGCCGATCGCTCCCGACACGGCCATGGCCATGAACGCGGCCATCCCAATCTCGGCCGGCTTCAATCCTCCCGCGCGTCCGTTCAGCGTCGGCACCCGGGCCGGCGCCGACCGCATGCGCTCGATCGAGTGCCTCACCACGGCAATCTACTATGAAGCGGCGTCTGAAAGCGAAGACGGCCAGCGGGCGGTGGCTCAGGTGGTGCTGAACCGCGTACGCCATCCGGCCTATCCCGCGAGCGTCTGCGGCGTGGTCTATCAGGGCTCGGAGCGGAGCTCCGGCTGCCAGTTCAGCTTCACTTGCGACGGATCGTTGCTGCGGACGCCTTCGCTCACCGGGTGGGCGCGGGCACGGCGGATCGCCACGGCGGCCTTGTCTGGGAGCGTATACGCGCCCGTCGGGCATGCGACGCACTATCACACGCATCAGGTACTGCCGCATTGGGCGCCGAGCCTCATCAAATCAGCCGTGATCGGAGCCCACATCTTCTACCGGTGGAATGGCGGTTGGGGCACGCCCGCCGCGTTCCGGCAGGCATATGCGGGGGTCGAGCCGCTGCCCGGGCCCAAGCAGCCGCAGCTTGTCACGCTTCCTGTTCTAACCGAAACGCCGATCCAGGCGCAGATTGCCGCGGTTCTTGCGGCCGGGCCGATCCCGCCATCACCGCCCCTCCTAAAGCCCACGGCCGCGGAGGCAGCGCCAGAAGAGGTGTTGGCACAGCCGAGCGCCAGCAAACTTCCGGACTCGCAAGTGCTCGAAGCTTGGCGCTATTCCGGAATGCCTCGCGACCAGGTGCCCCCAGAAGCGAAGTAGGATCCGTCCGGCCGGGCGGGATCTCCCCGCAAGCCGTACCCACACCCCAATTCAGCGGCTGGAACGACGCCTTCCAGCTTTGATGAGGGTGCCGGCAAGCTCCCGCGCTTTGCGCCGCGTCAGGAACGGCGAAAGACACCCTGCGTTTAAATGCTGCAATTCCCACGGAAGCGGCAGCAGAAAAGGAGTCTACCCATGGCCAAGGGAAACGAAAGAGACGACAGCGCCGGCGGCATTGGCCAAGGCGGCCCGCAGCGAGGGCCGATCGGCGGCGGTGATGAACACCAGCGGCAGAGCGACACCAGCGTTGAAGGCACAGGCGGCATCGGCGGCGGTGATCTCGGCCAGGGCGGACAACGTACGCCGGGCGGAAGCAGCCACGACAATGACAGGCGGCATTGAGGTCCCTTCGCCCCCAGGCGGAGCCGCGCTTGCAAAGTGAATTTATTGAACCGCCGCCGCGTGTCTGCGTTGGCGAGCCGACCGGAGAAAGATGTGAGGACCTCATGACGCACGAGCAGGACCAAAACGGCGGCACCGGCGGCGGCCTCAACACCGCGCCTTTGGCGAACCAGGACAGCGAGGATCTCGGCGGCGCGGGCGGGTCCAGCAGCAGCGGTGCCATTTCGGGCAAGGGAGACCCCTCCGGAGGCACCCTTGCCGGCACCGGCGGTACGGCGGGCGGAGTGCCAGGGGACGCGCTTGGAACGCCCGTCGGAACCGGAGCGGGCTCGGTCGCCGGGCTTGATCCAAGCGGCGTTGCGGCCGAGGCGGCAGCGCTTGGGAGCGCCGACGGAAGCCTTGCCGACGCCGCAGCAGGCTCGGGCGCAGACGCAAGCCGCCTCAGCGGGGGCGCAGTCGGCGGCGAGACGGTCGGTGCAGGCGCAGGGCGCGGCGATGTCGGCTCCGGAACCCCAAGCGACAAAAGCGGCCTCGGCGGCGGCGGCGCCGGGATCGGACAGCCGGGCACCGGCGGCCCCGGCGGGAACACGCGCCTCTGACGTATCGCCCCCTAGGGTAGACAGCATGACACCTGCAACCTGAGTTGCTGGTTACAGTTCGCAGCTTCCTTCTTGCTCACGAGGCTCGCTCGAGCCTAGCCGCGCGACCTGATTTTTCTTGCGCTTAACGGTACGGAAACAGGATCTGTCGTAGCTAAACCTCTGCAAACCCGCGGCTGAGGCAAAGCGGTCTTTCGGGGAGAACTTTCTCTTCCTGCCCGACCTTGAGCCCTGTGCGGTATGGACCTCATTCGGAGCGACGAGGCGTGACGACATTCCACCTCAACCCTGACCTCGACGTGCCGGCACTGGCCGAGGAATATGCGGCAGCGGGCCGCATTCGCATCCAGAACCTTCTGGCGGAAGATGGCTTGGCGGAGTTGTACCACCATCTGAACGACCGCGAGGATTGGTGGCACCTCATGAACAGCCCTGATGGTATCATCGAACTGGATCGGGCCGCTCGTGCCAAGATGAGCGCGGAAGAGAAAGCGGCGCTGGATGCGCAGGTGCACGAACGCGCACAAATTGGATTTCAGTATCGCTACGAAGGGCTGCGTGTGCCGGATGAAGCGGAACGGTTGAACGCAGCCGATGATCTGCTCGCCGAGTTCTCACGGCTGATGTCGAGCGAGCCGATGCTAGACATGCTTCGAGCCGTGACCGGCTATACCGAGCTTTCCTTCACCGACGGCCATGCGACCTGCTACGGCCCGGGCGACTTCCTGACCGGCCATGACGATGACGTCGCAGGCAAGGATCGGCTGGCCGCTTACGTGTTCGGGCTGACGCCAAGATGGCGGCTCGAATGGGGCGGGCTGCTGCTTTTCCACGGAGCCGATGAAGCAAAGGTCAGCGGACAGGTGCCGAGGTTCAATACCCTAGACTTATTCGCAGTCCCGCAACGCCACAGCGTCTCCATGGTTACCCCCGCAGCGATCCGTCGCCGTTATGCGATCACCGGATGGCTGCGCAAAGGAGCAGTGCCGAGTTATTGAGCTGCCCGGCTGATCTAAAATTAACCATGACAAGCAGAGCCAAAGACACGATTGTGGTAACAGTCTTCCAAGACTAGTCCCGATCTGGCACATGCCGTTTTTGGCCGGTTGTCCTTTGCAACAATGACCGGCAGACTGGGTTTTCCATTGCACCAACAGGGAGAATTCACATGCGTAATCTTGAAACAAACGAACTTCAGTATGTCAGCGGCGCCGGCAGCTCGCCGAGCCGCCCTTCGGGATCCGGCTGCTCGCCTTGCCCGCCTTCAACGATGGGCAAAGGCAATAACGGCTTCGGCAACGGTGCCGACGCGAACCGCGCTGCCCCTGGCGGCTCCGGGAAAACCGGCGGCGGCAAGGAAGGCAGCTTCGGCGACCAGCGCGGCGAGCGTTAATTCGCCAAACACCGCTACCCCACGATAGCGTGACGTAAAAAACGCCCCGGCTGCAAAACAGCCGGGGCGTTTTTCATTGCCACTTCAGCCGAAGCCGATCGGCTCTGCCAACTCCGCTCAATGATCGGCTTCATGCTACCCATCACATGGGCAGATTGATCTTCCTGGCCGCTCTGAACGCGACGGACTTGGCAAGGTTCTGCCTCGGATATCGTGCCGGCGCGGATGGGGTGAGCCCAATCCGGCGGAGCAGCGCGTTGAAACCGCGCGCATCGGATTCCCGATAGCTCCACTCGGACCGCCACGTTATCGAAAAGGAGATGGACGGCTCCGGGCCGTTCTTGACCCAGTGCGGAGCTTTGACGGGAACGTAAATGCCCTTGCCGGGTGTGAGCTCGAAAACTTCGCCTTTGTCCGCAAAGTCGTCATGCCACGGCAGGTTGCGGTGCGCACCCTTCTGAAAGGCCTCGTGCGCCTCTCCGCTCGCGATGTTCTCGTCCGAAGCCGGAAAAACGGTCATCTTCTTCCGGCCCTGCAGCTGAAGAAGGATGTTGTGCTCGGGATCGAAGTGAAAGGGCGTCACGGCGTCTGGTGAGGAGATGAAGATGAACCCCTCTAGCTTCAGCATCTGCCCCGTCGCTGCTTTCGTGACCGACTCCAGCTCCGTTAGGACCGAATGGAGCAGAGCACGATAGTCCGGGTCCTGTTCGATAAACTTCAGCACCATCCAGGATCCGCATTGCTCGATCCTTCGAATGGTCTCGGCAATACTCAAGCCGTTGGACGGTGTCGCCGCGGGGTCGAGCCCAACGGGCACATCGCCGCGATTATATTCGACGTCCACCGGCCGTATCCGCTGGGCCAGCGCTGCGAGCGCCTCGAGTTCAAACATCGGGTGACCCAGCAAGCGGTGCGTCACAAGCCCTGCCTGCTCGGGGTAAAGCGTGCGGAAAAGCTCGAGCGCTTCCGCGTCGAAGACGTTCTCAGTCATGATCCTCGCCTACAGCTGTGGTGGTATGCATGTGGGGCGTGCGCATCAGAGCCGAGACGTTTTCGAGGGCGCGGCAGACGTGGAAAGTCGCGCGCCGAAAGGCACCGGCAAGCGGAACCGTGAGGCGCACCAGACGCCGCCGTTCGGCCCAAAGGCTGTTTATCATGGGGTGGTTTTCAGCTGCGCAGCTGTCCATCCAGACCAGTCCTTCCCGCGCCAGCACGCTCAGATTCTCAAGCTGGATGAGAACGCCCGGGGAAAAGCGGGCATAGTCTTCATTGATCGCGATCTTGAACGAGAAGCTGCCCGGCGGGGTCAAGAAGTTGATCAGCATTGCCAGGGGGCGACCGTCAAGATCGAGACGCAGGAAGTCGAGCCGGCCGGTGTGGAATGCGCCCTCGACCGCCTCTTTAAAGAATCGTTCGGTTGAAGCTGTGCAGCCGAGCGCCGAACCCGCTTCACCTTTCCAGCCCGATTTCTCCAGATCCAGGAATGCCGCGCACCAGGGCTCCAGCTCCTCCGCCGCACGAAGTGTTCGGGCCTCGACCCGACCCAACTCGCCGAGCCTGCTCGAGAGCCGCTTGAGCTCCTTGCGCTTCTTCTTCCGAACGGTCCGCTCGTAATAAGCTTGGGGAGAGAGTGTGCTCTGAAGGAACGCCCGTTCGGCCGTGTGAACAACGTGGCACGGGCGCCCCAATTCGGAAGCGGCTGCGACCAACCCACGATGGACCGGCCCATCCTCCACAAGCGCTTTCAAATGAAGAAAACCTGCCGCCCAGCGCTGCTCGTCGAGATGGCGGAGAATAGCGGCCCAGAAAGCCTTTTCGCCCCCTGCTCGAACCAAGGGTGTTCCAAGGAAGCAATGAAAGTGGGTCCAGTTCTGAACGTGACGAACCGGAATGCGCCCGTAGCCGACCGGCACGTGAACCGGCAGCAGCCCCAGCAAGCCTGTCCCATCTTCTGCCTCGTTCCAGACTTCGAGAAATTTCAGATCCGGCGGCAGCGCCAGATGCTGCAACGACGGCTCCACGAACCAGCGCTCGGCAAAGGCATTGGGTTCGGCAGCAGAGGCTGCGAGCTGCGCCCAATTGTCACGAAGCTGCTGAGACAAAACGCCTCCCGCAACCGGCCTCACCCCCACATTGGAGACAGCCTCCGCCCACCCGTTGGCAGCAGGCTTGGGGTCGAGACATGCAGCTGAGCCAAGTGCCGCTTCCACCTACTATCCTCTACTCACCGGCTAGAAGGTTGCCGATAAGCCGGAGGAGTAAAAATTTCGCTCAGTCCTGGTCGGTTGTCCGGATCCAATGGTCAATCGCGGCAATCACTTGCGCCTTCTCGAGCTCTGAAAGCGGCCTTCCAGCCGGGATGCCGTACCATTTGGCCAGACAGGAGCGACAACAGGTGGCGGTGGCATGCTGGGCAATGAAAACAGGGTGGCCGCGCATCGGCGTCTGTTTTCCGTCGTTGGCCGGCGCGGCGGGCGCGAGCCGCTGCTCGACGAAATCGCGGGCATGAGCGATCATCGTCTCCAGCCCCTTGGCTTCGAGGTAGCCGCGCTCCCGTGGGCCCAAACGGAAGCGGCGCCGGAACTGAGATTCCGACAGCCGCTCCAACACCTGGTCCAGGGGCCGCATGCCAAGAACTCAGCGCGCGTCGACGAGGACGATTTCGCTGTCGTGGAGGGCGCTGATCTCCACGCGCTCCTTGCCAGTTATAGCAACGCCGTCGCGAGGCTCGGCGCGCACGCCGTTCACTTCGATCGGCCCGCCGACCGGCACCAGATAAACGTGGCGGCTCGGGTCGAGCTGGAGTTCGGCTTTTTCCCCTGCTTTCAGCGTCGCACCCATGACTCGCGCCGCCGCGTTGATCTTCAGTGCGTCGGCATCGCCGGAAAAGCCGCTGGCGAGGGTGACGAAGCTTCCCGCCCGCTCCCCTTTGGGGAACTTCTTGGCGCCCCAGCTCGGCTGCGCGCCGGGACGATCGGTCATCACCCAGATCTGGAAAAGTGTCGTCTGCTCATCTTCAAGATTATATTCGGCGTGGCGCACGCCCGTTCCCGCCGACATCACTTGTACGTCGCCCGCCTCGGTTCGCCCCTGATTGCCGAGCGAATCCTGGTGAGTGATCGCGCCCTGGCGGACGTAGGTGATGATCTCCATGTCCGAATGCGGGTGCGGCGGAAAACCTGATCGCGCCGCGATCTCATCGTCGTTCCAGACGCGAATCGCGCCCCAGCTCATGCGATGGGGATCGTAGTAATTGGCGAAAGAGAAATGGTGTCGTGCATTCAGCCAGCCATGGTCGGCCTGGCCGAGCGTTCGAAAGGGACGAATGTCGATCATTGTTTCTCTCTTGTTGGTGATCCGCCCGCCAAGCGATAACTTGAGCGCGACAAGCGATGTGGCCTCAAGCTGTCAAGCTGCGAGCGTCAATTCGGTTTCGGCAAGTTCGGCCAGCCGGGCGGTGGCGGCGTCGATGGCCGCCGCTGCGGCATCAGCGCCAAGTGCCAGCCTTTCCGCACGAACAAATTCAACGTCGCTTATGCCCATGAAGCCAAGCAAGTTCCTGAGGTGCGGCTCCTGCGTGTCGAGCACGGCTCCCGGGCCTTCGCTGTAGAAGCCAGCCCGTGTCTCGATCACCAGCGCACGCTTGCCTTTCACCAATCCTTGCGGGCCGTCGGACGTATAGCGGAACGTGACGCCGGCACGCAGCACGTGATCGAACCAAGCCTTGAGCGTCGACGGGATACCGAAATTGTACATCGGCGCGCCGATCACGATGATGTCTGCGTCCGTAATCTCGCCGATCAAAGCATTGGAAAGCGAAAGCGCGTTCCGCTCGGCTTCGGTGCTTGCCGCGCCGCGAATGGCGCCAACGGTTTCGGCCGTGAGATGCGGGAGCGGTTCGATGCCCACATCGCGCACGATGATCTCGGCAGACGAATCATGATCCTTCAATCGATCGGCGAACACTTGAGTGAGCTTGCGCGAAACGGATGCATCGCCGGTGGCGGCACTGTTGACGATGAGAGCCTTGACCATGTTGTCCTCCGATACAGCTTGTCGAAACCGATTTAGGGGGATAGCGGCGTTGCTGAAAGATACACACCTCGCACCACGGTGTTTCGAAATATGGAACGGTCGAACGTTGATCTGATGGATGTTCTGGCCTTCGTGCGGGTGGTGGAAACCGGCGCCTTCGCCCGCGCCGCAGATCGAATGGGGATCTCGAAGTCGATCCTCAGCCGGCGCGTGGCACGGCTCGAGGAACAGCTCGGCGCACGGCTTCTCACGCGCAGCGCTCAAGGGGCGCAGCCCACCGAGGTCGGACAGGCTTATTTCGCGCGTGCATCCAACATCCTTGCAGAACTCGAGGCGGCCCAGGAAGTCGTCGCTGAAGCGGTCACGCAGATCGCCGGGCCGATCCGACTCAGCGCTCCGATTTCATTCGGCGTCCCGCATCTCGCACCGGCTCTGGCGGATTTCGCCGCCCGGCACCCCAAGGTTGAGCTCGACATTTCTTTCGAGGACCGCGCGGTTGACCTTCTTGCCGGCGGCTTCGATCTTGCAGTGCGGATCGGCAATCTGCAGGATTCGGCGCTGATCGCGAGGCGGATCGCGCCCGTACGCAAAGTCCCGATCGCGAGCCCATCCTACCTCGAGGCCCACGGTCGGCCTCAGCATCCGCGTGATCTCGCCGGCCACGATATACTGGTTTACTCCAGCGAGCAGTGGCGCTTCAGGGTCGGCGGCCGCTGGGAGCATGTGAGAGGGCGCCCCCGGATGCGGGCGGACAATGGCGAAATGCTTCGGGCAGCCGCCGTCGCCGGGCTCGGTATCTGCATCCTGCCAAGCTTCATCGCGGCACCCGAGATCGAGAGTGGCGGCGTTGAGGTTCTGCTGCCGGATTATCCGCTAGAGGAAAGCGGCCTCCATGCGGTCATGCCGCCTGGGCGTGCGACCACTGCCCGCGTGCGCGCACTCGTCGACTTCCTTGTCGCACGTTTCGGCCCCGAGCCGGACTGGGATCCCTGCTGGCTGGCAGCGGCTGCCGATTAGCCGGCCGCAGTCGAGAGCTTTCCGCATATTGAGCCAGCCGCTGCGGCTGGACGGCCCGCGGGAAGCCGCTAAACAGCTTCATTCACCATGAGGAACCATCTGTGAAGCGCAACCTCCAGCTCCTCGCCCTCCTCTTTGCGACCGCCTGCTCCACCGCGCCCGGCGAGCCGCCGCAGTCAGCAGCCGGCAGCCCAGTTGCGCCGAGCGGCGCGCTGGCCGAAGATCAACGGCTGCTTGCTTTCCTCGACCGCGCATTCGACGAGCGCGCCGCACGAAGCCCGGAGACGCTGACCGGTCTCGGCATCAAACAGGATTACGGCAAGCTCGACGATTATACTGAAAGAGACGCGGCCGAAGAACTTGCGCTGGCAGAGCGGCAGCTCGCCGAGATGAAGCGGCAGTTCGATTCCAACCGTCTCTCGCCTGCCGGGCAGCTCAGTTACCGCCTGGCCGAGCAGGCCGTCGAGACCCAGCGGCGCCAGCATCAGTGGCGGACGCACCGCTTCCTGTTTTCCACCAACGGCAGCCCGACCGGGCAGATCCCCGCCTTCCTTATCAACCAGCACCGCGTCGACACGGTGGCCGACGCCGAAGCTTATGTTTCACGTCTGCGCGAAGTCGAGCGCGTGATGGGCGAGATTGGGGCCCAGATTCGGACGCGTGCGAATCAAGGAATCGTGCCGCCGACCTTCGTCTTTGCACCGGTCCGTGCCGATGCTCGCAAGGTGATTACCGGCGCGCCCTTCGGGCAGGGCCCCGACAGCACCTTGCTAACCGATTTCAAGAAGAAGGTGAACGCACTCGAGGCTCCGGCGGACGTGAAGTCGCGCCTGATCGCAGATGCAAGTGCGGCGTTGGCCGGTCCATTCCGCCGCGGGTACGAGACCTTTTTCTCGGCACTCGACGCGGTCGAACCCAAGGCCGTCAGCAATGCCGGCGCGTGGCGCTTGCCGCGCGGGGATGAGTATTACGCAAACCAGCTTCGCTTTTCCACCACCACCGACCTTACGGCCGACCAGATCCACGACATCGGCTTGGCGGAAGTGAAGCGGATCCAAAGCGAGATGGAGGTGATCAAGAACCGGGTCGGCTTCACCGGAACGCTCCAGCAGTTCTTCCAGCACATCAAGAACAGCCCGCAGTTTAAATATCCCAATACCGAGGCTGGGCGGGAGCAATATCTCGCCGATGCACGCGCCTTTGTCGCGCAGGTGATGGCGAAAGCACCCCAACATTTCCATCAGCTGCCGAAAGCGCCGCTCGAAGTGCGGGCCGTCGAGAAGTGGCGGGAGAACACTGCCTCCGTTGCCTTTTACAACCAGCCGACGCCAGACGGCTCAAGGCCAGGCATCTATTACGTGAACCTTGCGGACATGAACCAGGTGCTGAAGCCGCAGATCGAAAGCATCAGCTACCATGAAGGCGCGCCGGGCCATCATTTCCAGATTGCCCGCGCGATCGAGCTTCAGGGGGTGCCAAAATTCCGGAGGTTTGGGTTTTACGGCGCCTACATCGAGGGCTGGGGGCTTTATGCCGAGCGGCTCGGACGCGAAATGGGGTTCTTTCAGGATCCCTATTCCGAGTTCGGCCATCTGAGCCTGGAACTATGGCGTGCCGTGCGGCTCGTGACAGACACGGGCCTTCACGCCAAGCGGTGGACCCGTGAACAGGCGATCGCCTACTTCCAGGAAAATTCGCTTCTTTCGGAGCGGGACATCGTCAAGGAGGTGGAGCGCTACATCAACAATCCCGGCCAGGCGACGAGCTACAAAATAGGTCAACTCAAGATCGTGGAGCTTCGCCGGAGAGCCGAGCAGGCGCTTGGGAACCGCTTCGACCTCAGAGACTTCCACGAAGTGGTGCTCGGCAGCGGCGCTTTGCCGCTCGACGTTCTCGATGCGCAGGTTAATGCTTATATCGCCGCCAAGCGAAGCTGAAGGAGAGACGAAATGGCAAAGGGTCAGGTCCGGAGCAACAAGGAAGCGAAGAAGCCCAAGAAGGAGGTCAAAAAGACCATTGCGGCAAAGCCGTCCACCAAGGGCACCATCGTCAAGGAATGACGGAATAACTTATGGCCGAGAACTTCGTCCGACACCGCCAGCCGTGGAAGAGCGAGGAAGTGGCCAAGCTCAAGACGCTGGCGGCTAAAGGCATGGGGCTGAAAGCGATCGCCAAGGCCCTCACCCGCAGCGAGGAATCGGTCCAGGACCGGGCGAAGACCGACGGGATCAAAATCGCCAAGCTGCGCTGAACGCCCCCTGCCCGGGATTTTCCAACCAAGAAAGACGAACACGACGTGACTGACACACCGCCCGACCGCCTCTCGCTCAATGCGCGCAGCCCGCACTTTGATGCCGATACCCTCCGCCGCGGCGTCGGCATCCGCTTCAAAGGCAAGGAGCGGACGGACGTCGAGGAATATTGTGTCAGCGAGGGCTGGATCCGGGTCGCCGCGGGCAAAAGTCTCGACCGCTTCGGCCAGCCGGTTACGATCAAGCTGAAGGGCGATGTCGAACCCTATTTCCAGGATCAAACGGCCGTCGGCGACGAGGAGAGCGCTGCTTGAGGCGGCCGACCGGTTCGCTCCGGCGGGCCGCCGCCTTTTTCCTCGTGCTGACGGTAGGTGGCTGCATGAGCATCCAGCAGAGCGGACCATCTTACCAACAGATCGGCCGCATCCACACGGAAGCGCCTGCGCTCGATAGACTGGTCGCGGCCGACGCGCGCATCGAGAAGCTGGGCGAAGGTTTCACCTGGTCCGAAGGCCCCGTATGGGTTGAGGAAGGCCGGTACCTGCTCTTCAGCGACGTTCCGGCCAACAAGATGTATCGCTGGTCGGAGACCGACGGCATATCCGTGTTCCTCGATCCGTCCGGCTATGACGGCCCGGATCCGGGCGCGTTTCGGGAGGCCGGGTCGAACGGGCTCATCCGCGGGCCGAGAGGCACGATCCTGATGGCCGACCACGGCAACCGCGCTGTTGCGCGGCTCGATCTTGCGACAAAGCAGAAGACGTTCCTCGCGGCCCGCTACGGCGGCAAGCGCTTCAATTCGCCCAACGATCTCGTTCTCGCCTCGAACGGCGCGATCTTTTTCACCGATCCGCCCTACGGGCTGACTGGCCTCAATCAATCCCCGCTGAAGGAGATTCCGTTCAACGGCATCTATCGGCTCGATCCGGACGGCACGCTCAGCCTTGTCGACGACAGCATGACCTTCCCGAACGGCATCATCCTGTCGCCCGACGAACGCACACTCTACGTTGCTAATTCCGATCC
This sequence comes from Pseudomonadota bacterium, assembly GCA_016781555.1. Classification (GTDB taxonomy): domain Bacteria; phylum Pseudomonadota; class Alphaproteobacteria; order Sphingomonadales; family Sphingomonadaceae; genus Allosphingosinicella. Next base: position 631 of record JADDQD010000062.1, on the reverse strand, counting down.
GGAGCGGCCGATCTGGATGGCCTATTCGCTGGATGCGGAGGGCCGCGTCACGGGCAAGCGCGTGTTCGCAGACTCGTCAGCTGACGTTAGAACGGGCCTGCGCGGCCTTCCCGACGGGATGGCCATCGACCGGGAGGGCAACCTTTTTGCAACCGGACCCGGCGGCGTCCACGTCTTCGCGCCCGATGGCCGACGGCTGGGCCTGATCGATACCGGCACGGCCGTGGCGAACTGCGCGTTCGGTGAAGATGGGCGGACTTTGTTCCTCGCCTCGAACAACATGCTGGCCCGCGTGCGAACGCGCACGATGGGGCTCGGCTTCTAAGGTCCTCGCTCCGGCCGCAAGCATCGCCCGGAGCGCTTCTCCATCTGGCGCGTTCGCGGCCGAGTGAAAATCGCAACATTCAACGTCAACGGCGTCAACGGGCGTCTTCCTCGGCTGATCGAATGGCTGGGGGAGGCGCAGCCAGATGTCGTTTGCCTGCAGGAGCTGAAAGCGCCGCAGGAGAAGTTTCCCCACAACGCGATCAACGCGGCAGGCTATGGCGCCATCTGGCACGGCCAGAGCCGGTGGAACGGGGTCGCGATCCTGGCGCGCGGTTCGGACCCGGTGGAGACACGGCGCTGCCTT
>JADDQD010000246.1 GCA_016781555.1 Pseudomonadota bacterium | reverse complement strand
GGCGTCGGTGGCAAACACCCGCTCTTCCGTCAGCGCAGGTCGGTCAGAGGTCGCGGCCGTCCGCGCGCAAGCGGGTGCAACACGCAGCGCTGCCAAAGTTGCTGCCGACCAGGCGCGAGCCATTCGCCAGACGGTGAAAGCGGCTCGGCCGCGCCGCGGGGGCTGATCGGCACTTTTGGCTGGACTGATGCGCGACGATCAGCGTTAGCGGATCGCCACCAACTGTTTGGAGAGGGATGCCTATGCGACCGACGGTGCTTGCCGGGCTTGGAGCGGCGATGGCGCTCGTGGCCAGTTCGGTCTCGGCTCAGCAAACGTCCTCGGTCGATAAGAAGGTGGATCCGTTCTCGCTGTCCTTCTCGACCGGGCTCGACTATTCGAGCGGCGGCTACGGGGCCGCCGAAAAAACGGACATCCTCGTCGTGCCGTTCAGCCTTAGGGCGACGAGCGGCAATGTCGCGTTCACGGCCACCCTTCCTTACATACGGATCGATGGCCCTGGCGGAGTTGTGGTTGGGCCCAGCGGCGAGCCGCTGCCCGGGGTTCCGAGCACAAGCGGTGTGCGTGACGGGCTCGGCGATCTAAGCCTTGGAGCAACCTACACGATCCCGGCGGAAACCCTTGGCGGCTTTGAACTCGGTCTCGGCGGCCGCTTCAAGCTGCCGACATCCTCGCAGCGCAAGGGCCTCAGCACCGGGGAGACCGACTTCAGCGTTTCGGCGGATCTTTCCTACACGGCAGGCGCGGTGACCCCGTTCGTCAACCTTGGCTACCGCTTTCTTGGCGATCCGGAGGCGATCGACCTCAGGAACGGGCCCACGGCCTCCGTTGGAGCAAGCGTGCTTCTGGGCGGCTCATCCGTTCTGATCGGTTCCTACGATTATGCGCGCGCAAGCAGCAACTTGGCCAAAGATTCGCACGAGCTTTTCGGCGGCATCAGCGGTCCTCTTTCCTCAAGGCTCAATCTCACCGGCTACGGAATATTGGGCCTCAGCGAGGGCAGCCCGGACGTGGGCGTGGGGCTGCTCCTTACCGCGCGCATCTTCTGACAGCGTCGAAAGGCTGGCTGCGCGTGATGCTGCCGGCCCAGACACTCGCGCAGCTCCGGAAAACCGGTGGCCAGCGTCGCACGCCCCGTCTCGAGGCAGAGCCCTGATCAGCACTTGTCCTCTTATTATTTCTTTGCCATTTGTCTGAGTATTGACCGAACTTGAAGAGCGGTGGAAGCAGACACGGGTGGACACGAGTGCCCCGGGCTGGAAAGTCTCCGTTCAACTGGACCAACGAACCTATCCTATTGCAGAACGGAACAGATGACCCACGATCAAGCGCCTGCCCCGAAGACCCTGCGTTCACGCGCCTGGTTCGACGATCCAACCAACGCCGACATGACCGCGCTCTATCTCGAGCGTTACATGAACTTTGGCGTGGCGCTGGAAGAGCTGCAGTCCGGGAAGCCGATCATCGGCATCGCCCAGACGGGCAGCGACCTCAGCCCGTGCAACCGGCATCATCTGGTGCTTGCCGAGCGCATCCGCGCCGGGATCATCGAAGCCGGAGGCATTCCGTTCGAATTTCCGGTTCACCCAATTCAGGAGACGGGCAAGAGACCGACAGCGGGCCTCGACCGCAATCTCGCCTATCTCGGCCTGGTGGAAATTCTGTTCGGCTACCCGCTCGACGGCGTTGTTCTCACCACCGGATGCGACAAGACGACGCCCGCCTGCCTGATGGCTGCCGCTACCGTGAACATTCCGGCCATCTCGCTTTCGGTTGGGCCAATGCTGAACGGTTGGCACAAGGGACAGCGCACCGGATCCGGCACCATCGTTTGGAAGGCGCGTGAACTGCTCGCTGCCGGAGAGATTGACTATCAGGGCTTCATCAAGCTGGTCGCCTCGTCGGCGCCTTCAACTGGCTTCTGCAATACCATGGGCACGGCAAGCACCATGAACTCGCTTGCCGAGGCATTGGGGATGTCGCTTCCGGGCTCCGCTGCGATCCCGGCCCCTTACAGGGATCGGCAGGAATCAGCTTACCGCACCGGCTTGCAGATCGTCGAGATGGTGGCCGCCGACCGCAAGCCGTCCGACGTCCTGACGCGGGATTCCTTTTTAAACGCGATCCGCGTCAACTCGGCGATTGGCGGTTCGACAAATGCGCCGATCCACCTTGTCGCGCTGGCCCGTCATGCTGGTGTCGAACTGACGATCGACGATTGGCAGCATCATGGGCGCGACATCCCGCTACTCGTGAACCTACAACCTGCAGGCGAATATCTCGGAGAAGATTATTACCGTGCCGGCGGAGTTCCGGCGATCGTTTCCGAACTGATGCGGCAGGGCCTTATCGCCGAGGACGCGCTGACGGTGAACGGCCGGACGATCGGCGAGAATTGCCGGGATGCAGCGATCGAGGACGAGAACGTCATCCGCCCGTTCGATCGGCCAATGAAAGAAGCGGCGGGGTTTTCGGTGCTGCGGGGCAATCTCTTCAGCAGCGCCATTATGAAGCTGAGCGTGATCTCTCCGGAGTTTCGCGAGCGATACCTCAGCAACCCCGACGATCCGGACGCTTTCGAAGGCCCGGTGGTAGTGTTTGACGGGCCCGAGGACTATCACCACCGGATCGACGATCCTTCGCTGGGAATCGATGACAGCACCCTGCTCATCATGCGAGGCGCCGGACCGATCGGCTATCCAGGTGCGGCGGAGGTCGTGAACATGCGGCCACCCGTTCATCTCATCAAAGCCGGTATTCATGCGCTTCCGTGCATGGGCGACGGCAGGCAGTCGGGGACTTCAGGCTCCCCCTCCATTCTGAACGCATCGCCCGAGGCAGCCGCCGGTGGCGGGCTTGCGCTTCTCCGGACCGGAGACAGGGTTCGCGTCGACCTGCGCCGCGGCGAGGCCAATATCCTGATCGGAGAGGCCGAACTGGAAGGGCGCAGGCGGGTGCTGGAAGCCCAAGGCGGCTATCCCTATCCAGCCAGCCAGACGCCCTGGCAGGAAATTCACCGCGCCACGGTGGGCCAGATGGAAAGCGGCGCGGTCATGGAAGACGCCGTCAAGTATCAGCGGATCGGCCAAACCCACGGTGTGCCGCGCCACAACCATTGACGCCGGACGCGGCTGGTCCAGTCAGGCTGGCGAAAGGCGGTAGAGCACCGCTCCGTGCGGTGGCACCTCGGCCGTAATACGGGTCGCTGCGGTTTTGACGTGCTTGCGGAGCCAAAGATCCGGACGTGCACAGCGCGGGCGATGCTAAGCTCTGAAAGATCGACCTCGATCTTTGCCGGCGCACTGTCCCGTGCGTTGAACAACGCCAACGCCAAATCGTGAAAGTCGCGAACCGCCGCCGCCTTCGCTCGGCCGAGAAGTGGCAGCGTTGCAGCCCGCCAAGCCTGGCTCGGCGCGTCCAGGGCATCAGGATATGCCGGCGGTGGAGGAGGACGGCGCGGCGAGGGTGCGAAGCTCGTAGACGGGCGCATCGCTGCCGCGCGTTTCGAAGCGGACCACGATCTTGTCCTTACCGCGGGTGAGCGCTCCCGGGATCGGATAGTCCTGCGCCACGAAGCGCTTCTCGGGCGCCGCTTTCCGGCGTTCCTCCGCAAGCAGCTTTCCGTCGATCAGAATCTGGAAATTCTTGTCCACCTCCTCGCCCCAGTAAAGCGCGCGAAGGGTCATCGGCTCCGGCCTCACCGCTAGCTCCACTTCGAAATAGTTCCCGACGCCCCACCAGGCTTGGCGGCCGCTCCGGCCGCCGTACGAGATGAGGTCGCTGTGGTTGGAGCGGAAACCATGGTCGCGCTCCGGCTGCATCTCACCAAGGAAGACCAGATCGACGGTCCGTGCCTCCAAAGCCCTTTCCTCGGCCTGCGCGGCCAGGAACACGCTCTTTTCGCGCTGCCATTCAGCTTGGCTGAAGATGGGGAAGTAGACCGCGGTGCGGCGATCATACTGGTTGAAGAAGGGCTTGAGCGTCAGTTCCTCGGGAACTGCGCCCGCCGCCCTGAAGATGTGACGCTGCCGGTCGACGGGCTGGAGCGCCGCCCCGATGTCGGCTGAAATCAGGGCGGGTGCCGGCGCATCGAAGGGCTTGTCTGCCGGCCCGAGGTCGGCACCCAGGACCACGGGCCCATGAACAAAGGCGAGCAGTCGGGGATTGTCGGGCGTCGGCTCACTTCGGAGCGTCATCGGCAGGTTGAGCGTGATCCTGTCGCCGGCGCGCCAGCGCCGGGTCAGCACCGCATAGCCGGCGCGGCGCTCCGCAGCAGCGGGCTTGCCGTTCAGGAACAGCTTCGGATCAGCGCACCAGCCTGGAAGGCGCAGCGCAAGGGGAAGCGGGCTATCTGGCGCTTTGGCCACCCGCAGCGCCACCTGTTCGGAAAAGGGGTAGTTGGTTTCAAGCTCCAGCTTCAGCTGTCGTTCGGGCCAATCGAGCGAAGAGGGGATGAACAGGTTCACGTACAGCGTGCGCCCGTCCTCCCAATAGATCGACTCGCCATGTTTCGAGTGGCTTTCCATGCCCGACCCGACGCAGCACCAAAAGCTGTCGTCCGGGCTGGAATAGGTACGGCGTGCGCCCGAGGTGAGCGGCATGAAGTAAACGAACATGCCCGTGTCGGGATGCTGATGCGCCATGATGTGGTTGAGGTGAGCGCGCTCGTAATAGTCGAAATGGGAGGCGTCCGGCTGCCACGCGTAGAGGTGCCGGGTAAGCTTCAGCATGTTGTAGGTGTTGCAGGCCTCGCACGTCCGGTCGGTGATGAAGGGCGCAACGACGTCCGGCTTTGCAAAATGCTCCCGCTCCGAATTGCCGCCGATGACGTAGCTGTGGTCGTCGAGAACCGTCTTGTGGAAGAAGCGCGCCGCTGCCGCATGGCTTTGTTCACCAGTCAGCTCGTGCAGCCGAGCCAGGCCAATCACCTTGGGAATTTGCGTGTTGGCGTGAAGGCCCGGCAGGATGTTGCGTCTCTCAGCCAGAGGATCGAGCACTTTGCGGTCACGAATGCGCGCAGCGAGCTGCAGGTAACGGGGGTTCCCGGTGAGCGCGTAGGTTTCCGCGTAGCTTTCGTTGAGGCCGCCATATTCGGCGACAAGCAGCTTCTGCATTTGCGCTTCGGAAAGGCCTTCCAGGATGCTGGCCAGATAATCGGCCATGGCGACCATCACGCAGCCTGCCTCGCTGACGCCTCCGAGCCGCTGCGCATCGATGAGGCCCGCATGGACCTTGTGCCAGGCGTAGAGAGGAACCCAGCCGCCATTGATGTCGAAGCCACCCGTGCGGATGTCCCCGCGGCGGATTTCTTCGAAGACGATCTTGCCATCGACGATCTTGCCGTCGCGCTCGACCGTGGTGCCGCCAATATAACCGTCTCCATGCGCTGTCTGGCAGCGGGCAAGCTCGGATATTGTGTAGCGGATGCGCTCCTGAACGGCGGTGTCGCCCGTCTGCGCGAACATGAGCGAACAGGCGGTGAGATAGTGGCCGAGCGTGTGGCCCGCGATGCCGCGGGCTTCCCAGCCTCCGTAAACTTTCCCCTTGGTGGGCAGCCCGGCACTGGTGTGGAAGTTGTGGAGCAGCCGGTCAGGCTCCAGCGAGAGAAGGTAACGGCGGTTCGCCTCGACCGCATCGGCGTAGATGGACGGCTTCAGGCGAACCGCGGACAAGGGGAGGGGACGCGCGACTGGTGACGCCGCTCGCCCCGCACTTGAAGCAAGAGCGGGGCCGGCGAGCGCAAATGCGCTCGCCGACAGCAGGAATGAGCGGCGTGACACCATGAGGCGGTCTCCTAATCCACCGCTACCACGGCAACGGACTTGGCAGGAAGGTCGAAGACGAGCCTGTCTCCTTCGACCCTGCCGCTGAACGCAACCGGCTGGATGGTGTTGGGCCGGTCGAACGTATTGTGCGTGTCGAGCGCAGGACCGGTAAGGACGCGCCCGCTTGCAGCGCGTGGCGTGACACCGGAGATGCTGGTGGTTACCTGTGCCGGCCTGTTCGGATCGAGGTTTACCAGCGCGAGGTGCAGTCTGCCACTTGCGTCGCGCGCCGCTGAGACGTCGACCGACGGAAGAAAGGTTTCCCCGTGCCGATATTGCGGGCCGCTTACTGTTGCCGCGAGCGGCGTCGCTCCTTGAAACGGCTGGTACATGTGGAAGACGTGGTAAGTCGGCGTCAGGAGCATTCTTTCCTTGTCGGTCAGGATCATTGCCTGAAGCACGTTCACCATTTGCGCGATGTTGCTCATCCGCACGCGGTCGGTGTGGCGGTGAAAGATGTTGAGGCTCAAGGCGGCGACATGCGCGTCGCGAAGCGTGTTCTGCTGGTACAGGAAACCCGGCACCGAGCCCGGCTCCTGATCGTACCAGGTTCCCCATTCGTCGACGAACAGGCTGACGCGCTTTTGCGGATCGTGCCGGTCCATGATCGCCTTGTGGCGCGTGACGAGTTCGTCCATCCGGAGTGCATTCTTGAGCGTTGAGACCCACTTGTCCTCGGCAAAGCCCGTCGCCGGACCCTTACTCTCCCAGCTTCCCGGGAAAGTGTAATAATGGATGCTGAGCGCATCCATTTGCCCCCGCGCCCGCTCCATCAGCACGTTCGTGAAGTTATAGTCGTCGACATTGGCCCCGGTTGCGACCTTCACGAGCGGCACGCCGCGCGGAACCTTGACGAACGTCTGGTAGCGGCGGTGGAGATCGGCCGAATATTCCGCCCGCATGTTGCCGCCGCAGCCCCAGCTCTCGTTTCCGACGCCGAAGAACTTCACCTTCCAAGGCTTGTCGCGGCCGTTTCTGCGCCGCTCGTTAGCCAGGGTCGATTGGCTGTCGGCCGTCATATACTCCATCCACTCGGCCATTTCGCGCGGCGATCCGCTTCCCATGTTCCCGGCGACATAGGCTTCGGCGCCGATCATCTCCGCGAAGTTCAGGAATTCATGGGTGCCGAACTCGTTCGACTCCGTGACGCCGCCCCAATGGGTGTTGACCCGTACCGGGCGCTGGCTGCGGGGGCCAATACCGTCACGCCAAGCATATTCGTCAGCGAAGCAGCCGCCGGGCCAGCGAACAACCGGCACCTTGAGCTCGCGCAGCGCCGCGAGAACGTCGTTGCGATAGCCGCGCGTATTCGGGATCCTCGACTTTTCGCCGACCCAAACGCCCTCGTAAATGCCGCGGCCGAGATGCTCGGCGAACTGACCGTAAATGTTTTTGTCGATGACTGGGGCAGTTTTGTCGGTTTGCACGTTCACCGTGACAGCCATCGGACTGGTCTGAGCCTGCACCGGAACGGGCGCCGCCACCAGGGCGAATGCACTCGCCGCCGCCGCAGCGGCGGACCTCAATTTGAAATGAATCACTCGGGTCTCTCCTTCGTCTGTTGTTCGTTGAAAGGCTCGACGACCGTTCGGCGTCCCAGCATGAAGGCGTCCGCCACAAGGCGGAACGGCTGCAGGTCCACGTCGCTGGTCCCGCTCCGCACCAGCTCGGCGAAACGCGCGTAAAGGTTCGGATATTCGGCGGAGATTTCGTCTTCGTCGACGAGGATTCTGCCTTCCACGGCCAGGCCGGCGCCTCCTTTGGAAAGGGCCAATCTTCCCGCGTCGGTGTCGACATCGATGTCCCAGCGCTGCGGACCTTCCTCGCGCCAGTCGAATTCCGCCCGGATTGGTGCCCCAGCGGAATCGCTCATGGCGAGATGCGCTGCGATCGGCATTGCGCGGTTTTCCGGGTAGAACAGTTCTGCGTCCGTTAGGAACAGCGGCCGGGGCAGGATCCGAGTGGCTGCCGACAACGCATTGATGCCCGGATCGAACACACCAAGGCCGCCTGGTTCCCAAATCCAAGCCTGGCCTGGATGCCAGCGCCGCACGTCCTCGCGCCAAGTGATAACAACGTCCTTCACCATGCGATCGGCAAGCCAGCGGCGAGCCGTCTCGATGGCGGGAGCTTCGCGCGTGTGCCAGGTGGCGAACAAGGACACACCGGCGCTCCGAGCGAGCGCGGCCAGCGCCTCCACCTCGCTAACGGTCCCGCCCGGCGGCTTTTCGAGCATGACGTGAAGACCGGCTTCGATCGCCTGGCGCGCGATGACGTGGCGCCCCAGCGGCGGCGTCGCAAGCGATACCGCATCAAGCCCAATCTGCGCGTCGATCAACTCGGCTATCGTCCGGTAGCTGGGAATACCGGCTGGTGGCTCGTGCCGAGTGACAGCGGCGACGAGCTCGTAGTTTGGATCGGCCTTGAGCGCGGGAATATGCTGGTCGCGTGCGATCTTGCCGATCCCGACCAATGCGATGCGGATGGAAGCCAAGCTCAGAGCTCCGTCACTGCAAAAGAGGCAGGCGCTTCGCGGCCAAGCTTGTTGCGCAGCGGCAGCAGGAACGGAGCCGCCGACACCTCGAAGATGTCGCCGTCATCAGTCGTGATGCCGTCCGCGAAGGACAGCGTCGCAGTGCCGAAAAAGTGGACGTGCACGTCGCCCGGCTTGCGGAACAACGGATATTTGAAGTGATGATGCTCCAGATTGGCAATGCTGTGAGACATGTTCGCTTCGCCCGAGAGAAACGGCTTCTCCCAAAGCGTCTCCCCCGCGCGAACAATACGGCTGGTTCCGCGTACGTCTTCGGGAAGGGGGCCGACGAGGAGCTCGGCTCCGACTGCCGCCGGTCGCAGCTTCGAATGCGCCAACCACAAATAATTGCCCCGCTCGGTGATGTGGTCTGAAAATTCATTAGCGAGGGCGAAGCCAAGCCGCCGCGGATTTCCGTCCCGGTCGATAAGATAGATGCCGGCGATCTCCGGCTCCTCACTGCCGTCGAGCGCGAAATCCGGTGACTTCAGTTCCGCTCCCGAACCAACAAGGCAGGTGCCGTCGCCCTTGTAGAACCACTCCGGCTGAACGCCAGGACCGCCCCCGACGGGCTTCCCGCCCTCAAGGCCCATCAAGAACATTCGCATCGAGTCAGTGGTCGCGCCTGCGGCTGCGGCCTTGTGCATTTTGTCCCTGCCCTCGGCCGACCCGAGGTGGGTGAGCCCGGTGCCGGTGAGGTGAACGTGCGCCGGATCGTCATGACCGATCGGCGGAAGCAGGCGGCCTTCCGCTTCTGCTGAATCGAGATCGACGATCTGATCCGTGAGCCGCGCTGCGACGGCTTCTGCAAGGGAGGTGCCTGCATCGATAGCTTCGAGAGCAATCTCATAGGTGCTACTGACGCCGCCCAGCCGGTGGGCTCTGCCGTCATCCCGGAGAGCCGCTACGACACTGGCACCGTCCTCTGCCACCAACTGAACCAGTCTCAGACTCATTTTCTCATCCTCTTCGCTAGTTGGCAGCTTCGGTTCAGCCGATACGGAAAACACCCTCGAGGCGGTGGGGCAAGCTTGCCTGCGCACCCGGGCGGAGCACGTCAGGCAGCAGCGTGTCGGGAAAATCCTGATAGCAGACAGGCCGGAGGAACCGCTCGATTGCAAGTGTTCCGACCGAGGTGCTGCGCCCGTCAGAAGTGGCGGGAAATGGCCCGCCGTGAACCATCGCGTGGCTCACTTCGACACCTGTCGGCCACCCGTTTGCCACCAGCCGGCCCGCCAGCCCTTCGAGCGCGGGCAGCACCTCGGCGACGGCGGCCTCGTCAGCTTTGTCGAAATGAAGCGTGGCGGTGAGCTGCCCCTCGAGATGCGTGACCACCTTCGCCATTTGCTCGGCATCGGCGCAGCGCACGAGCAGCGAGGAGGCGCCGAATATCTCTTGCGCGGCGTCTTCATCCGCCAGGAAGTCCTCCGCCGAAATCGAGAAGAGCGCTGCCTGCCCGCAATTCTGGCCTCCCGCTGCGCCTCTGGCGATCTCCCGTGCCTTGCCGCTCGAGGAGAGCCTTGCGATGCCTTCCTGAAAGGCATCGAAGATGCCGGCGGTCAGCATGGTTGCCGCCGGGCTGGACGAAAGCGTGCCTGCGGCTGCGGCTAAAAACTTGTCGAGCCCGGGTCCTTCGAGCGCGAGAACCAGGCCTGGATTGGTGCAGAACTGGCCGGCCCCGAGCGTCAGCGAAACGACGAAGTCCCGCGCCAGCGCCTCTGCCCGGTCGGCGAGCGCGGAAGGGAAGAGCAGCACCGGGTTGATGCTGCTCATCTCGGCATAGACGGGAATCGGGACCGGGCGGGACGCAGCGATTTTCATCAGGGCGAGGCCGCCGCCGCGCGAGCCCGTAAAGCCGACGGCTTTGATCCGCGGGTCGGCCACAAGGCTGCCCCCGAGGTCGGTCCCCGGCCCGTTCAGGAGCGAAAAGGTGCCCGCTGGGAAGCCGCAAGCGGCGACAGCCTGGGCGACGGCACCGGCCGTCAGTTCCGATGTTGCGGGATGTGCAGGATGGCCCTTCACCACGACCGGGCAACCGGCCGCGAGCGCGGAGGCCGTGTCGCCGCCCGCCACCGAGAAAGCGAGCGGGAAGTTGCTTGCACC
>JADDQD010000221.1:5453-10536 GCA_016781555.1 Pseudomonadota bacterium | reverse complement strand
CAGAAAGCGGCTGCGTGAGTGCGCCCTCTCCCCCGCTGGGGAGAGGAAGCTGATGCCCGACCACGCTGTCTCCGACCACCCGCTCGTCCAGCGCCAGCTGGAGCGGCTCACGAAGCTTTCTTCGGGCGGCGATACGCTCGGCCTCGGGCGGATCTCGTCTTTGCTCGACCGGCTTGGCAACCCGGAGCAGCGCCTCCCGTCCGTGTTTCACGTTGCCGGCACCAACGGCAAAGGATCAACCTGCGCCTTTCTCCGCGCGGCAGTCGAAGCAGCAGGGCTGAAGACGCATGTATATACAAGCCCTCACCTGGTGCGCTTCAACGAGCGGATCAGACTGGCCGGTCAGCTGATTTCGGACGAACTTCTCGCGGACTTGCTCACCGAGACGCTCGATGCCGGGCAGGGGATTGGCGCCACCTTCTTCGAAGTGACAACCGCGGCCGCGTTTCTGGCATTCTCGCGCGAGCCGGCCGACGCCTGCATTATCGAAGTTGGGCTGGGCGGGCGGCTCGATGCCACCAACGTCATCGCGGCGCCCGCTGTGTGCGGCATCGCCCAGCTTGGCCTGGATCACCAAGCTTTCTTGGGGAGCCGAATCGAAGCCATCGCGGCTGAAAAGGCGGGCATCGCGAAAAGCGGCGTCCCGCTCGTGACGCAGCATTATTCGGATCGGATCGCCAATCGCATCGGCGAAGCGGCGGCCCAGGCCGGCGCCATCTGGCTTCCCAAAGGCGGGAAGTGGGACGCTGCAGCATATCAGCAGAGGCTCCATTACCGCGACGAGGAGGGCAAGCTCGACCTCCCCTTACCGCGCCTTCACGGTGCTCATCAGACAAATAACGCGGCCCTTGCCATTGCCATGCTCCGTCACCAGGACGTAATCGAAGTGCGCGAGTCCGCACTCCGAGCGGCGATGGGATGGGCTGAATGGCCGGCGCGCTTGCAGCGACTCGCCGCAGGGCCGCTCCACAATCTGTTGCCGCGCGGGTCGGAACTATGGCTCGATGGCGCTCACAATCCGGCGGCCGCCCGGGCCGTGGCCGACTTCTTCCGCGCCCACGTGTCGGCAGGCCGTCCCTTCCACATCGTGTTCGGGTTACTCGATAACAAAGACGCCCCAGGCGTGCTGAAGCCGTTCCGCAACCGCGCGATCACGGTTCACCCGGTGCCCGTGAGGGGACATGCCCACCATAGTCCAGCCGCACTTGCATCCGCCGCACGGGACGCGGGCCTCAGCGCTGTCCCGGCCGACGATGTCGAAAGCGCCCTCGGCTGGATCAACCGTCACGCCGATCGGGCGGAGCCCGCGGTGGTGCTGATCCTTGGCTCACTTTACCTGGCGGGCGAAGTTCTCCGGAAGAACGATCAGGTCCCTTCCTGAGAAACATCCTTCCGCGCGTCCCCCTCGCCCACCTTTCCGGCGGTGCCCATTGACGAGTCGATTAGGCCCGCCCGCATCATCAGCCAGAAGAGGACGATGCCCGGCACGGCCGCTACGGTGGTGAGCAGATAGAAGTTCACATAGCCGAACGATTCCACCAGCGCTCCGGCGGTGGTCCCCGTGAGGAAGCGGCCGACAATGCTCGTGGCAGCGGAAATCAGCGCATATTGGGACGCGGTGAAGCGAAGGTCGCAGAGCGCGGAGAAGTAAGCGACAACGGTTACGCCGCCCATCCCGCTTGCGATATTCTCGAACAGCATTACCGCCGCCAGGCCGGCGTTCGTGGGACCGGCTTGCGCCAGCAAAGCGAAAGTGAAATTCGAAACTCCCATCAAGATCAGGCTGACCAGCACCGAGCGCTTCATTCCGAGCTTTGAATAGATAACGCCGCCCAGGAAAATGCCGATTAGGTAGGCCCAGAAGCCGACGCCAACATCATAAATGGCGATTTCGTCGTTGGTGTAACCCATGTCGTCCAGCAGCAGCCGCAGCGTCAGCTGGCCGAGCGTGTCCCCGATCTTGTGCAGCAGGATGAACAGAAGCACGAGCCAAGCTCCGTGCCGCTGGAAGAACTCGGTGAAGGGTCCGTAGATCGAGCGAATCGCTTCGCCCAGGCCCTTTTTCTGCGTCGGCTCCCGGTGGCGCTTCGGTTCACCCGCAACCAGACCGGTCAGCATCGCCGGCAGCGCGAAAACAGCACAAGCTAGGTAGGCCGCCTCCCAGCCGACGCGCGCCGCGAGCACCAATGCCAGGCCTCCGGCCGCCACCGAGCCGATCCGCCAGCCATATTGCGACATGCCCGATCCGGCGCCGAGCTGGCGGGGTTCCAAAAGTTCGATGCGGTAGGCATCGATGACGATGTCGTAGGTGGCGCCGGCGACGCCGACCAGCACCGCGGCATAAGCGGTGTAAAGAAGACTAGTCGTAGGATCGACCAGCGCCAGATTGGCAACAGCTGCCATCACGAGCAGCCCGGCGAGTATCAGCCAGGACACGCGTTGCCCGAGGCGGCCCAAAATCGGGATCCGCACGCCGTCGACGACCCAAGCCCAAAGGAACTTCAGGTTATAGACTAGAAAGGCCAAGCTGAATGCAGTGACGCTTTTCTTGTCGATCCCTTCCTGCGAAAGCCGCGTCGTCAGGGTGGCGCCGATCATCGCGAAAGGAAAGCCGGACGAGACGCCGAGGAAGAAGGCCGCCAGCGGAGCAGATTCGCTGTAGGGGCGGATGGAACCGGGAAGGCGGCTGCGCCAGTTACTGGGCGCGGTCAAAGTGGCGTCATTCATGCCCCTTTGTAGCGCGCGAAACGCGCCCCGCCACCCGTTTTGCGCCAATGTGGCGCGCTTTGGCTACGCCTGCTCGTAAAGCCGTAGGCCAGGGGGCAGCTTTTTCACTTTTCGGCCCTGGAGGGTCTCGTCAATGGCATCAAGCGCCGCTTTCAGAATCTTGTCGGAATAGGGCTTGGCGAGACAGCCGATTCCAAAGGTTTGTGCCTCGATTGGGCAATTGCCTGTGACGAAGAGCACCGGCACGCCCTTGGCTGCTGCGGCGCGTGCGACATCCATGCCGTCGCCCTCCCCGCTCAGCTTGATGTCGCTAAGCACGAGATCAAGCTCCTGTTCCTGGATAGCGCGCACCGCGTCCGCGAGGTTATCGACCGTTGCAACCACTTCGTAGCCCGCTTCGCCAAGCAGATGCTCGTTGTCAAAGGCGACCAAGGGCTCGTCCTCGACAATGGCAATGCGCCGGATAGTTCTTTCGCGTTTGCCAAACAGCATCTACTAAGCCTGTCGCCTTTCCCTGTGGTCGAACCCCTGCCCGCAACGAGCAACCTGGCCCTGGGTGTCCGGCCCAAGCCGCGCCTCGGCGCAAATAATTTTCAGCCTGGCCCACCGGCCGGAAGAACCTTCGGAGACTCCCCTGCCGCCCCCGCCCCGCAACCCTCGCGAGCCTCAGCGGATCGCCAAGCTTCTCGCCCGTGCGGGAATTGCCTCGCGGCGCGAAATCGAGCGCATGATCGAGGAAGGGCGCGTGGCCATCGACGGCAAGCGCGTCGAAAAGCCGGCAACCCTGCTTACCTCGCTGAGCGGCGTGACGGTGGACGGCACCCCCGTCAAGGCGCCTGCCCCGGCACGTTTGTTCCGCTTCCACAAGCCAGCTGGTTTGCTCACCGCCGCCAGCGATCCGAAAGGCCGGCCGACCATCTACGATCGGCTGCCGAAGGACCTACCCAGGCTCATGCCCGTCGGCCGTCTCGACATGAATACGGAGGGGCTCCTTCTCCTCACCACGGACGGCGAGTTGAAGCGCCAGCTCGAGCTTCCATCCACTGGTGTCGAGCGCACCTATCGCGCTCGCGCTTTCGGCGACGTCAGCCAGGATCAGCTCGAGGAGCTGATCCATGGGGTGGAGATCGACGGCATCCGCTACGGCTCGATCGATGCCAATCTGGAACGCCGAACCGGTCGCAACACCTGGATCGAGATGCGCCTTACCGAAGGCAAGAACCGCGAGGTGCGGCGGGTGCTCGAACATCTTGGGCTGAAGGTGTCCCGCTTGATCCGGGTGGCCTACGGTCCTTTTCCGCTGGCCGACCTGCCGGCCGGGGCCGTGGATGAGGTCCGTCAGCACGACCTCGTGGTCTTCAGAAATGCACTGGCGAAAGGCTCCGGCGACAGGGTCTCACTAGAAAGGGAACGAACATCCTCGAACGAGCGACGGGGAAAGGCGGGCGCGCCACCCAGCCGGCGCGGCGCCGGACGGAACCCCGGCCAGCCAAGCGTTTCCCGACCGGCTCGGCCCAGCCGTCCCTCTGCCCCGGCCTCTCCGCCACGTGGGGGGAAAAGATAGTGCGCATCATCGCTGGCGAGTGGCGCGGGCGAGCGATGGTCGCTCCTGAAGGCCGCGCCACCCGCCCCACCAGCGACCGCACACGCGAAGGACTCTTGTCGATGCTCCAATGCCGGCTCGGCAGCTTCGAAGGGTTGCGGATCGCCGACCTCTTCGCCGGCACCGGTGCGCTCGGCCTGGAAGCCCTTTCCCGCGGAGCGGTGCATTGCACTTTCGTTGACAACGACCGGAATGCGATCGCCGTGCTTCAGCGGAATATTTCCAGCTTCGGCGCTGACGCGCGTGCGGAGGTCAGGGCTCAGGCGGTGGAATATGCGCCGCCCCCGGCAGCACCGTGCGAAGTCGTTTTTCTCGATCCGCCTTACCGCACCGGCCTTGCTGAAATGGCGCTGAAGCGCGTCGGCAATGCCGCGTGGATAGCAGCAGGCGGCCTCCTCAGCCTCGAAACAGCCGGGGAACGCCCGGAGGTGCCCCCAGGCTTTGAGCTCGAGACGGAACGGCGCTTCGGCAAGGCGCACATCCTTTTGCTCCGGCGCCTGCCATAGAAGTTGTCTTGGCCGCAGCCGTTCCCTAACTGTTCACGAGTGACTCAGCCTCTCTCCACCGTCGCCGAACCGGCCTATCTGCGCAGGTTGAACGAACCGCAGCGCGAAGCCGTGCTGACGACCGAGGGCCCGGTGCTGGTGCTTGCCGGAGCGGGGACAGGCAAAACGGCGGCACTGACCGCTCGGCTCGCGCATCTGGTGGCGACCCGCCGTGCATGGCCGTCCGAGATCTTGGCAGTCACCTTCA
>JADDQD010000221.1:0-5395 GCA_016781555.1 Pseudomonadota bacterium | reverse complement strand
GTCGAGGGCATGCCTTGGCTCGGCACCTTCCACGCGATCGGCGCGCGAATGCTGCGCCGGCATGCGGAGCTCGTCGGCCTCCAATCCAATTTCACCATCCTCGACACCGACGACCAGCTGAGGCTTTTGAAGCAGCTCATCACCGCGTCCGACATTGACGAGAAACGTTGGCCCGCGCGGCAAATGGGCGGGCTCATCGACAGATGGAAGAATCGCGGCTGGACCCCTGCGCAGGTCGATGCGGGCGATAGCGAAGCTTATGCCAATGGCAAGGGCGCCGCAATTTACACGCTGTATCAGGAGCGGCTGAAGGCGCTGAATGCCTGTGATTTCGGCGATCTTCTTCTCCACATGCTGACAATCCTGAAAACGCATCGCGACGTCCTCACGCACTATCAGCAGCGCTTCAAATATATTCTTGTCGACGAATATCAGGACACCAACCAGGGCCAATATCTTTGGCTTCGGCTGCTCGCGCAGGAGCGAAAAAACATTTGCTGCGTCGGTGACGACGACCAATCGATCTACTCCTGGCGAGGCGCCGAGGTCGCCAACATCCTGCGCTTCGAACAGGACTTTCCCGGAGCCAAGGTCATCCGGCTCGAGCAGAACTACCGATCGACGCCGCACATCCTGGCGGCAGCTTCTGGGGTGATCGCTCAGAATGCCGGACGGCTCGGCAAGACGCTCTGGACGGAGCATGATCAGGGCGAAAAGGTGAGCGTGATCGGTTTCTGGGACGGCCCTGAGGAAGCGCGGCGGATTGGCGAGGAGATTGAATCGATCCAGCGCCGCGGTGGCCGGCTCGATGACGTAGGCATCCTGGTGCGCGCCCAGTTCCAGACCCGCGAACTGGAGGACCGCTTCATTGCAATAGGCCTCCCCTATCGGATCGTCGGCGGCTTCCGCTTCTATGAGCGAGCCGAAATCCGGGATGCGCTTGCTTACCTTCGCTTGATCGCGCAGCCGGCGGACGACCTCGCCTTCGAGCGCATCGTCAACACGCCCAAAAGAGGCCTTGGCGACAAGGCTATGGCAAAGATCCACAGCTTTGCGCGTGCGGCCGGGGTGCCGCTCCTCTCCGCCGGCGCGCAGATGCTCGATACCGACGAGCTGACCCCTCAGGCGCGGCGCGCGCTTGGCAATCTTGTCGGCGACTTCGCGCGCTGGCGTGCTCGTCTGAATGCGCTTCCGCACCCGGAGCTGGCGCGGCTGGTTCTCGACGAGTCCGGTTTTACGGCGATGCTGCAGGCCGACCGCTCCGCCGAGAGCGCCGGGCGGCTCGAGAACCTGACCGAGCTCACGCGTGCAATGGAAGAATATGAAACGCTCGGATCCTTCCTCGAGCATGTCAGCCTCGTCATGGATAACGAGGCCGATCGTGAGGCCGAGAAGGTCACGATCATGACGATCCACGCAGCCAAGGGACTTGAGTTCGGGACCGTCTTCCTCGCCGGCTGGGAGGAAGGCGTGTTCCCCTCGCAACGTGCGCTAGACGAAGGCGGCACTGCCAGCCTGGAGGAGGAACGCCGCCTCGCTTACGTCGCGATCACTCGCGCCCGGCATAAGTGCTACATCGTCCACGCCGCCAATCGCCGCATCTATGGACAGTGGACGTCCTCGATCCCGTCACGCTTCGTGGCCGAACTACCGGAGCCGCATGTCACCCATGAAGCGACGATGAGCGGCGGCGAGAGCCTTTGGCGCGCGAACTGGTCGGAGCGGGCGGATCCCTTTTCGAACCTCACGCGGGGAAGCGGCCGTGGGCCCGGCTGGCAAAGGGCAGCGACCAGTGGCGGCTTTGAACGCAATCCGCCGCGCGTGATCGAAGCCCGCGCCAGCGCGATCAGCCTCGGAAATCCCGGCCGTTCCGACATTTCCCTTGGCGCGCGCGTCTTCCACAGCAAATTCGGCTACGGGAGTGTCGCGGAGATCGAAGGGAACAAGCTCGAGATCGACTTCGAGCATGCGGGCCGAAAGCGGGTTCTGGACAGCTTCGTCAGTTTGGCCTGAGGACGGGCTCCCTCAACAGGTGCGCGCGGGTGAAATCTCCGCGTTGAGGCTGAAGGGGTGGGTTGCCGCTCCGCGAAAAAGCGGTTCCCACTTTTTCGGGAAGTGCTTTAGGGGGCCAGCCATGACCGCCCCCTCCCCTTTTCAGTACAGGGACTATCGCGCTTATTGGCTCGCGCGGCTGGCGAGCACCATTGGAAGCACGATGCTGGTCGTCGTGATCGGTATCCACGTCTACGACATCGCCCGTCAGACGATGAGCATCGAGCGGGCCTCCTTCTGGCTCGGCATGGTCGGTCTGGCTCAATTCCTTCCTTTGTTCCTGTTGACGCTGGTGGCGGGCTATGTCGCCGACCGGATCGACCGCCGCTGGATTGTGCGCGCCAGCCTCGGCCTGGAGCTCGCCTGCGGGGCTTCGCTCGCCGCTCTCGTCTGGACGGGGTCGATGTCGCTGGCGCCGCTTTTCCTCGTCGCCATCGCCCTCGGCATCGGCCGCGTTTTCGCCGGCCCGGCACTGGCTTCGTTCGCGCCCAACCTCGTGCCCAAGGAACTGCTTCCCAGCGCAATCGCGCTGAATTCCATTGCCTGGCAAACGGGCGCCGTTGTCGGCCCGCTCCTCGGCGGGGCAGCTTACGCCTTAGGCGTTGGGCTCCCTTATGCTTTGTCCGCCGGCTTGTTCGGCCTCGCCCTTGGCGCCATGTTCGTGATCCGCCCGATCCCGCTTGGCGAGGCGGGCAAATCGCATCCGATCCGCGCGGTGATCGAAGGCCTCGCCTATGTCCGCGACAACAAGATCGTGCTCGGTGCGATCACCCTCGATCTGTTCGCCGTTCTGCTGGGGGCCGCGACGGCAATGCTGCCGGTTTATGCCCGCGACATTCTCCACGTCGGCGCGGAGGGGCTCGGCGCCTTGCGCGCTGCGCCTGCTGTCGGCGCGGCCCTCACTGCCTTCGTGCTCGCGCGTCACCCACTTCGCCAGCGGGTTGGCGTGAAGATGTTCGCGTGCGTGGCTTTGTTCGGCGTCGCGACGGTGGTGTTCGGCGCGTCAAGACTGATGTGGTTGTCGCTGGCGAGCCTGGCGGTGCTTGGCGCTGCCGACATGGTCAGCGTTTACGTGCGCTCGTCTCTGATTCAGCTTCACACTCCAGACGCGATGCGCGGCCGAGTGTCGGCCGTGTCCGGCCTCTTCATCTCCGCTTCCAACGAGCTGGGCGAATTTCGCGCTGGCCTTGCCGGAGCCGCATTCGGGCCGATCGTGGCAGTGGTCGGTGGCGGCGCGCTGGCCATTGTCGTAACCGGCATCTGTGCCTGGGCCTTTCCGAGCCTCCGCCGTGCGGATCGCTTCGTCACTCCTGACCCGAAGATCCTCGCGGAAGCCTCAAGCAAGAGCGCGCCCGATCCGGAACCCCCCGGCATGGTTGCGGGTCTCAATCTTGAAGCCGAGAAAGGAAAACCATGAAAGCAGCGAACATCCTCGATACGATCGGCAACACGCCGCACATCCGCGTCAACCGGCTGTTCGGGAATGCCGAAGTCTGGATCAAGTCCGAACGCTCGAATCCGGGCGCATCCGTCAAAGACCGGATCGCGCTTGCCATGGTGGAAGACGCCGAGCGCTCCGGCGCGCTCCAGCCCGGCGGCACGATAATTGAGCCGACCTCCGGCAATACTGGCATCGGCCTCGCCATGGTCGCAGCCGTGAAGGGGTACAAGCTCATCCTGGTCATGCCCGAAAGCATGAGCTTGGAGCGCCGGCGCTTGATGCTCGCTTACGGCGCGAGCTTCGATCTTACCCCGCGGGAAAAAGGCATGAAAGGCGCCATCGAGCGCGCCAAGGAACTCATTGAGCAGACTTCAGGCTCGTGGATGCCGCAGCAGTTCGAGAACCCGGCCAATCTCGACATTCACATTCGCACCACCGCCCAGGAGATCCTTGCCGATTTCCGCGACAGCCCCATCGACATCTTGATCAGCGGCGTCGGCACTGGCGGGCACATCACGGCTTGCGGGCAGGTGCTCAAAAAGGAATGGCCTAGGCTTCAGGTGTTTGCCGTTGAGCCGACGCTGTCCCCGGTTATTTCCGGAGGCCAGCCGGGTCCGCACTCGATTCAGGGCATCGGTGCCGGTTTCGTTCCGAAGAACCTCCACACCGACGTGCTCGATGGCGTCATCCTGGTCGATCCGGCGGACGCAAAGGAATATGCCCGCCGCGCCGCGCGCGAAGAAGGAATGCTGGTCGGCATCAGCTCGGGCGCGAGCCTGGCCGCCATTGCGCAGAAGCTGAAGGAAGTCCCGGAAGGCGTTCGCGTCCTGGGCTTCAACTACGACACCGGCGAACGATACCTCTCTGTTCCCGACTTCCTGCCGGAAGCTTGATTGGCTTTAAAAGGCATGCCTGGACCAAGTTCCACCCTCGACCTGGTTGGGCGGACTTGGTCCAGCGAACCGCAGGTGCTGAGGCTACACGCGCCGGAAGATCACCGATAGGTTGTTGGCAGGCATAGGAACCACAGCTTCTAGCGCGAGCCCATTTCGCTCCGCCTCGCGCGTGACCTCCTCAAGGTGGCGCACGCCCCATTCGGGATTACGGGTTTTCAAGGAAAGGTCGAATGCTTCGTTGCTCGGCGCGGTCGGAACCCCCTGCTGTCTGTAGGGACCGTAAAGGTAAAGCGGAGCGCCCGCGGCAAGCAGCCGGCCTGCGCCGCGCATCAGCCCCTGCGTCGCCGCCCATGGGCTTATATGGACCATGTTGATGCAAAGCATCGCATCGGCGTGGCTTACCGGCCAAACATCCGTCGCCGCATCGAGTTCAACCGGCTGAAGAAGGTTCGGCTGACCCTCGCTCGAGCGCCAGGCGTCGATCGAACGAAGCGCCACAGGATCGGGATCGCTCGGCTGCCATGTGATGTGCGGAAAGGCCCGCGCGAAGTGCACGGCGTGCTCGCCGCTCCCGCTCGCCACCTCGAGCACGACGCCAGAATCCGGAAGGATGCCGCCAAGCACGTCGACGATTGCGCCCGCATTGCGAGCGACGTGCGGGGCGACCCGGCGCGCATCGGGCGCGGAGCTGAACGCGAACGGCTGCGGCCCCGTCACTCCGCCGCCTGCGCCTGCTCCGGCTCCCGATAGACCAGCACCGGCTTGCGAGCAGCAAGGGTCTCGTCGAGCCGGCGGCGCGGCGCGTGGACGGGTGCAGCTTTCAGTGACTGGTCGCCGGCCTTGGCGCGCTCGGCGACCGAACGAAGCGCCCCGATGAATTGATCGAGCGCGGCTTTGCTCTCCGTTTCCGTGGGCTCCACGAGCATCGCGCCGTGAACAACCAGTGGAAAATACATCGTCATCGGGTGATAGCCCTCGTCAATCAGGCCTTTGGCAAGATCAAGGG